>DASUOK010000234.1:0-3097 GCA_036276675.1 Gaiellaceae bacterium | reverse complement strand
CCCTTCCTCCGCTGGCTCAAGCGGCTCCGCCCCGACCCGCTGCGGCGGCTCCGGCTCGGCGACGAGCCCTCCGAGGCGGTGCGCACGTCGCTGCCGCCGGCGTCGGCGGTGCAGGTGGCCGCCGTCGAGAACGCGGCGCGGGCGCTCGGAGGCGCGGCCGCGTCCGGACTGCCGGAGCCGTGGCCGGCGCTCGTCCGCGCGGCCGCGACGAGCCGCGAGGCGGAGATCGCCGGCGAGCTCGACCGCGCCATCGCCGGTGCCGACCTGCATGTGGGGCGCCCGCGCTGGTGGTGGCTCGCCGGCGCGTTCCAGACGCTCTTCGCCGCGGCCGTCGCCGTCGGCGTGCTCTGGCTGCTCGCGCTCTTCGCGCTCGACTACCTGCGCCTCGACGACGTCCTGCCGACTCCGGAGGCGAACGGCGTGCCGCTGCCGACGGCGCTCCTGCTCGGCGGCGCGCTCGCGGGCATCGCGCTCGCGTTCCTGACCCGCATCGCCAACGGCCTCGGCGCGCGCCGGCGCTCACGGGCTGCGGCCCACTCGATCCGCAAGCGGCTGGAGCGGTCGGCCGAGACGCTCGTCGTCGAGCCGGTCGAGGCGGAGCTCGAGGCCTACAGGCGCTTCTGCGCCGCCCTCGCCACCGCGGCCGGCCGCTCGTAGGCGAGCCGGCCGAGCACCGCGCCGAAGAGCAGGTGGCGCCACGCCGCCTGCGCGAAGGCCCGCGGGCTCGTGAGCAGCGGCGGCACGCCCGGCTCGCCACGAGCGGGATGCCGCCGGTCGACGAAGTACGACAGCGGGTAGAGGCCGACGTGCTCGGCGAGGGCGAGGCCGAGTGCGAGCCGCCGCGGCTCCACCGACACCCGTCTCCGCAACCATTCGCAGGCGAGGCCGAACGTCGCGCCGTTGGCCGCATGCACCGCGAAACCCGCGGCGCGCCAGTGCGGACCGCGCGTGACCGCCTTGCCGAGCAGGGCGACGTCGGAGTAGTCGTAGCCGAGCGCCCACCGGTCGAGCGGCTCTGCGAGCCCCCAGACGGCGGCGGCGGCGGCTCCGGCGGCAGCTGAGCGTCGGTAGGTCACACTGCCGACCTCCCCGGCGTTAACCGTCTTCTAACGGGATTCTTAGGCGGCTCTGCTTGGCTGTGGAGAGATGCGTCGCGCGCTGCTCCTGCTCGCCGTCCTGGCCACGGCGCTCGTCTCCGCGACCGCGGCGTCGGCCGAGATCGTCACGCGGCAGGACGACGAGGGCCGCACGATCACCTTCGACGTGCTCGCGCCCGACGTCGACGTGGACGCGTACGCCGGCCTGCTGCGCGCGGCCGCCCACGGCGACGAGATCTCGCGCGTGACGATCCGCATCGTCCCGCGCGGCGAGATCCGCACCCGCTGCGGCGCCGGGGCATCCGCCTGCTACCGCCGCGACGGCGCCGCCGGCACGATGGTCGTCCCCGCCGGCACCGCCGACGAGATCGACTCGATCCTCCTGCACGAGTACGGCCACCACCTGGACGCCGCCTGGGCCGTGGCCGGCGTGCGCGAGCTGAACGGCACGCCCGTGTGGTGGGCGTCGCGTGGGATGGCCCGCCTGCTCGCGAGCGGCAGCGTCGCTTTCGACTACTCGCTCGGCTGGGAGCGCAGCATCGGCGAGATCTTCGCGGAGGACTACGCGTACGTCCACCTCGGGGGCGCCTACGAGCTCTCCTGGCTCGCGCCGCCCGACGAGGCGCTGAAGACGGCCCTGCTCGCCGAGCTCGCCGCCGGGCCGACGACGCCGGTGCCGCCCGGCGCGCGGCCGCCGCAGCTCAGGCCGGTGTCGATCGTGCGCCAAGGGCGCCTCGGGGCGCGCTCGGCGCACGCGGTCCCGTTCGGCCTGCTCGGGCCCGGCCGCCGTGTGACGGTGAACGCGAAGCTCCTCGGCGCGCGCACCGCGGGCACGGTCGGGCGGCTGGAAGTGCGCTGCAACGACCGGCTCGTCCGCTCGCTGCCGGTCCGCCGCGGCCGCACGGCGACGATCGACCGGCGCAACCTCGGCCCGGGCCGCTGCACGGTGCGGCTCCTCAGCACGCGCTCCGAGCCACAGCGCTTCGACCTGCGCGTGAAGCTGACGCTGCAGGCGGCGACCAGGCGCTAGCGCCGCCGCTACCCTCCGCCCGTGCCCGAGGGTGACTCCCTCCGCCGTGCGGCCGAGCGCCTCCAGGTGCTCGTGGGGCAGCGAGTACAGGTCGAGGCGCCGCATCCGCGCGCCCAGGCGACCGGCGTCGCGCCGAGGATCGACGGCCGCGTGCTCGAGTCGGTGCGGGCGGTGGGCAAGAACCTGCTGCTCGGTTTCGACGGCGGTGTCGTCGTGCGCAGCCATCTGCGCATGAGCGGCCGCTGGCGCGTCGAGCCGCGCGGGACGACGCGGACCGGGAAGCCGTGGCTCGTTCTCCGCGGCGACGCGCTGGAGGGCGTGCTCTGGAACGGCCCCGTGCTCACGCTCGACGCGCGGGCGGTGGAGCGGCTCGGGCCGGACGTGCTCGGCGACGACCTCGACGTGCCTGCGGTCGTGGCACGGCTGCGGAGCGCCGGCGCCCGGCCGCTCGGCGAGGCGCTCCAGGACCAGCGGCTCGTCGCCGGGATCGGGAACATGTGGATGGCGGAGGCGCTCTGGACGATCGGCGTGTCGCCGTGGGTGCGCGTCTCCGACCTCCCGGACGAGACGCTCGCCGAGGCCGTGCACGCGGCGCGGCGCCTGATGCAGGCCGCGCTCGCCGGCGGCCGCTCGCGACGCAACGTCTACCGCCATGCAGGCCGGCCGTGCCCGCGCTGCGGCGAGCTCATCCGCTCGCGCGGGCAGGGCGACGTGAATCGCACCGCCTACTGGTGCCCCGGCTGTCAGGCAGGAGGGGGACCACCGGGGTCGTAAGCGGACGGGATGGCGGTTCGCGCTCCGCACCTGCACCTGACCCTCCGTGCCTTCTGTCTCGGCGCGTTCGTCTTCCTCGGGCGCGCGCTCGAGGAGGGCGACGAGCTGCCGTTCTCCTTCGAGGAGCACGTGCAGCGCGGCGGCCCGGCGCTCTACGAGTACCGCCCGCTCGTGCGGAACTTCGTCGAGGCGCGCG
>DASUOK010000233.1:0-5896 GCA_036276675.1 Gaiellaceae bacterium | reverse complement strand
GCCAGCTCCTTGACCACGCCCATCGCGTGGGGCGAGCGCTGCGCGAGCGTGCGTGCGAGCTCGAGCGCCGTCTCCTCCAGCTCGACGCGCGGCACGACCTCTTCGACGAGTCCCCAGTCGTACGCCTTCGTGCCGGAGATGGGGTCGCCCGAGAGGTTGAGCAGGAGCGCGCGCCCGTGGCCGACGAGCCGCGGCAGCCGTTGCGTGCCGCCGCCGCCGGGGATCAGGCCCAGCTTGATCTCCGGCTGCCCGAGCTGCGCGTCCTCGGCCGCGACGCGGATGTCGCACGCCATCGCGAGCTCGAGCCCGCCGCCGAGGCAGTAGCCGTGGATGGCCGCGATCACGGGCGTCCGGCCGGCGTCCATCCGCGCCGCCAGCTTCTGGATCCCCCGCGCCGACCCACCCTCGCGCGCCGCCTCCTCGACGGCTTCGCGCAGGGCCGGGAACTCGGAGATGTCGGCCCCCGCGACGAAGGCCTTCTCGCCGGCCCCGCGGAAGACCATCGCCCGCGTCTCGTCGGAGCGGTCGAGCCGGTCGTACTCGGCCTCGAGCTCCTCCAGGAGCCGGGCGGAGAGCGCGTTCACGGGCGGGTGGTCGAGCGTCACGACCGCGACCGCACCGTCCTGCTCGACCTTGACGAACTCAGCCATGTGCCTCCTCTATCTCGGCCCCATGCGCAGGGCGCCGTCCAGACGGATGGTCTCGCCGTTCAGGTACTCGTTCTCGACGATGTGCTTGACGAGCGCGGCGAAGTCGGCCGGGCGGCCGAGCCGCTTGGGGAAGGGGATCTGCGCTTCGAGGCTCTCGCGGATGTCGTCGCGCAGCCGCGAGAGCATCGGCGTGTCCGCGGGTCCCGGCGCGATCGTGCAGACGCGGATCCCGAACTTGCCGAGGTCGCGGGCGAGCGGCAGGGTCATGCCCGCCACCCCCGCCTTCGAGGCCGTGTACGCGGCCTGGCCGATCTGCCCGTCGAACGCCGCGTTCGACGCCGTGTTGACGATGACGCCGCGCGTGCCCTCCTCGTCGGGCTCGCCGGCCGCCATCTTCTCGGCGGCGTGCCGGACCACGTTGAACGTGCCGACGAGGTTGACCTCGACGATGCGGCGGAACTGGTCGAGGGGGAACCCGATCACCCGCGCGCCGCCGCCGATACCGGCGCAGTTGATCGCCCCGTGCAGCTGGTCGCAGGAGGCGACGAGCTCGCGCACCGCGCCCTCGTCGGTGACGTCCGTCTCCGGCAGGTCGGCGATCACCACGGTCGCGCCCTCCCGCTCGAGCAGCGCGGCCGTGGCCTCCCCGAGGCCGGAGCGACCCCCGGTGACGAGAAACGTCCTCCCCTCGATCCTCACGTCTGCGCGGGTGCCTCGGCCGGCTGCTGGGAGAACTGCTCGCGCAGCGCCGTCTTGCGGAACTTGCCCACGGCCGTCTTCGGGATCTCGTCGACGAAGGCGTAGTGGTCCGGGAGCCACCACTTGGCGAACTGCGGCTCCAGGAACGCCCGCAGCTCCTCGGGCGTGGCGCTCTGGCCCTCGCGGCAGACGCAGACGGCCATCGGCCGCTCCGCCCACTTCTCGTCCGGGACTGCGATCACGGCCGCCTCGGCGATGGCCGGGTGGCCCATCAGGGCGTTCTCGAGCGCGACGGTCGAGATCCACTCGCCGCCCGACTTGACGAGGTCCTTGGAGCGGTCCTGGATCTCGATGTAGCCGTTCGGCTCGATCGTGACGATGTCGCCCGTCTTGAACCAGCCGTCGTCGGTCCAGCGGTCGGCCTGGGAGTCGTCCTCGTAGTACGCCGACGCGATCCAGGCGCCCCGCACCTCGAGCTCGCCCATCGCCTTGCCGTCCCACGGCACGAGGCCCTCCTCGCCACGCGCGCGGATCTCGACGAACGGCGCCGGGAGCCCCTGCTTCGCGCGGTAGGCGTACTGCTCGTCCTCCGGGAGCGCCTGCTCGCGGCTCGAGAGCTCGGAGACGGTGCCGAGCGGCGCCATCTCGGTCATGCCCCACGCGTGCGTGACGTGCAGGCCGTGCCGGCGCTCGAAGCCCTCGATCATCGCCTGCGGGGCGGCGGAGCCCCCCACGATCATCGCGCGCAGCTTCGAGAGGTCGTACTGCTTCGGCTCGGCGTCGAGGGTCTGGAGGATGCCCATCCAGATCGTCGGCACGCCGGCGGTGATCGTCACGCCCTCCTGCTCGAACGCCTCGAGCAGGCTCGGCGGGTCGAGGTGCGGCCCCGGGAAGACCTGCGTCGCCCCGACGAGCGTGCACGTGAACGGGAAGCCCCACGCGTTGGCGTGGAACATGGGCACGACCGGCAGGATCACGTCGTTCTCGCTGACCCCGAGCGTGCCCGACTGCGTCGAGGCCAGCGAGTGGAGCGCGATCGCCCGGTGCGAGTAGAGGACGCCCTTCGGCTGGCCGGTGGTGCCGCTCGTGTAGCACATCGCCGCGGCGGCGTTCTCGTCGATCTCCGTGTACTCGAACTCGTCCACGTCCGCGCGCGAGAGCAGCTCTTCGTAGTCGATCGTGCCCTCCGGCACCTCGCCGTCGTCGGAGATCACGATCACGTGCTCGAAGCCCACGCGCTCCACGAACTTCTCCGCGAGCGGCCACAGGATCTTGTCCACGATCAGCGCCTTGTCGCCCGCGTGCGTGGCGATGTAGGTGATGTCGTCGGGGTGCAGCCGCAGGTTCAGCGTGTGCGTGACCATCCCGGCGACCGGGAGGCCGATGTAGGCCTCGAGGTGCTGGTAGTGGTTCCACGCGAAGGTGCCGACGCGGTCGCCCTCCTGCAGGCCGAGCTCCTTCAGCGCGAGCGTCAGCCGCTTCGTGCGCTCGGCGAACTCGGCGTAGGTGTAGCGGTGGAAGCTCTTGTCCGTCCGCCGCGTGACGATCTCCTTGTGCCCGAAGAGCTGCTCGGCGCGACGCAGGATCGCCGGCACGTTCAGCTCGTAGTCCATGATCAGGCCGTTCACGACCCCTCCTTCGTTCCCGTGTGCGGCTCCGTCGAGCCGACGCCGCTGGTTCCCGCTCCGGTGCCGGCGGAGCCGGCACCTCCGCTCCTGTGCGGCTCCCTCGAGCCTACGCCGCTGAGACCCTGCCGCACCATCAGGTCCTCCTCGCTCATGACGTGACCGTCCCGCTCGACGTAACCGCCCTTGCCGCCGACGACGAGCATCACGAGCTCCTCGTCGCCCACGTTCGCGATCCGGCGCGGCGTCGTCGACTCGACGTGGAAGAGCCCGCCGGGGCCGAGGATCCGCTCCTCGCCCCCGACCTCGACCTTCGCGGTGCCGCTGTGGACGAAGTAGAGCTCGTCCTGGGTGTCGTGGTAGTGGTGGACGCCCGGGTGGCCGGGCGGGTAGACGACGCCGTTGACGCCGAACGCGGTGATGCCCATGGCGCCGCGCACCTTGCGGAAGCCCGGCCCCTCGCCGAGCTCGTCGAGGGACGAGAACGCGTAGCTCATGCGAGCCTCCTCGGCATGTCCGTGTAGACCCGTTCGCCCTTGAAGAGCCTGGCCTCGGAATCCCAGGGGAAGAAGATCGCGTTCCGCCAGGTCATCCGCTCGCCCGTCGGCTCGTGGTCGAGCCACTTCGCCCGGTGCGTGCCGGTGACGATCGCCTCCTCGACGACCCCCTGCGGCCCGATCACGATGTTCTGCAGCTCGAAGAGCACGTCCGGGAACGCGGTCAGGAGCTCCGTGTAGAAGCTCGCTGCGCCCTCGTGCCCGTGCCAGGAGACGTCGTCCGGGTAGACCGTGTAGACGCAGTCCTCCGTCAGGGTCGCGAGCAGCCCCTCGATCGAGCGGTCGTCCTCCGCCTTCGAGTGCTCCTTCCACAGCTCCCGGATCTCGTCGATCTCGGCTGGGTCGACCTCCATCCGCATCAACTCCAGGACTTCCGCTTTCGGGACGGGCATGATCCTCCTCAGTCGAGCAGCGCAGCGGCGACGACGCGGCGGTGGGAGGCCGCGTGGCCCCCGAACGCGTCGAGCCACTGCGCGCGCTTGTAGTAGCGGTGCAGGGGGTGCTCCCAGGTGAAGCCGATGCCGCCGTGCACCTGGATCGCGCGCTCGCACGCAACGACGGCGGTCTCGGCCGCCTGCGCCTTCGCCGACGCGACCGCGAGGGGCGCGCGCTCGTCCTCCTCGGCCACGGACCAGGCGGCCCAGTAGGCGAGCGACCGGGCGAGCTCCGTCTCGACGTAGGTGTCCGCCAGCGGGTGCGAGACGGCCTGGTACGTGCCGATCTTCTTGCCGAACTGCTCGCGCTGCGAGACGTACTCGACCCCGAGCTCGAGCGCGCGCTGGGCGACCCCGACCGCCTCGAGCGCGAGCCCCGCGAGCAGCCGCAGCCGCACCGGCTCGAAGCTGCCGTCGAGGGGCTCGCCGCCCTCGGCGGCCCGGAGCCGGCCGAGCGGCCGGGTCTCGTCGGTCGACGGAAGCGTCTCGCCCTCGGCCGCGACGGCCTGCATGCGCTCCGTCAGCACCCTGTCGACGGCGTCGAGGCTCGGGACGAAGCCGTCGAGCTCGACCGACCAAGCCTGCTCGTCCACCTCCGGCAGGGCGGGGAGGACGACCGCGGTCGTCAGGAACGGGCCGGCGTAGAGCGCGCGGCCGGCCTCCTCGAAGAGGATCGCCTCCTCGACGAAGGAGAGGCCGCCGCCGCCGCGCTCCTCCGGCACCGAGACGCCGAGCCAGCCGAGCTCCCTGAGCGCGGCGAGCGGCGCGTCGGCGTTCGACTCGAGGAAGCCGCGCGCCTCGCGCCGCAGCTCCTCCTGCTCCTGGGAGAACGAGAAGTCCACTACCTCGACCTCGGCAGGCCGAGCACGCGCTCGGCGATGATGTTGCGCAGGATCTCGGAGGTGCCGGCCTCGATCGTGTTGCCGCGGCTGCGCAGCTGCTGGTGCTGCCAGTAGCCGTTGCCGTTGAGGAGCGTCGCCTCGGGGCCGAGGAGCTCGAGCGCGAGCTTCGTCGCCCGCTGGTTCGCCTCCGACCACCACAGCTTCGCCCCGGAGCCCTCCGGGCCGGGGATGCCGGTCTTCATCAGCGTCGTCAGGGCGCGGTAGTTCGTGTAGCGCACGGCCTGGAGGCCGATCCACTCGCGCGCGATCGCGTCGCGCTGCACCTCCGTGGCGCCCCGCTCGCGCGCCAGCGCGACGAGCTTCTGGAGCTGCGACTCGAGCGCCGCGGTCAGCGCGAACCCGAGCGTGCCGCGCTCGTGCAGCAGGGTCGTCATCGCCACCGCCCAGCCGCCGCCGATCTCGCCGACGACGTTCTCGACCGGCACTTCGACGTCGCCGAAGAAGATCTCGTTGAACTCCGCCTCCCCGGTGATCTGCCGGAGGGGACGGACGTCGACGCCGGGCGCGTGCATGTCGACGAGCAGGTAGGTGAGGCCCGCGTGCCGCTGCGAGTCCGGGTCGCTGCGGGTGACGAGGATGCACCAGTCGGCGATGTGCGCGAACGACGACCAGACCTTCTGGCCGTTGACGACGAACCTGTCTCCGTCCAGCCGCGCGCTCGTGCGCACGGCGCTCAGGTCGGAGCCGGCGTCGGGCTCCGAGAAGCCCTGGCACCAGATTTCCTCCGTCGAGAGGATGTTCCTCAGGTAGCGCGCCTTCTGCGCCTCGGTGCCGTGGGCGACGATCGTCGGGCCCGCCATCCCGAGCCCGATCACGCCGAGGTGCGACGGAGCCTCCGCCCGGGCCATCTCCTCGAGGAAGATCGCCTGGTGGCTGTAGGGGGCGCCGGCGCCGCCGTACTCCTTCGGCCAGGTCAGCCCTGCGTAGCCGGCCTCGTAGAGCTTCCGGCTCCACTCCCCGCCGGCGTCGGCGAAGCGGCCGTTCCGGATCTCGTCGGTGAGGTTCGCCTCGATCCACGCGCGCAGGTCC
>DASUOK010000232.1:0-12547 GCA_036276675.1 Gaiellaceae bacterium | reverse complement strand
ACGCATTTCGACCCGCTCACCGGCGAGGTCTACGCGAAGCTCGACACGATCACGATCTTCCCCGCGACGCAGTACGTCACCTCGAAGCCGACGATCGACCGCGCCCACGACGAGATCAAGCACGAGCTGGAGCAGCAGGTGACGCTGTTCGAGAGCCAGGGGCGCATGCTCGAGGCGCACCGGATCCGTCAGCGCACCGAGTACGACCTCGAGATGATGCGCGAGCTGGGCTTCTGCAACGGGATCGAGAACTACTCGCGCATCCTCGACGGCCGGCCCGCGGGCTCGGCCCCGCACACGCTGCTCGACTACTTCCCGTCGGACTACGTCGTCTTCGTGGACGAGTCGCACCAGACGATCCCGCAGATCGGGGGCATGTACGAGGGCGACCGCTCGCGCAAGCAGACGCTCGTGGACCACGGCTTCCGCCTTCCCTCGGCGCTCGACAACCGGCCGCTCCGCTTCGACGAGTTCCTGGCGAAGGTGCCGCAGCTCGTGTTCGTCTCGGCGACGCCCGGCCCCTACGAGCTGCGCAACTCGGGTGTCGTCGCGGAGCAGCTGATCCGGCCGACCGGGATCGTCGACCCGGAGGTGGAGCTGCGCGCGACGCGGAACCAGATCGACGACCTCCTGAACGAGATCCGCCGGCGCGCCGACGTCGGCGAGCGCGTGCTCGTGACGACGCTGACGAAGAAGATGGCCGAGGACCTGACCGACTACCTGCTCGAAGCGGGCGTGAAGACGCGCTACCTGCACTCGGAGGTGGACACGCTCGAGCGGATCCAGATCATCCGCGAGCTGCGGCTCGGCGAGTACGACGTGCTCGTGGGGGTGAACCTCCTGCGCGAGGGGCTCGACCTGCCCGAGGTCTCCCTCGTGGCCGTGCTCGACGCCGACAAGGAGGGCTTCCTGCGCGGCAAGACGGCGCTGATCCAGACGATCGGACGGGCCGCCCGGAACGTGAACGGGCGCGTCCTCCTCTACGCGGACAAGCGGACGGAGGCCATCGACGGCGCGCTGGGGGAGACGGAGCGCCGGCGGGCGAAGCAGCTCGCCTACAACGAGGAGCACGGGATCACGCCCGAGAACATCGTCAAGGGCGTCTCCGACATCGCCGAGTTCCTGTCGCTCGAGAGCCCGACCGTGCCGGGGAAGCGCCGGCGCGGCGGGCCGCAGGTGGAGGGGATGTCGCGCGAGGAGCTGGACAAGCTCGTGATCACGCTCGAGGAGGAGATGTTCGCGGCCGCGGAGGAGCTCAGGTTCGAGTACGCGGCGAAGCTTCGCGACGAGATCAAGGACCTGCGCCGCGAGCTGATGGCGCTCGCGAGCACGAGCGCCGCCTGACCAGACGAGGAGGTAGCCGAATGTGCCGGAACATCAAGGTGCTGCACAACTTCGACCCACCGGCGACGGAGGAGGAGATCCGCGCCTCCGCGCTCCAGTACGTGCGCAAGCTCAGCGGCACGACCACGCCGTCGCTCGCGAACCTCGAGGCGTTCACGCGCGCCGTGGACGAGGTCGCCGCCGCGTCGGAGAAGCTGCTCGACTCGCTCGTGACGAAGGCGCCGCCGCGCAGCCGCGAGGTCGAGGCCCAGCGCGCCCGCGAGCGGGCGCAGAAGCGGTTCGGCACCGCGGCCTAGGCGCGCCGCATGCTCTCCGAGCTCCTCGGGCTGCTCCTCTCGGGCTTCCTCGTCGGCGGGCTGGCGCGGTTCGCGCTCCCCGGACCCGATCCGATGCCGCTCTGGGCCACGATCGTGATCGGCATCGCCGGTTCCTTCCTCGGCGGCCTGGTGGCGGCCGCGGCCGGGCTGGACGCGGGTGACCCGGTCGCCTTCTTCGTCCTCGCCCTCGCCGGCGCGGGGCTGATCCTCTATCTCTACCGCCGGCTCGTGCAGAAGCGCCCGCTCACCGGGCCGCGGGCCCAGCAGCGCCCGGTGCCGCCGAAGAGCCTCCGGCGGACGCTCCTGCGCCAGCCGCACGACTTCCTGGAGGAGACGGCGACGCCGGGCGAGCAGCCGCTCGAGCAGCTGGCGAAGCTCGTCGCGCTGCGCGACGCCGGCCGCATCGACGCGGCCGAGTTCGAGCGGCGCAAGGCCGCGCTCGTCGAGCGGCTCTAGCCCGCAGCCCCCGCCTGGCGCCCGGCTACGCCGCGGCGAGCGCCCCGAGCTTGTCCTTCAGGTAGCGGATGTACGGCTTCGCGTCGATGCCGCTGCCGACGACCCGCTCCAGCGTCTCCTGGGGCGTGAACTTCCGCCCGAGCGAGTAGAGGTTCACGCGCAGCCACTCGTGCAGCTGCGAGAACTCTCCCTGCTCGAACTGCTCGTGCAGGTCCGGGATCTCCGAGGCGACCTTGTCCCAGATCTGCACGGAGACGATGTTGCCCAGCGAGTACGTCGGGAAGTAGCCGAAGCCGCCCCCCGACCAGTGGACGTCCTGGAGCACGCCGAGCGTGTCGGAGGTGACGGGGATGCCGAGGTACTCCTCGAAGCGCGCGTTCCAGACCTCCGGCAGGTCCTTCAGGTCGAGCGTGCCGGCGAAGATCTCCTGCTCGAGCTCGAAGCGCAGGATGATGTGCAGGTTGTAGGTCGCCTCGTCGGCGTCGACGCGGATGTACGACGGCTTGACGCGGTTGATCGCGCGGTAGAAGCGCTCCTGCTCGACGTCGCCGAGCGGCCCCGGGAACGCGGCCTGCAGCTGTGGGTAGAAGTGGTTCCAGAAGGGGCGGCTGCGCCCGACGATGTTCTCCCACATCCGGCTCTGCGACTCGTGCAGCGCCGAGGAGACGCCGTGGCAGAGGGGCGTGCGCTCGAGCTCGGTCGAGACGCCGTGCTCGTAGAGGCCGTGCCCGCACTCGTGCATCGCCGTGAAGAGCGACGTGATGTCGTCCTCCTTGTAGCGCGTCGTCAGGCGGATGTCGTGCGTGCCCGAGCTGGCGGCGAAGGGGTGGACGGTGAGGTCGAGCCGGAAGAACTGAGGGTCGTAGCCGAAGCGCTCGATGATGTTGAGCGAGACCTGGTGCTGCGCGTCGATCGGGAACGGGCCGGCCATGAACGGCTCGTCGGGATCCGTCGAGCCGACCTCGGCGATCAGCGGCACGAGCTCGGCCTTCAGCTCGTCGAACACCGCGCGCACCTCCGCCGTCTTCATGCCCGGCTCGTAGTCGTCGAGCAGCGCGTCGTACGGCTCGTCGTACCCCTCGAAGCAGTCGATGTAGCGCCGCTTCAGCTCGACGGCGCGCTCGAGCGTCGGCAGGAACTGCGCGAAGTCGGACTCCTCCCGCGCCTTCGCCCAGACATCGTGGCCGTCGGCCGCCGCGCCGACCATCTCGGCGGCGAGCTCGGTGGGCACGCGGCGCGCCTTCTCCCAGTCGCGCCGCGTGGTGCGGATCAGCGACGCCTCGTCGGAGTCGTAGTCGAGGCTCTCCTCGTAGCCCTGCAGGCCGTCGAGCAGCCGTCCGATGTCGTCCGCGACGAACCGCTCGTGCGCGATGCGGTCGAGCGTCGTCAGCTGCGCGCTGCGGACCGGGCCGCCTCCCGGCGGCATCATCACCGTCTGGTCCCAAAAGAGGACCTCCTGGGCCCGCCGCAGGTCGTGAATCTCGGCCAGCCTCGTCTTCAACTCCGCGAACCGCTCGTTCATCTGCAGGACTCCTCGATCGCCGCCAGGACGCCCAGACTCTAGCTCGCCGTCGCGGTTTGCCGGTCGCGGCCGCCGGGGACGGAGGCGGCATGGGTGAAATCATCGCACTGATCATCGGCGGCCTCATCGTCGGCGCACTGGGACGCTTGATCAATCCCGGGCCCGATCCGATGGGGTGGTTGCTCACGATCGGCATCGGCGTCGCGGCGATGCTCATCGTGGGACTGCTCGTGGGCGGCATCCTCGGCTTCATCTTGGCCGTGATCGTCGCTGCCGTGCTCGTCACCGTCGTGCAGCGGTTCCTGCCAGGGGGCGACAGGCGCGTCAGCGCCTAGACCGGAGGTTCCATGGGCATCATCGCGTTCATCATTCTCGGGGCGCTCGCCGGGGCGATCGCCAAGGCGCTCATGCCCGGAGACGACCCCGGCGGCTTCATCGTCACGACGATCATCGGCATCGTGGGCGCGTTGCTCGGCGGCTTCCTCGCCGGGGCGATCTTCGACGCCGATCCGCTGGACGAGTTCTTCGACATCAGCACGTGGCTGACGGCGATCGTCGGCGCGATCATCCTGCTCGCGATCTACCGGATGGTCGTCGGCCGGCGCGGCGTCACGTAGGCCGGGACTCGAAGGCGAGGGGCTCACGGCCGCGCGGGAACGTCCGCACGGCCGTGAGCCCCCAGCCGTCGTCCCGCCAGATGTAGGTCAGCGCTCGGAGCGCCTCGTCCGCGGCGTCGTAGACGTGCAGCCCTCGGGCCTCGCCGCGGCGGTTCGGGCGCGGCTGGCCGAACCCGGGCGCGATCGAAACGACGACCGCGCGCTCGCCGCCGGGAGTCGAGATCTCGAACTCGCGGCGCTCGGCCATCGTGCTCTGGTGGATGTGACCGGCCAGGATCAGCTCCGCACCCGCCTCCTCGAGCGCCGCCAGCACGAGGTTCCGCTTCGCCACGGGCTTCTTGCGCGAGCGCCACGGCGCCCCCAGCAGGTGGTGGTGGAGCACGACGACGCGCAGGGCGCCGTCGGGCGACGCGGCGAACGCCTCCGCCGCGTGCACCACCTGACGCGCCCGCAGCCGCCCCGACTGGTGCCGCCACGGCCGCACCGAGTTCAGCCCCACGACGACCAGGCCGTCCGAGCGATGCACGGGCTCGGTCGTCTCCCACTGCCGCTCGAACTCCGCCCAGGGCTGGGTGAATCGCTTCGGGAAGGTGTAGGGGATGTCGTGATTGCCCGGGATCACGAGCAGCGGCAGCTCCAGGCCGCGCAGGAACGCCGCCGCGCGTTCGTGCTGCTCCCGCACGCCGCGGTGCGTGAGGTCGCCGCTCGCGACGACGAGCTCCGGCCGCACCTCCTCGATCAGCTCCGCCAGCGCGTCGATCGGCTCCGGCGTCACGTTCCGGCCGAAGTGGAGGTCGGAGATGTGGAGGATCCGCCGCTTCACGTCGCGGGACTGTACTCGCGCGTCGGAAATGCCGATACGGGTACTAGACTCGCGTCATGCCGGACGACACTCCCCGCGACACCGAGCAGGATTCGCCCGAGATCTTCGACGACCTCTACCTCGGGCTGCGCGCGGGCGGCGCGCTGCGCAAGCAGCGGCGCGGGGAGCCGCTGACGAGCGAGGAGCAGGAGGCGCTCGGTCGCTGGCACCGCCTGTCGGTCGGACGCAAGGCGCTCGCGCTCGGCGCGTTCTCCGTGGGCACGTTCGGCCTCGGCTTCACCCTCGGCGGCCTCATCTTCGGCCGCTGGCGCAAGGCCTGACGCTCCCCGAGCCGGGCGGCTCCCGGCGGTGAGCAAGGGCGATCAAGCGGGTCGTCCTCCACGTTGACAGGATCGGTGCATGAGCACGGCGACCGACACCTTCGCCCGCTTCGTGGACGTCTTGGCCGACGCGCTCGACGACCACGACGCCACCGGGCAGGAGCTGGCATCGCGCCTGCACCTCTCCCGGTTCCACTTCGACCGGCTCGTCTCCGCCACTGCGGGTGAGCCGCCGGCGACGCTGCGCCGTCGCGTCCTGCTCGAGCGGGCGGCCTACCGGCTGATCACGACGGACGACGATCTGCTGCGGGTCGCCCTCGACGCGGGCTACTCCTCGCACGAGGCGTTCACCCGCGCCTTTGGGCGGGCCTACGGCCGGGCGCCGTCGGCGTGGCGTCGGCAGCCGACGAGCTTCCGGATCGGGGCGCCGAGCCAGGTGCATTTCAACCCACCGGGAGGACTGCGTGCTCCCGCGCACAGAAAGGTGACCGCCATGGATCTGCTCACCAAGATGGTCGAGCACCACGTCTGGCTCGTCGGCGAGATGGTCGACCGGGCGGACGGGCTCGCCGACGACGTGCTCGACGCGCCCGTCGAGATCTCCGTCGAAGGAATCGACGACGAGCCGACGTTGCGCTCGCTGCTCTCGCGACTCGTCGGACAGCTCGCGATGTGGGACGCGGCCACGCACGACCGTCCCTACGACTTCGGGGTCGAGCGAGACGAGAGCGTGGCGCACATGCGCAGCAGGCTGGCGCAGGTGGGACCGGCGTTCCTCGACCAGGTACGGACGATCGTCGACGACGGTCGCCTCGACGAGACGTTCGTCGATGCGATCTGCGATCCGCCGGAGATCTTCACGTACGGCGGGATGATCGCCCACGTGCTGACCTTCGCCGCGCACCGTCGCACGCTGGTCTGCGGCGCCCTGATCGATGCGGGCGTCAGCGACCTCGGCGCCGGCGATCCGATGCGCTGGGTCGCGGAGGCGGCCTAGCGTCTGCTCGGAGGGCGCACTTTCGGGCCGGGCGTAGCCGTCAGGCGCGGGAGGCAGCGGCGTCGAGACCTCTGCGATCGCTAGACCGTCTCGGTGTCGCGGGCGGAGAAGATCACCGCCGGCACGTCCTCGTCGGCGGGATCCTTCCCGCGCACGATCACGTCGACGAGCGTGGCGAGCACGGCGGCGATCGGGATCGCGAGCAGCACGGCGAACTCGCCGAAGAGGAGCGCCGTGCTCGTGATCGAGAAGAGCACGAGCAGCGGTGAGAGCCCGACCGCGTCGCCGAGCACGCGTGGGATGACGATGTAGTCCTCGAGCAGGCGCACCACCAGCACGATCAGCCCTGCCGCGAGCCCGAGCTGCCAGGAGACCGTCAGCCCGATGCCCACCGCGACGGCACCGGCCAGCAGCGGCCCGATCACCGGCACGATCTCGACGATGCCGGCGAAGGCGCCGACCAGGAGCCAGTACGGCAGCCCGATCGCCCAGAAGGCGAGCGAGAGCACCGTGCCGACGGCCACGATCAGGAGCGCCTGCCCGCGGACGTAGGCCCCGAGCTTCAGGTCGATCAGGTCCCAGGTGTCGCGCACCTTCTTCCGCTGCGGCCGTGGGATCAGCGACGTGACGAGGTTCACCGCCCGGTCGCGCTCGAAGATCCAGTAGGCGGCGCTCGCGAGCACGAAGAAGATGCCGACGGCGATCTCGACGCCGATCAGACCGGCCTCGAGCGCCGGGTCGACGAGCTCGTTCGCCGACGGCAGCTCCTCGAGCCGCCCCTGCAGGCCCTCCAACACGTCACGGCGCCAGCCGGACGAGGCGTTCGCCTCGGCCTCGAGCTCCTCCGGGGTGCTCGGGAGCGACTCGACGGCGCGCGACACCTGGTCGGTCGCGCGCGGCACGGCGAGCCAGAGCACGCCCGTGATGAACGCGAAGAGCGCGATGTAGTGGAGGCCGATGCCGACGCCCCGCGGCACACGGTGCCGCGCGAGCCGCTCGACGCCGGGGCGCATCGCCGCCGCGACGATGAACGCCAGGAAGAGGAGGGCGACGAGGATGCGGATCTTCCAGAGCGCGAGCGCGACGACGACGACGCCGCCGACGACGAGGGTTGCGACGGCGGCGCGCTTCGCGGTCGAGGCCACGGCGGGGTGGTTCCCGCGGCGCCGTGGCGGTAACCGGCTGCCCCTTGCGAACGTGTGTTCGGGCGCTAGAATGCTCCGGTTATGGCTGCCGACGAGCTGGTCGTCCACGGGGCGCGTGAGCACAACCTGAAGGACATCGACGTCCGCCTGCCGCGGAACGCGCTCGTCTGCATCACCGGCCTGTCCGGCTCGGGCAAGTCGTCGCTCGCCTTCGACACCATCTACGCGGAGGGGCAGCGCCGCTACGTCGAGAGCCTCTCGGCCTACGCGCGCCAGTTCCTGCAGATGATGGAGAAGCCGGACGTCGACTCGATCGACGGCCTGTCGCCGGCGATCTCGATCGACCAGAAGACGACCTCGCGCAACCCGCGCTCGACCGTCGGCACGGTGACGGAGATCTACGACTACCTGCGCCTTCTGTACGCGCGGGTCGGCCGGCCGCACTGCCCCGTCTGCGGCCGCCCGATCGCGGGCCAGAGCCTCGACCAGATCGTCGAGCAGATCCTGGCGCTGCCGGAGGGGACGAAGTTCACGGTCAACGCACCGGTCGTGCGCGACCGCAAAGGCGAGTTCCGCGACGTGCTCGACGAGCTGCGCGCCGACGGCTTCACCCGCGTGAAGGTCGACGGCGAGACGCGCCTGCTCGAGGAGGAGATCGTGCTCGACAAGAAGTTCAAGCACACGCTCGAGGTGGTGGTCGACCGGCTCGTGCTGAAGCCCGACCTGCGCCAGCGGCTGACGCAGTCGGTCGAGACGGCGGCCGCGCTCGCGGACGGCCTCGTCGCCGTCGACGTGATCGAAGGGGAGCCGATGCTGTTCTCGGAGAAGTTCGCCTGCCCGGAGCACGGGGTCTCGCTGCCGGAGCTGCAGCCGCGGATCTTCTCCTTCAACTCGCCGCATGGCGCCTGCCCGCGCTGCACCGGGCTCGGCTCGCAGCTGGAGATCGACCCGGACCTGCTCGTTCCCGACACGTCCATGTCGGTGGGCGACGGTGCCCTCGTCCCCTGGTCGGTGGGGAACGGCGGCTTCTACGACTCGATCGTCCAGGCGATCTGCGACCGGTACGAGATCGACCCCGACACGCCCTGGAGCGAGCTCACGAGCGAGCAGCAGGACCTGTTCCTCTACGGCACGAAGGGCGATCGGCTGTACGTCCAGTACCGCAACCGCATGGGCCGGCGGCGCTCGTACACGATGGCGTTCGAAGGCATCCTCGCGTCGCTCGAGCGGCGCTACAAGGAGACCGACTCGGCGCAGCAGCGCGAGCGGATCGAGGAGTACATGAGCTTCCGGCCGTGCCCGACCTGCCAGGGCGCGCGGCTGAAGCCGGAGGTGCTCGCCGTGACGGTCGGCGCCAGGTCGATCCACGAGTTCACGCGCATGTCGGTGACGCGCGCGCTCGGCTTCCTCGACGAGCTCGGCCTCACGGCGACGGAGGAGCTGATCGGACACCGGATCGTCAAGGAGATCCGCGAGCGGCTGTCCTTCCTCGACAACGTCGGCGTGGGCTACCTCCAGCTCGACCGCGCCGCGAAGACGCTCTCCGGCGGCGAGGCGCAGCGGCTGCGTCTGGCGACGCAGATCGGCTCGCAGCTCGTCGGCGTCCTCTACATCCTCGACGAGCCCTCGATCGGGCTGCACCAGCGCGACAACGACAAGCTGATCGGCACGCTCGAGCGCCTGAAGGCGCTCGGCAACACCGTGCTCGTCGTCGAGCACGACGAGCAGATGATGCGCAGCGCCGACTGGCTCGTCGACATGGGCCCCGGCGCCGGCGAGCACGGCGGCCACGTCGTCGCCGAGGGCAAGGCCGAGGACGTGATGGGCAACGAGGAGTCGATCACCGGCCAGTTCCTCTCCGGCACGCGCCGGATCGCGATCCCGCCGCGGCGCGAGGACGACCGCGGCCACTTCACCGTGCGCGGCGCCGCCGAGCACAACCTGAAGGAGATCGACGTCGAGTTCCCGATCGGCAAGTTCGTCACCGTCACCGGCGTCTCCGGCTCCGGCAAGTCGACGCTCGTGAACGAGATCGTCTACAAGGCGCTCGCCAACCGGCTCAACCGGATGCGGGTGAAGCCGGGTGCCCACCTCGCGGTGGAGGGGATCGACGCCTTCGACAAGGTGATCGACATCGACCAGAAGCCGATCGGCCGCACGCCGCGGTCGAACCCGGCCACGTACATCGACCTCTTCACCCACATCCGCGAGCTCTACTCGCTGACACCCGAGTCGAAGGTGCGCGGCTACAAGCCGGGGCGCTTCTCGTTCAACGTGCGCGGAGGGCGGTGCGAGACCTGCAAGGGCGACGGGACGATCAAGATCGAGATGCACTTCCTGCCCGACGTCTACGTGCCCTGCGAGACGTGCCACGGGCACCGCTACAACAAGGAGACGCTCGAGGTGCGCTTCAAGGGCAAGTCGATCGCGGACGTGCTCGAGATGTCCGTCGAGGAGGCGCTCGCGTTCTTCGCGAAGATCCCCAAGCTGCGGCGCCGGCTGCAGACGCTGCACGACGTCGGGCTCGACTACATCAAGCTCGGCCAGCCGGCGACGACGCTCTCGGGCGGGGAGGCGCAGCGCGTGAAGCTCGCCGCCGAGCTTTGCAAGGTCGCGACCGGGCGGACGCTCTACATCCTCGACGAGCCGACGACGGGGCTCCACTTCGCCGACATCGAGAAGCTGCTCGAGGTGCTGCAGCGGCTCGTCGACGCCGGCAACACGGTGCTCGTGATCGAGCACAACCTCGACGTGATCAAGCAGGCCGACTGGGTGATCGACCTCGGCCCCGAGGGGGGCGAGGCCGGCGGCGAGCTGCTCGCAGCCGGCACGCCGGAGGAGGTGGCGGCGGTCGACGGCTCCTTCACCGGCGCCTTCCTGCGCCAGGTGCTCGCCCAGCCCGCGGCGGTGGCGGCCTGAGATGCCGCAGCTGAACGCCCTGGGGATCGTCGCGTCCGACCTGGCGCGGTCGATTCGCTTCTACCGGCTGCTCGGGCTCGACGTCCCCGAGACGCCGGACGAGGCTCACGTGGACGTCTTCCTGCCGAACGGCCTCCGTTTCATGCTCGACACCGAGGAGACGGTTCGGAGCTTCCGCCCGGACTGGGTGCGCGCGACCGGGAACCAGCTCGGCCTCGCGCTCGAGTGCGGCAGCCCGACCGAGGTCGACGAGGTGTACGCCCGCGCCGTCGCGGCAGGCTTCCACGGCGAGAAGGAGCCGTGGGACGCCTTCTGGGGGCAGCGCTACGCACAGCTCGCCGACCCCGACGGCGTGCCCGTCGACCTGTACGCCGCGCTCTAGAGGACGGCCTGCGTCTGGGTGACGCGGGCGACGTGCTTGCCGGTCGCGTCGTGGAGGTCGGTCTCGACGACGATCGTCGTGCGGCCGACGTGGAGCGGGCGGGAGGTCGCGTCGACGTGGCCCTCGCGCACGGCCCGGAAGAAGTTCGACTTCGACTCGATCGTGGCCGTGCCCCCCGCGCCCGGGGGGAGGTTGAGGAAGGCGCAGTACGCGCCCGCCGCGTCGGCGAGGCTCATCAGCGCGCCGCCGTGGAGGATGGCGCCCGCGGTGCAGAGCCGCTCCGCCCACCCGAGCCGCGCGCGCACCTCGCCGGGCGCCGCAGCGAGGAGCTCGAGGCCGAGCGTGTCGGCGAACGGCATCGCCGCCCGCGCCTGGGCCGTCAGCTCAGCGTCCGCCGCCACGGGCCGACCATACCGCCCCTCGGCGGGGTCGTCCCGCAGGTCGGTCTCGGCCAGCGACTACGCTCGGGCGGATGAGCCCCGAGCGTGAGTGGTGGTTGCGGGTGCCCGCCGTCCTGCTCGGGCCGCGCGCGGTGTTCGTGGCGCTGCGGGACGACTCGCGGGAGCAGGCGGACGCGCGGCAGGAGCCGGTGCTCGCCCTCGTCTACCTCGCCGGGATCGCCGCTGTCCTCGGCACTAGCACGGCTGCGACGCTCTTCGACGACCCCGAGTACGACGCGCTCCTCGCCGGTGTCTGGGCCTTCGTGGCCGGCGGCGTCTACGCCTTCGCCGGCTACTGGATCATCGGCGGCTCGCTCTACCTCGGCGCGCGCGGGCTCGGCGGCCTCGGCGACTACCGCCGCGCGCGCCATCTGCTCGCGTTCGCGGTCGCGCCCCTCGCGCTCTCGCTCCTCACTCTCTGGCCGATCCAGGTCGCGGCCTTCGGGACGGACATCTTCGAGCGCGGCGGCTCGGACGAGGGCACCGCTGGAACCGTCTTCGACGCGATCGAGCTGGGATTCGCGCTGTGGTCGGCGGCGCTCCTCCTCGTCGGCGTGCGAGCCGTCCACGGCTGGAGCTGGTGGCGGTCCCTGGGCGCGCTCGCCCTGGTCGCGCTCTTCCTAGCGGCGTTCGCGTACCTCCCGGTGGTCTTCTAGCGCCGCCTCGAAGAGCGCGAGCTCCTCCTCCGGCATCGAGTACGTGTGCCGCTCCTCGGGGAAGCTCCGCGCCCGGACGTCCTCCACGTACCGCGAGACGGCCGCCTCGATAACGGTGGCCAGGTCGGCGTACTGCTTGACGAAGCGCGGCGAGCTGCCGTCGTAGAGGCCGAGCAGGTCGTGCCAGACGAGCACCTGGCCGTCGCAGGCGGCGCCGGCGCCGATCCCGATCGTCGGGATCGAGAGCGCCTCGGTGATCCGCGCCGCGACGGGCGCGGGCACCGCCTCGAGCACGAGCGCGAAGACGCCCGCAGCCTCGAGGGCGAGCGCGTCCTCGTAGAGGCGCCGCGCCTTCTCGGCGGTGCGGCCCTGGGCCTTGAAGCCGCCCAGCATCGTCGCCGACTGCGGCGTCAGCCCGATGTGGCCCATGGTCGGCACGCCGGCGCCGACGAGCGCGCGCACGCGCGAGAGCGTCGCGCCGGCGCCCTCGACCTTGACGGCGTCCGCGCCCGCCTCCTTGACGAAGCGGATCGCGTTCTCGAGCGCGGTCTCGTCGGAGACCTGGAACGAGCCGAAGGGCATGTCGGCGACGACGAGCGGCCGGCGGGC
>DASUOK010000231.1:0-21612 GCA_036276675.1 Gaiellaceae bacterium | reverse complement strand
AGCGGCGACCGGCGCAGCACCAGCAGGTCCTTGCGGAGCAGGAGCAGGGCCCGCGTCACGGCAGCAACCGCCCGTCCAGGAGCTCCAGCGTGCGGTCGGCCTCCTCGCGCTCCTCGACGTTCTGGGTCGCGAAGCACACCGCGCCGCCCGCCTCGCGGACGCGCGCGAGCCGCTCCCAGAGCAGCGCCCGCTGCTCGGGATCGAGTGATGCGGTCGGCTCGTCGAGCAGGAGCACGCGCGGCTCGCCGAGGAACGCGAGCGCGAGGTTCAGCCGCTGGCGCATCCCCACGGAATGGGTCACGGTGGGCGTCTCCGGCAGGTCGAGCCCCGCGGCGACGGGGTGACCCTCGAGCCGCGCGAAGAGCTCGAGGTTCTCGCGTGGGGTCAGCCGGCCGTAGAGCGCCGGCCGCTGCGGCGCCCAGCCGACGGTGGCACTCCGCTCGACCCGCCCGCTGCTCGGGTCGAGCGCGCCGGCGAGAACCGACAGCAGCGTCGACTTGCCGGAGCCGTTCGGCCCCACGAGCGCGACGAGCTCGCCCGCGCTCAGCTCGAGCTCGCAGGGGGCGAGCACCTCGCGGTCGCCGTAGCGGCGCGAGACGCCGCGGGCGGCGAGGAGTGGGGTCACCGTCCTGGCGGTCCCGTACAGTCCGCGAGCAGCATCAGCACGCGCACGATCATCGCAGCCGAGCAGCACGACCCGTGGACGTGGGAGGGCGCGCCGACTCCCCGACGCCGGCCCGGACGGCTGCAACCCCGTGGAGGCTCGGATATGGTGCCGCGCATGGCCACGGCCCGACAACGGGAGGCGGCGCGCCTGCGTGCGCGCAGGCGCCCTCGCAGGCACCGCGGCTTCGCGGAGCGGCATGCGGGACGGATCCTCGTCGTCAGCTTCCTTTCGACGGTCGTGCTCGTGTCCCTGCTCCTGACCGCCTTCGGCTCGGGCTCGCCCGCCGCGCCGCAGCCGCTCGCCGCGTCGGGCGTGCTCCCCGGCGGCCAGCCGAAGGCGCAGATCGTGGCGACGTCCGGTGCGCTGCAGGTCCAGCTCCCCGTCGCGCAGAGCGCCGTCACCGCGATCGGCTACCACCGCGCCGGGGCGACGGCGCTCCCGCTGGAGCCGGTCGGGCGCCAGGGGAACGCCGGGCTGCTCTCCCGGCTCTGGGAGCGCCTCGCCGGCCGGCAGGGGGACCGCCTCGTCTGGTTCCAGCTCAGCAGCGGGCGCGGCCCCGGCACCTCGGCGCTGAGCATCGGCGCCGCTCCGGGCACCGACGTCTACGCGCCCGTGAACGGCACAGTCGTCGGCATCAGCGACTTCGTCCTCGCCAACCGCGTCCAGGGCGCGCGGATCGACATCAGGCCGCAGACGGAGCCTGGGCTCGTCGTCTCGCTCACGCACCTGCGCCCGGACCCGTCGCTCACGGTCGGCTCGCCGGTGGCCGCCGCCCGCTCGAAGGTCGGCGTCGTGCTCGACATCGCGAGGGCGGAGCGGCAGGCGCTCGCGCGCTACACCCAGGACGCGGGCAACAACGTGACGCTGGAAGTGCATCCGGCGGCCACGCTCTCGGTCGGCTGAGCTGAAGCTCCTCTTCGTCGGTGACGTCGTAGGTGCGCCGGGTCGGCGCGCGGTCGAGGACCGCCTCCGGGCCCTGCGCGAGGAGCTCGGTGCCTCCTTCTGCATCCTCAACGGCGAGAACGCCGCCGACGGCGTGGGGATCACGGCGAAGCTGGCCGAGCGCCTCCTCGCGGCGGGCGCGGACGTGATCACGCTCGGCAATCACACCTGGCGACGACCGGGGATCGAGCACTACCTCGCCGGCTCCGAGCGTGTGATCCGACCCGCGAACTTCACGAGCGCCTCTCCCGGGCGCGGCCTCGCCGTGGCGGCGGCCGAGGACGGGACGCCCGTGGCGGTGATCAACGTGATGGGCTCGCTCTTCCTGCCGGTCGCGCACGACCTGTTCGAGCTGATCGACGGGCTCGTCGACGAGGCCCACGCCCAGGCCGACGTCGTCGTCGTCGACGTGCACGCGGAGGCGACCAGCGAGAAGGTCGCGCTGTCCCGCTGGCTCGACGGCCGCGTCACCGCCGTGCTCGGCACGCACACGCACGTGCAGACGGCCGACGCCAGGATCCAGCGCGGCGGCACGGCCGCCATGACCGACGTCGGCATGACCGGCCCGCACGACTCGGTGATCGGCGTGAAGGCGGAGCTCGCGATCCAGCGGATGCGGACCGGCCGGCCGGTCCGCTTCGAGACGGCCGAGGGCGGCGTCCGGATCGAGGGAGCGCTCGTCGAGTGCGACGCGTCGGGCCGCGCTACGGCGATCGAGCCGGTGCGCGTCGACCATCCCTGACGAGCACGACGAGCAGCCCGACCAGCACGAGGTCGCGGGCGAGGACGAGCCACGACGCCGCCTCGTCGAACTCGAGGGCCAGGTCCCAATAGCGGTAGGGGAACCAGAGCTGGGTGAGCACCATCGCGAGCCCGAGCAGCGCCGCCGCGTGGAGACCGCGCCGGCCGGCGACGAGCGGGACCAGGGGCGCCAGCCAGATCAGGAACTGCGGCGAGAGCACCTTGCCGAGCGCGACGAACGCGACCAGCGCGGCGGCGCTCCAGCGGACGAGCTCCTCGGCCGTTCCCGGCCGGCGCAGCCAGATCCACGCGAGCACGGCGAGCTGCGCCAGGGTGAGCACGACGCCGGCGACCGCGGGGCCGAGGCCGGCGAGATTCTGCGAGCCGTGGCCCGACCGCATCTCCAGGTCGACTCCGAGCAGGTGGTGCGCCGCGAGGAAGACCGCCGAGCCGAGGCTCTCGATCTGCAGCGGCCGGCCGAGCTGGCGGCCGAAGCTGTAGGCCACGCCGTCGGGAGCGAGGACGAGGAACGGCAGGAACGCGAGCACGACGACGCCGGCGAGCAGCCCGAGGCAGACGAGTGCCTCGCGCCGGCCGCGCCGCCGCCAGACGTACGCGAGCGCGACAGGCACGAGCACCGCCGGATAGAGCTTCGCCGCGACCGCGAGCCCGAGGACGCCGAAGCCGAGCCGGTCGCGGCCCCAGACGAGCGCCGCGAGCGCCCCCGTCACGAGCGCCGCCGGCCAGAGGTCGAAGCGCGTCAACACCACGTTGCCGAGCAGGAGCGGGAAGAGCGCGATCGCGGCGAGCGCAGCGGCGGTGCGGGCCTTCGACGCGCGCAGCCCGGCCAGGACCACGCCCGCGAGCAGGACCGTCGCGACGCCGAGCAGGGCCATCAGCCGCTCGAACGCGGCGCGGAACGCGGCCTCGTCGCCGCGCTCGCTCGCGAGCGCCGGCAGAGCGAACACGGGCAAGGCCGCCGGTGGGTACTCGAGCCGGAAGTCGCGGTACGGGAGCTTGCCGCGCTCGATCGCGTTTCCGTACGTCTCGTAGACCGGGATGTCGACGATCTCCTCGTCGTCGTAGAAACCGCGGTGCAGCGCCGCCCAGGACCCGAGGAAGACGAGCGCCGCGACGACGGCGGCGACGCTAGTGAACCGGCTCGACGCGCTCAACGTCTCTGCGCCTCCCGTCGCCCGCGCCGGTCGCGAGCAGCGCGAAGGCCACGAAGGGGAAGAACCACGGGATGTAGAGGTAGAACCAATGGGTCAGCACCAGCTCGAAGCCGAGCAGGAGCGCGGCCGTCAGCGCCGCGAGGCGGAGCGGCGAGCGGTGCCGAGGGACGAACGCGACGAGGAGCGCACCTGCCACCACGAGCGCCTGGAGCACCTGCTGGACGAGGTGCAGGTCGGGCACGCCGCGAGCCTCGTACTGGCCCCAGCCCCAGATCGAGAACGGCGACTCGCGGTCCAGCTGGAAGCCGAGCGTGCGCTCCGCGAACACCCTCGCGGCGTGCACCGGGTCGGGCTCGAGCAGCAGGATCGCGAAGGCGGCGACCGTGGCGGCCGCGAAGGCCGCCACGAAGCGGCCGGACGGGACGCGCCGCGCCTCCGGATAGCTGAGCCAGAGCGGCGCCAACAGGAGCCCGGCGAACTTCGTCCAGCCCGCGAGAGCGACCGCCGCGCCGCGCGCCCAGGGTGAGGAGGCCAGCCAGAAGCCCCAGATCAGGAACGCGGGCATGATCGTGTCGTTCGTGTTCGAGTTGGCCGCGTAGAGCGTGAAGGGGTAGGCGGCCCAGGCGAAGGCGAGGGTGGCGGCGAGCCGGTTCCCGCCGTAGCGGCGGCCGACGAGCACGAGCCCCAGCAGGCAGACGCCGTCGAAGAGGAGCGACGTCGCGTGCGCGGCCCAGAGCTCGTCCCACTTCCCGCTCCAGCCGAAGACGGCGTAGCCGGGGAGATAGGCCAGGTACGAGACGGGGCCGTAGGTGTCACCGCGTGGGTTCGACGCCTCGCAGCGGCCGTTCGTCTGGATGCGCTCGCGGATCTCCCCCTCCGCGTCGGCGGGGCCGCACGGCTCCAGGTCGCCCTGCTCCGGCATGTGGCCGTAGGGCATCTGCCCGTTGGCGATCCGCTGCGCCCCCACCACGCCCGCGAAGCCGACGTCGATCACGCTGCGCGGCGCCTCCACGTTCAGGCCCACGCGGAAGCCGACGAGGAAGACGGTCGCAGCGGCGAGCAGCCAGACCGGCCAGAGCGCCCGCGCCGCCCTCGGCGCCCGGTCGCGCCGCGCGATCCAGACGCAGCGCGCGAGCAGATAGACGAGCGGCGGGTACGCCAGCGGCACGCTCCAGAAGATCTCGCCCTCGTTGAAGAGGCGGAGCGAGGCCGTGAACGAGAGGAGCACGAGCAGGTCGAGGTTGCGCAGCGACCGCAACCGCCGCAGGTCGGCGAGCCCGAGCAGGAAGACACCGCAGAAGAGCAGCCACACCCACGCCGTGTTGATCGTCCGGCCGCCGAAGGCGCCCGCGCCGCCGCGCGCCATCGTCCAGGCCACCTGCGGGCCCGTCCAGGCTTCGCGCACCGCGCCCGTGCGGTCGTCGACCTTCCCGAGCGCGATCTGCCCGGCCTCGCCCGACCAGACCTTGATCACCCACTCGTCCGTCGCCGGCCTGTACTCGCCCTCGGTCTGCGGGTCCGGCGGGTAGCGGTCGAGCCAGTCGCGCACCTTGCCGTCGCGCAGGAAGATGGCGACCGCGTCCTGCTCGGCCAGCCGCTCGGCGCCCTCCGGCGGTGCGAACGGCGTCTCGACGAGGCGGCCGTCCTCGTCGTAGACGGGCTCGGTGATCGCGGTCGTGGCCGCGGCAGGAGGTGCAGGCGCCGCGGCGCCGGGAGCCGCGAGCGCGAGCGCGGCGAGGCCCGCGGCTAGCGCAGCCGGAACGACCAGAGCTTGTTGCCCACGAAGTTGAGCGGGGTGACGAGCACGATCGCGATCGCCTGCGCGAGCACCTTCCCCACCCCCAGCTGCACGAGCGCGGCGAGCACCGTCAGGTTCGCGCCCAGAGCGAGCGTCGAGACGACGAGGAACCGCAACCCCTGGTAGCCGACGTGACCACGCTGGCCGCGGAACGTCCAGAGTCGGTTCCAGGTGTAGTTGTTCGTGACGGCGACGAGGAACGAGCAGATCGCAGCGAGCAGGTAGTGGAGCTCGACGCCCCTCACCAGCAGGGTGTAGACGGCGAGGTTGACGACGTAGCCGCTGGCGCCGACGAGCGCGAAGCGCGTCAGCTGGGCCCAGTTGCCCCGGCGGCTCAGGGCGCCGCGCGTACGGGCGATCGCGCCCGAGGCGCGTACGGCTGAGGAGCGCTCCATGGCGACGCGGGCGAGCCTAGCAGCGGGCTGCGCCGTCTCCGGCCACGTCGGGCGCCTCGACCGCGCCGTCGTCTCGCACGCGTGCGTCGCGCAGCTCGGCCGCGGTGGCGAGCGGGCGCCCGTGCCGCCGGTAGAAGGCGAGCTCGTCGGCGTCGAGGAGCGTCAGCGTCGAGTCGACCTCGACCCCCTGCCGCGCCACGACCGCGGCCGGGAACGGGAGGAAGCGGTGCAGCCCGTCACCGCAGAGGACGTCGAAGCCCACGACCCGCGTCGCGTCCGGATCGAAGATCACGTCGGCGATCCGGCCGAGCCGGATGCCGCGCGCCACGACAGGGCGGCGCAGCAGCTCTTCTGCCTGGAGACCCCTCACCAGCCTCGATCCTGCCCGGAGCGCCCGTCGGCGAACCCCTCCGCGCCCACGAGCGGGACGAAACGGCACGGGGTCGAGCGCACGCGCTCGAGCCCGCCCTCGGTGCGAACGAGCACCTCGAGGCGCTGGTCGCGACGGGTGCCGACGGGGACGACGAGCCTGCCGCCCAGCGCCAGCTGCTCGACGAGGGCTGCAGGCGGCCGCGGAGCGGCGGCGGCGACCGCGATGCCGTCGAACGGCGCCCGCTCCGGCACACCGAGGGTGCCGTCGCCCGTCCGCACCTCGACGTCGTCGTAGCCGGCGGCGGCGAGGGCGGCACGGGCGCTCTCGGCGAGCTCCGGCACGCGCTCGATGCCCACAACCTCCGCCGCCAGCTCGCGCAGCACGGCGGCCTGGTACCCGGAGCCGGTGCCGACATCGAGCACGCGCTCCCCGCCCTCGAGGTGCAGCTCCTCGCAGATCCGCGCCACCATCGCCGGCTGCGAGATCGTCGCGCCGAAGCCGATCGGGAGCGCGGCGTCCTCGTAGGCGACGGCGCGCAGCTCCGGGGAGACGAACAGCTCGCGCGGCACCGTCGCCATCGCGGCCAGCACGCGCTCGTCGGTGATCCCCTGCCGGCGCAGGCGCACGAGGAACTGCGCCCGTGTCGTCATGCGCGCACCGGTGGCCGCGTGTACGCCGGTCGTGGCACGCCGAAGTGGTCGAGCGCGGCCGGCATCACGTCCGTGATCGAGGCCAGGTCGACGTCGAGGCCCACCGTCAGCATCGGCACCTCCGTGTCGCCGGCCAGCAAGGAGCCGTGCGAGCCGCCGCCGGCGTGGTGGCGCCCGCCGAGGTCGGCGAACTCCCAGCCGGGCGCGGCGGACACCAGCACCTCGCCGGCGTTCGGGTTGGCGAGCGCCGCCCAGGCGCGCTCGAGCCCGTCGGGGACGTCGAGGATCGCGGGATCGCCGCTCGTCTCGAAACCGGACGCTCTTCCCGGGCGCGCGAACCGCAACTCCTCGCCCTCGCGCCGCGCCACCGCCTCGGCTCCCTCGCGGAACAGGACGAGGTCGACGCCGGGAGCGCCGTCGAGCCGCGTCGCCGCCGGCCGTGCGTCCCCCTCGAGGTAGATCATCCCGGCGCGGTTCGACGCGGTGACGCGACCCGCGTCGACGCGCTCGTGCAGCTGCGCGACCTCCGACACCGGCGTCTGCCCGTGGTCGGCGCAGAGGATCACGGCGTACCGGTCGAGGAACTCGGCCTCGCCCCCCGCGGCGGCGACGAGCGAACCGACGGCGTCGTCGCAGCGTCCCAGTGCCTCGTGCGCGGCGTCGGGCCCCTGCGCGTGCGAGGCGTAGTCGTAGTCGGAGAGATAGAAGACGAGAAGGTCGAAGCCGTCGCGGGTGACGAGCCAGCGCCCCGCGGCTCCCGCATAGGCGTCGATCGTGCCACCGGGTCGGTTGCGCACCGCGAGCGGCGCGCCGGTCACGTCCGACTCGAAGAGGTTGTAGAAGAAGAAGCGCTTCGGCCCGTAGGCCGGGCGCGTCAGCATCGGCACGGTCGGGCGGTGCGGCGTGCGGCCGCGATAGCAGGTGATGTTCACCGCCGCCGTCGTCAGCCCCTGGTCCTCCAGCGCCTCGTAGACGGTGGTCGCGCCGGCGCCGAGGTGGCTCGCATTCAGCTCGTAGACCGTGTCCTGGAGCGAGCGGCGCGTGCCCGCAGCGCGAACCGCGCCGAAGGAGGAGCCGTACTCGACGAGCCGCTGCTCGCCTCGGTGCCACCAGACGAGGTGCGGGATCTCGTGCACGTCCGGGTGTGCGCCCGTCACGAGCGACGACAGACAGACCGGCGTGAGGGAGGGGAAGGTGGAGACGGCGCGGCGGTAGCGGCCCTCCTCGGCGAGGAACGCGAGCGTCGGCGTGGCCCGCTCGGACACGGCGGCTTCGAACATCGACGGCGTCAGCCCGTCGATCACGACCAGGATCAGCTTCTTCGTGGTGCGTCAGTCCTTCGCGAGCGAGCGGAGCCCGGCGTACCGCTCCGAGTGCGTTCGCCGCAGCCGGGCGGCGAGCGCGGGCAGCGCGACCGCGACGAGATAGCCGACGACCGGCACGAACGCGAGCACCGCCAGGCCGACGGCGACCGCGGCCACGATCAGCGCGAGCCCGCCCCGCGTGCCGCCACGCCGAAGCGCGCCGGAGACGACGACGACCGCCGCGGCGCCGCCCGCGAGCCCGGCGGCCGCACCCGCGACGAGCTCGGTCCAGTCGTCGATCAGGACTCCCACGAGCGCACCCCCGACACCGGCCAGGACGACGGCCGCGATCCGCCCGAGCGGAGTCGCCGAGAGCACCCCCGCGAAGAGCACGCCGAGCGCGGCGCCGAGGCCGAGCGCGATGCCGATCGTGTACCAGTCCCCCACGTCCGTCAGTCTAGAGCGCCCCTCCCGAGCCCCGCCTGTTTGGACGGAGCGTTTTCAGGGGATACAACGGCGACCCCGCTGTCCGGCTGTTCAGGAGGAGAACTGTTGTCCGAGGATCCGCGTCCCCTGCTCGTCTTTTTCTGGTCCGAGCGCTCCGGCCCCGCGCGCCGGATGGAGAGCCTGCTCGCGCACCTCGCCCGCAAGGAGCGTGCACGCCTGCGCGTCCGGCGCGTCGACGTCGACGCGAGCCCCGAGCTCGCCGAGCGCTTCAAGATCGAGGTCGTGCCCACGCTCGTCCTCGTCAAGGACAAGCAGGCCGTCGCTCGGCTCGACGGGCGCACGAGCGCGCCCCGGATCGAGGCGATGCTCGAGCGGCACCTGCCAGGCGAGCTCGCGGTCGCTTAGACTCGCGCGGATCCGCGAGCGGAATCCGGCTCCGAGGGCACCGCGTACTGAAGGACGGAGCTGTCGCTCGCTGCATCCAACCGAAGGGGGATCACCCATGCGCAAGCTCTTCTTCGCGGCAGTGGTCGGAGGATCGCTGCTCGTCGCGCTCGCCGGGGGCTCGCTCGCGCTCGCCAAGAACGACAAGGGCGGCAAGGCCCGGGCGACCCTGAGCGGATTCGAGGAGACGCCGTCCGTGTCCACCGTCGCCAAGGGCAAGTTCCGCGCCGAGATCGACGGCGACTCGATCGACTACCGGCTCACCTACACCGGCATCGAAGGCGGCACGACTCTCGCAGCCCACATCCACTTCGGCCAGCGGCACACGGCCGGCGGTGTCTCCGCGTTCCTCTGCGGCGGCGGCGACAAGCCGGCGTGCCCGACCCCAGGCGGAACCGTCGAGGGGACGATCGACGCGGCCGACGTGGTCGGGCCGGCCGGCCAGGGCATCCTCGCCGGGCAGCTGAACGAGCTCGTGCGGGCGATCCGCGCCGGCGCCACGTACGTGAACGTCCACTCGACGACGTTCCCGGCCGGGGAGATCCGCGGTCAGGTGAAGAGCGACCGCCGCAAGGGTCGCGACGACGACTGATCGCCGACCGGGCTCGGCGCCGACGGCCGAGCCCGAGACGATCCGAGGGCGGCGCCGCCCGCCGCCCTCGGAGTCTTCCTCTCCCGCTCGCCTAGCGGATGTCCCCGCGGATCTCGCCGCCGGGGAAGTCCCCCGCCCCGGTGTTCGGGTCGCCGACGCCGTCGTTCGTGTGGAAGTTGACGTACGTCGTGCCGCCGTTCATCGCGTCGATCAGCGCCCCGAGCGGCTGTCCGGCGAGCGCGCCGGTGAGGTCGTCCTCCACGATCGTCCCCTCGATCAGGACGCCGTCGATCCGCCCGCCGCCGGGTGGATCCTGCACTCCGGGAGTCGTCGACGGGTAGAGCCAGACGACGATGCCGCCGTTGAACCCCGGCCCCTGTGACATGTGGATGTGGGCCATGAACACGTTCTCGATGTTCGAGGCGATCAGCTTGTAGTCGATCGACTCGCCGTCCTTCGCCAGGTTGAAGATCGCCTGGCCCTGTCCCTGCGTGTCGCGCACCGGGACCTCCATCGCGCCGTTCGCGTGCGTGCTCCAGTTGCGATTGGCGGCGGCGACGGCCAGGCCGACCGCGACGAGGCCGACGGCGAAGACGGTGCCGAGCAGCGTGATCCTCTTCATCTCTTGCCCTCACTCCTCCCCTTGCGTTGGCGGACTCCGAGCACCTGGGCCTACGCGGCCGGCCCCGGTCCGGTTTGCGCTAGGAGGAGCGCTGGAGGCGCTCGATCACGGCGAGCGTGAACGCGGCGGCGCGCGCGCCGTCGACGACGCGGTGGTCGAACGTGACGGAGACGTTGCCGATCGAGCGGACGACGATCTCGCCGTCACGGACGACGGGGCGCGGCGCGATCCGGTGCAGGCCGAGGATGCCCACCTCGGGGTGGTTGACGAGCGGCGTCACCAGCAGCCCGCCGAGCTTCCCCGCGCTCGTGAGCGTGAACGTGCCGCCGCGGAGCTCCTCCGGCGCCAGGCTGCCCGCGCGCGCGGCGTCCGCGAGCCGGGCCGTCTCGGCCGCGAGCTCCTCGAGCGACGCCGTGTCGCAGCCGCGCACGACGGGCACGACGAGGCCGGCTTCGGTCTGGACGGCGACGCCGAGGTCGTAGCGGTCGAGATAGACGATCTCGCCGTCCTCGAGCCGCGCGTTCAGCTCGGGGAAGTCGCGCAGGGCGTCCGCAGCGGCCTTCAGCGCCAGCGGCACGAGCAGCTTCACATCGACGTCGGTGAAGTCGCACTCCTCGACGAACGTGACCGCCGGCACCTCGCGGTGCGCCCGCGTGAGGTGCTCGACGATCTGACGGCGCACACCCCGCACCGGCTCGCGGCGGCCCTCCGAGAGCTTGTGTTGTTCCAACACAAGCTCGCTCTCGGCCGCGCCGCGGACGTCCGCCTCGACGATGCGCCCGTTCGGACCGGAGCCGCTCAGGGAGCCGAGATCGACGCCGAGCTCGGCCGCCAGCCGGCGTACGAGCGGCGTCGCCTGGACGCGGCCGGGGGAGGGCTTGTGTTGTTCCAACACGAGCTCCTCACGCTCGCCCGGGGGCGCGGCGGTCTCGACGGACGGCGCCGGCTCGCCGGCGCCGTCAGCGCCGATGACGACGAGAACGGTGCCGACGGGGACGACCGCGCCCTCGGCGACGAGGATCCGCGTCACCGTCCCCGCTGCCGGCGAGGGGATCTCGACCGTCGTCTTGTCCGTCTGGATCTCGACGAGGGGGTCGTCCTCGGCCACCTCCTGCCCCTCGGCGACGAGCCAGCGCGCGATCTCGCCCTCCGTCAGGCCCTCGCCGAGGTCCGGCAGCTTGAACTCGTACGCCACGTCGCCGAGCCTACCGGGGCGTCCCCAGCCAGGCCGTGCGAGGAGCGAGGAGCACCCGCAGCCCGCCCTCCACGCGCCAGAGCGAGAGCGCCTGCTCGTCGCCGGCCAGCTCCGGCGCGACCGCCGCCGGCACGTAGCCGAGCTGGAGCGTCCGCGCCTCGTTCCAGATCCCGACGGCGTTCGGATCGTGCTCGTTCTGCGGCTCGGGGACGAGCGCGAGCCGTTGCCCGGGATCGAACGAGGCATCCTCCAGCGCCTCGGCGCGGTAGGACACGCCGGCGACCGGCACCACGCGGATCCGAGGATCCTCCCAGCGCACGGGCGCGCCGGTGGCGGCGTCGCGCAGGAAGTAGCCGCGCTCGCCGCGCTCGAGCCAGAGGCGCAACCGCTCGCTCAGAACGAGAGCGCGCGCCGGGCCGCGTCGACCACGCGGGCGACGGAGGGCATGTACGCGTCCTCGATCTGCCAGTACGGGTACGGGACGTCGTAGCCGGTGACGCGCTGCACCGGCGCCTGTAGGTCGAGGAGCGCCTTCTCCGCCAGGATCGCCGCGAGCTCGGCGGCGTAGCCACAGGTGCGCGGCGCCTCCTGGACGAGCACGACGCGGCCGGTCTTCGCCGCCGACGCCAGCAGCGCCGCCTCGTCGAGCGGCTTCAGCGTGCGGAGGTCGAGGATCTCGACGGAGGCGTCGAGCTCGTCGGCGGCGCGCTCGCACACCGGCACCATCGCGCCGTAGGCGACGAGCGTGATGTCGCCTCCCTCCCGCACCAGCCGCGCCTTCCCCAGCGGCACGAGGTGCTCGCCGTCCGGCACCTCGCCGCGCTCCGTGCGGTAGACGAGCTTCGGCTCGAGCACGACGACGGGATCGGGGTCGCGGATCGCCGCGGCCAGCAGCCCCTTCGCGTCGGCCGGAGTCGACGGGATCGCGACCTTGATCCCGGGCGTGTGGACGTAGTACGTCTCGGGCGAGTCGTCGTGCAGCTCGGGTGCGCGGACGCCGCCGCCGTACGGCATCCGGATCGTGAGCGGGAACGTCATCTTCCCGCCGGTGCGCCAGCGGTAGCGGCCGACGTGGGTGATCAGCTGGTCGAGGCAGGGGTACGAGAACGCGTCGTATTGCATCTCGCACACCGGCCGGAAGCCGGCCATGCAGAGCCCCACGGCCGAGCCGAGGATGCCCGCCTCGGCGAGCGGCGTGTCGACGCAGCGGTCGGCGCCGAAGCGGTCGCGCAGGCCCGCCGTGGCGCGGAAGACGCCGCCGGCGCGGCCGACGTCCTCGCCGAGCACGAGCACGGCCTCGTCGCGCTCCATCTCGACGTGCAAGGCGTCGTTCACCGCCTCGACGAGGAAGCGCGAGCTCACCCGAGGATCCTGCGGAGCTCGGCGAGGTCGGTCTCGAACGAGGCCGGCGGATCGGCGAGCGCGTGCTCGAAGACGAGGCCCGGGTCGGGCGGCGGCTCGGCCTCGGCGGCAGCGATGCCGGCGCGCATCGCGTCGGCGGCCTCGGTGCGCACCCGCTCGGCGAGGGCGTCGTCGAGCAGCCCGAGTCGTCGCAGGTAGCGCTCGTAGCGCCCGACGCACTCGTCCTCGCGAGCCTCCTCCACCCGCTCGGCGTCGATGTAGACGCTCGGGTCGTCGGCGGTCGCGTGCGGCGCGGCGCGGTACGTCACCGCCTCGATGAAGGTCGGCCCGTCGCCGGCGCGCGCCCGCGCGACGGCGTCGCGCGTCGCCTCGTACACCGCCAGCACGTCGCCCCCGTCCACGCGCGCCGCCGGCATTCCGTAGCCGACCGCCTTGTCGGCGAGGGTCTGAGCCCGCGTCTGCGCCGAGACCGGCGTGGAGATCGCCCAGCCGTTGTTGTTGCAGAAGAGGATCACCGGCGCCTGCATGACGGCCGCGAAGTTCGCCCCCTCGTGGAAGGCACCCTCGGAGGTGGCGCCGTCGCCGAAGTAGGCGATCGCGCAACCCGGCTCCCCCTTGAGCTTCTTGCCCCAGCCGAGCCCCGCCGCGTGCGGGACGTGCGTCGCGATCGGCACGCAGATCGAGGCGACGTTGTAGTCGGCCGGGTTCCACCAGCCGGCCGGGTGGCCGCGCCACCAGGACAGGATCGTCGCCGGCGGCATCCCCCGCAGCAGGCCGATCGCCGACTCCCGGTAGCTCGGGAAGATCCAGTCGTCGTCGTCGAGCGCGTGGAACGAGCCCGCCTGCATCGCCTCGTGGCCCCAGAAGATCGCGTACGTGCCGATCCGCCCCTGGCGGTGGTAGACGACCGAGCGCTCGTCGTAGGTGCGGAGCAGGACGAGCGAGCGGTGCAGCGCGAGCAGCTCCTCCACCCCGAGCCCCTCCACCTCGCCGTCGGGAACGGAGTCGCCGTCGCCGATGATGCGCCGCAGGCCGCGTTCCGCTGGGAGCACTCCCGCCACGCCAGAATCCTAGTCCAGGCCCAGCTCCTGGATCAGCCACGCCACCCGTTCGCGCCCCGCCTTCGGGTTCATCTCGTGGCCGCTGGCGTACCAGCGGAGCTCCTTCGGCTCGCTCGCCGCCTCGTACAGCTCCTCCAGCTCCGCACGCGGCACGATCGTGTCGCGCTCGCCGCCCTGCACGAGCACGCTCGCCGGCGACAGCTCCGGGGCGAAGTGGACGGTGTCGATCGACCGGAACTGCCGCGCCCAGCCGGCGTCGCCCGGCGTGCGCGACGGGTTGGCCCGGCCGGCGATCAGCACGACCGCGCGCACCCGGTCGTCGAGCGCCGCCGCCGTCGCCGCCTGCTGCACGCCCATGCTGTAGCCGACCACCGCGAGCCGCTCCGGGTCGGCGTCGTACTCCTCGACGAGCACGTCGAGGCCGCGCAGGAGGTCCTTGACGTTCTGGACCATCAGCTCGTGCGCCGTGTCGGGAGCCACCGAGCCCGCCCGGACCTGCTCCGACTCCGAGCGGGCGAACGGCGAGTCGATCGTGAGCGTGACGGCGCCCTCCTTCGCGAGCTCGGACGCGTCGCCGAGGAAGTCGACGCGGCTGCCGCCGGCCCCGTGCATGAAGATCACGGCGGCCCGCGACGCCGTCGCCTTCGCCTTCGGCAGCAGCACGATCCCCGGCACGCGGTCGCCGCCGGGGCTCGCGTACGACATCGCCTTCGCGGTGAACTCAGGCTGCTGCGCCGTCTCGCCCTCGGTGACGTCGAGCGGCCCGTCGCGGTCGAAGGCGAAGAGACCGGCGTCGCCGGAGGGCGTCGCCGCCGTCGTGGTCGCGGCGGCGGTCGTCTCGGGCGCCTCGTCGGCAGTGCTGTCGGAGCCGCCGCAGGCGGCGAGCGCGAGGACGAGCAGGGCGAGGACCGCGAGAGGACGCACCGACGCCTTAGACGTTACGCGCGCGAGTTGGTCAGCGGCCGCCGTCAGCGGAGCGCGCGCGCCAGCACCGGATCGCGCCCGGCGAAGAAGTCCGCCGCGGTGAGCTCGACCCGCACGTCCGGCTGAATCGTCACCCGCACGTCCTTCTCGTCCGTGACGACGACGTACTGGTTCGCCAGCCGCAGCGCCAATCCCGCCACCGGCAGCTCGATCACCGTGTTGTCGCCCCACTGGTTCGGCGCGCCGCCGGTCGGCTCGCCGATCAGTCGCGCCCGCGTGCGTCCCTCCACCTCGGCGACGAAGTTGGCGGCGGCGGAGAACGTGACGCGACCGGTGAGCACGACGGCCTTGCGGCCGATCGCAGGCCGGCGGAGCGCCTCGACGAGCGGGCCGTAGGTGGTGTTGTCGCCACCGCCGTTCATCCGGACGTCCACCACGACTCGACGGACCTCGGGTCGCCGGGCGAGCCGCACGAGCCGCTCGGCGGTCGTGTAGGCGCCGCCCGTCACGTGGTGGTAGCCGAGGTAGACGGCGCGGCCGCGGTCGATCGTCCGCAGCCACTGCGGCACGTCCTGGCGCTGGAGCCACAGCGGCTGCCGTCCCGACGGACGTGAGACCTGCCACTCGAAACGGAAGCGCGAGACGTAGGCCGCGGCCGTCATCGGCCTCAGCGTGACGGCCCGCCCGTCCGCGAACGCGAAGCTCGCAGGGCCGCCGTCGCCGATGCCGAGCCCCGCCAGCACCTCCTCGCCGACCACGAAGCCCGGCAGTCGCATCTGGATCGTGGACTCGTTGTCGCGCGTCATCAACGGCCGCACGCGCGCGACGACCTCCTCGGCCGGCACGCCGTCGACCGCCGCCAGGCGCGCGCCGACGAGGGCTCGGTCGGCGGCGTCGATCACGTACAGCCCGTCGGGGAACGAGTAGAGCTTCAGCGGGTAGGCGTGCAGCGTGCGCGGGTGGTGAGGGTCGAGCGGGTAGAGGCCGGAGTGGCCGTCCCGCTCGCCGAGGAGCCCGACGACGCGCATGAGCCCGACGACGAGCTCGGCCCGCGACAGGGACGGCGCCCGCTGCGCGAGCGCAGCCACCTCCGCGCGCAGCCGCTCGCGCGTGACGGAGTGATAGAGGTCCGGGTGCACGCGCTCCATCCGGACGACGAGCCCCGTCAGCTCCCGCTGCAGCGGTGAGGTGGCCGTCGGCTCCGCCGCTGCGCTGCTGCACGCGGCGCAGGCGGCGGCGAGCAGGACGACCGCGAGGGCTCTCACAGCTCCTTCAGCACCTCCTCGGCCCACGCGACCGACCCGCGCGCCCGCGCGAGGCCGAGATCGAGCAGCAAGCCGTGGTACCAGTCGTTCCCCTCGCGCGTGTTGCCTCGGTCGACCTCCTCGAGCTCGGCGAGCCGGGCGAGCGAGTCGTCGCGGAACTGCTCGAGGTGGCGGCGAAGGACGTCGTGGGTCGTGAGCCCGCCGACGAAGAGCTTGAGCACGAAGGCCTTCTCGTCGTTCGGGACGACCGTCGTCAGCCAGTCGTCGAGCGCGGCCCGGCCCGCGGCGGTGAGGGCGTAGAGCTCCTTGTCGGGACGGCCGGACTGGACGACGGTGCGGCTGCTCGCGAGCCCGTCGCGCACGAGCCGCGGCAGCAGCGCGTACAGCTGGCTCTTCGCCGGCGCCCAGACGTGGCCGATGCTGCGACCGACGTGCTTGAGCAGGTCGTACCCCGACTGCTCGCCGTTGATGGCGAGCAGGGCGAGGACCGCCGCCTCGGTCGTGGTCGTAGCCCGCACCTGCTTGCCGGTGCCGTGGCTGCCGGTGATGGGGCTGCCCGTGACGTCCATGTCCGGAGCATACTATTCCGGTGCGGACTATACAAGCACGTCGAGCGCGTCCCGCTCCGCCTCGAAGAGCGCCTCGCTCACGTCGCCGAGATCCTCACCGTCGATCTGAAGCGGCAGCGGCTCGTCGCACCGGAGCTCGAGCCGGTCGAGGTCGTGGCCGCGCAGGAGGTCGCGGGCACGATCGTGGCCCCGACCGCTCACGAGGTAGAAGCCGAAGCGCGGCAGCGAGCGTGCGCGCACCTCGCGCGGAGCGGTGACGTCGAGCCCGAGCTCGAAGCGGGCGTCGGGGGTGATCCGCAGCGGCACCCGGCCCGCGTAGCTGTACGGATCGCAGTTGCCGACGAGCGCGAAGGCAGCGCGACCGAGGCCGACGAGCTCGAGCACGGGCTCGAAGTGCGCGCGGCGCTCGGCGAGCGCGCGCAGCGCGGTCGCCACGAAGGCGAGGTCGCCGGGACGGCGGCCGCTGGCGTCCCGGCCGCGCTCGTCCATCCGCCGCACGAGCTCGGCGTCGAGGCCGACGCCGGCGCTGAAGCCGAAGCGACGGCCGTTGACGCGGCCGAGCCCGATTCGCCGCCTCCGGCCGGCGGCGAGGCGGCGCGCTGCCGCCACGGGGTCGCGCGGCAGCCCGAGCGCACGCGGCAGGACGCTCGTGCCGCCGCCGGGCACGAGGCCGACGGCGATCCCGGACGGCAGCCCGTTCAGCACCTCGTTGTAGCCGCCGTCGCCGGAGAAGACCGCGACGGCCTCCGTCGCCACCTCGCGCGCGAGCTCCGTGGCATGGCCGGCGTGCTGCGTCGTCAGGGTCGCCACCGGCTCCAGAACGGCCTCCACCGCGGCGACCGCCTCCGGCGTCACCCGGCTGGCGTACGGGTTCACGATCAGCGTCGTCTGCACGCAGGCTCAGCGCGGGGTTGCGTAGCCGCGGATCCCGTCGACGAGCAGGGCGGTGAAGCGGTCGGCGAGCTCGTCGGTGTCGCGGCCGGGGGTGAGCCAGGTGTAGGCCCAGTTCGCCGCCGAGAGGGCGAGGAGCGCCGCGGCACCCTCGTCGAGATCGGTCCGGAGCTCGCCGTGCTCGCGGCCCTCGCGGAAGAGTGAGCGCAGCCGCTCCTCGTAGCGGCGCCGCTCGGCCACGATCTCGTCGCGGCGCTCCCCTTCGAGGTAACGCCACTCGCGGATGAAGACGGTGGCGACGTCGAGCTGCTCGGCGACGACGCGCAGATGCGCGCGCAGCGCGAGCCGGATCCGCTCCGTCGCCCGGGCGTCCTCCGGCAGCGCGTCGAGGCCCGCGTGGAAGGCGTCGGCACCCGCGCGCATCGCCTCGTAGAGCAGCTGCTGCTTCGACTCGGTGAGCGAGTACAGCGAGCCCTTCTGCACGCCCATCGCCTCGGCGAGGTCGCCCATGGACGTGCCGTGGTAGCCCTTCTCCGCGAACAGCCTGGCGGCCTGGCGGGTTAGCTCGTGTCGTCGGGTGGCGATACAGTGGATGCTAACGCTCGGTAGCCAAGGAGGCGGTCACGTGGACGCGCGGACGCAGGAGTTCCTGGATCAGGTCCAGGCAGGAAGGCAGGTTGAGACGGGCGACTGGATGCCCGACGAGTACCGTGCCCGCCTGATCAAGTTCATCGAGATGCACGGCAACTCGGAGCTGATGGGCGTCCTGCCCGAGCGCGACTGGATCCTGCGCGCGCCGACCCTCCAGCGCAAGCTGGCGCTCACGGCGAAGATCCAGGACGAAGTCGGTCACTGCCAGCTGATCTACCGCGTCGTCGAGGACCTCGGCAAGCCGCGCCACCAGTGCCTGGACGACCTGATCTCCGGCAAGTCGAAGTTCCACAACGTCTTCCACTACCCGACGAAGAGCTGGGGCGACGTCGGCGTGATCGCCTGGCTCGTCGACGCGGCCGCGATCATCAGCCAGAAGGCGCTGCTCAAGTGCTCCTACGCGCCCTACGCCCGCGTGATGAAGAAGGTCTGCTGGGAGGAGTCGTTCCACATCCTCCACGGCCGCGACACGGTGCTCGCCATGGTGACCGGGACGCCCGCCCAGTTCGAGCTGGTGCAGGAGGCGCTGAACCGGTGGTGGGGGCCCTTGATGCACTTCCACGGCACGCCGATCCCGGCCGAGGAGGACCCGATGTACGTCTGGCGGATCAAGAGCCAGGGGAACGAGGACGCGCGGCAGCAGTTCCTGGAGGGGTACGTGCCGCAGATCCTCGAGCTCGGCCTCGAGCTCCCCGATCCGAACCTGCGCCGCGGCGACGACGGCGTCTGGGAGTACACCGAGCCCGACTGGGACGAGCTGATGTCGGTCGTCACCGGGCACGGGCCCGCCTCGCAGGAGCGGCTGGCCTTCCGGCGCCTCTCGCGGGCCGAGGTGGGCTGGGTGGCGAAGGTGATGCTGCCGGAGGCGGCGTGATCTGGGAGGTGTTCAGGCAGGAGCGCAAGGGGCAGCCGTTCGTGCACGGCGGCTCCTTCCACGCGCCCAACCAGGCGTTCGCGGACGCCTACGCGCGCGAGTTCTACGCCCGGCGGCAGGAATCGGTCGCTCTCTGGATCGTCCCGCGCGAGGCGATCACGGCGATCGAGGAGTTCCCGGACGAGTTCGACCTCAAGTACCGGCGCGTCGACGGCTACTCGATCAAGGAGCGGCTGAGGGAGGCGCGCGAGCGCGCCGGGACGGCGTCGACGGACGGAGCTCGATGAACGACCGCGCCCGGCTGCTGCTCGAGCTCGCCGACGACGAGCTGATCCTCGGCTGGCGCAACTCCGAATGGACCGGGATTGCGCCCTTCCTCGAGGAGGACGTGGCGTTCTCGTCGATCGCGCAGAACGAGATCGGGCACGCCCGCGCCCTCTACGAGCTCGCCGCGCGCGAGCTCGGCACCGACGCGGACGCGCTCGCCTTCGACCGCACGCTCGAGGAGTACCGCAGCGCGCCGCTCGTCGAGCTGCGCCGGCTCGAGTGGGCGCGGACGATCGCGCGGCACTGGCTCTACGAGACGGCGGACGCCGTTCGGCTCGAGGCGCTGAAGGCCTCCGACGACCCGGAGATCGCGGGCCTCGCCGCGAAGATGGACCGCGAGGAGACGTACCACCGCATCCACGCCGAGATGTGGCTCGACCGCCTGCTCGCGGCGCCCGAGGGGCGCACCCGGCTGGAGGAGGGCCTGCGCGAGCTGTGGCCGTACGCGCTCGGCGTCCTCGACGACGAGCTGCGACCGGTGTTCGTCGAGCGCGTGCGTGCCCGGCTGCCGTTCGAGCTTCCGGATGTCGAGCCGGTCCCCCGCGGCCGCCACGAGGCGGAGCTGAAGGAGCTGCTGGGCGAGATGACGATGGTCCGGCGCTCCGCTCCTACGGGGGCGCGATGGTGACGGCGGCGGCGGTGTGGGAGGCGCTCGCCGAGATCCCCGACCCCGAGATCCCGGTGATCTCGCTCGTCGACCTCGGCGTCGTCAAGGACGTGGCCGTCGACGGCGCGCGTGTGCGGATCGCGTTCACGCCGACGTTCATGGGCTGCCCGGCGCTCGAGCGGATGCAGGCCTGCATGGAGGAGGCGGTGCGCGACCTCGGCGGCGAGGCGCAGGTCGACGTCGTGCTCGACGACTCCTGGTCGACGGACAAGATCACGCCCGCCGGGCGGGAGAAGCTCCGCGAGGCCGGCTTCGCCCCGCCCGCGCCGCGGAACGCCGGGAGGACGACGCTCGTCCAGCTGCAGGCGAAGGCGTTCCGGTGCCCGTACTGCGGCTCCACCGAGACGCGCCTCGACAACATCTTCGGCCCCACCCCGTGCCGGTCGGTGCGCTACTGCGAGAGCTGCCGGCAGCCGTTCGAGCAGTTCAAGACGATCTAGCAGCCGCTCTCAGGAGGTGGAGAGAGCGTCGGGTGACCGATCCGAGGACGTCGGCGAAGCCAGGGGAGAACCCTTCGCCTATGCGGTCTCGGTCTGCGGAGGGATCGTGCTGCGCCCCGAGAGGATTGGAGCATCCTTCCGGAAGCCCCAGACCGCCGCGTAGATCCCGAGGAACAGCTCCCACGCAAACTCGGGGGCGACCAGGAACGCCACGGTCGTTGGCTCCCACCAGTCGAAGAGCACGCCGGTGTTCCCGATCAGGAGGAGCGGCCCTCCGATCAGTCCGAGCCAGGCCACGCGCCGCGGGACGAGGCCGGACTTGTACATCAGGTAGCCGAGGATCAGGCCGTTCCCGAAGGGGACGATGAGCCCAGGGCCGAACAGGAACGTCCAATCCTTGAGCGCGGCGAGCGAGACGGCGAGGTCGGCCGCGCCGGGAGAGTCCTGGCGCAGGCTGACGACCCCGAGCACGAGGATGATCCCGGCCGCGATGAAGACGCACTCGATGATCCGAGCAGCGACGTAGCCGATGGCGAGGAGCTCGTCCTGTCGCCTCACGATCGGGTAGAGCACAACAGCTGTTCCGACGTTGGCGAGGATCAGCAGTAGCTCCAAGAAGGCGCCCAGGTAGATCTGGTTGTCCTTCCCGTCACCAGAGATGTATCCGGCGGGGTCGTCGAGAACGGACTGGAAGAGAGCCAGTGCGCCGATCGACGTGACGAACGTGATCAGGAAGAGCACGCCGAAGACCCGTGCCCTCTTCTGGTCCAGAGTCACTCCTTGCACCCCTTTCCCCGGAGGTGGTCTGCAGGGATTCGCCACCACCTCGACCGACGCAGAGGCGAGAACCTACGGGGTGCAAACACAGGTTGCAACTCGAAATCGAGGTTGTGCCGGCCTGCGCGCGGCGGGAACCCGGCTGTCCATCAGCGGCGAGGCCGGGAGGGCCTTCTCCGCGCCTACAGCGGTCGCAGGGACGGTACCCGCGCCGATGCTGTCGTCTACTCGCTGCTTCCGCAGGACTAGAGGATCTTTCGAGAGTCGCAGGCGCCTCGCGAGGCGGCCGCCGAGAAGGGTGGCCGACGCGAAGGACGCGGCCTGAGTCAGCTCGGGAGGCTGACGCCGACCTTGGCGAACTCCTCGGCCATCCTTGCACCGACGAGCTGCAGCGCCGAAGCCGGGCGAATCATCACCTTGAGCTCGGTGATCAGGCCATCCTGGTCGAAGGTCAGCTTG
>DASUOK010000230.1:0-19738 GCA_036276675.1 Gaiellaceae bacterium | reverse complement strand
CGTCTCGCGCCGCTAGAAGCCGCCGCCGGAGGTGGCGCTGCCGGCGCCCGGAGCCGGCAGCGGCGAGCGCGACGTCGACCCGCCCTCGCCGCCGGAGCCGCCGCTGCGCAGCACCCGGAGGGCGAGCTCGAGGTTGTAGAGCGCTTCCTGGTTGTCGGGATCCAGCGTGACGGCGCGCGTGAACTGCTCGATCGCGCGCCTGACGAAGACGTCTCGCTGCACCGGCGAGTTGCGCGCCTCCTCGAGCAGCAGCGCCCCACGCAGGACCGAGAGGCGGGCACGGCGGCCCGGGTTCTCGTCGGCCTCCCCCACACGCGCGACCTGCCGCTCGGCGCCGGTGCGCCTCGTCACGTCCTCGAACTCGCGGATCGGCTGGCGCGGGCGGCTGAGCCAGAACCGACGCACGGCGCTGCGGTACTCGAGGTCGTCTCCGACGGCCAGGAGCGCCCGCGACGCGCCGGCCGGCAGGATGGTCTCGGGCTCCCACCCGGCCCCGTCCAGTGCCGCACCCGCGCCGAAGACGGCGTCGCCGCGCTCGACCTCGCTCTCCCACTGCAGCACGTCGGCCGCGAGCGCCAGGAGCCCCAGCGAGGCGACGAGCAGGAGCAGCACCGCAGCCGCGGCCAGCGCGGAGCGCCGCTCGTGCAGGAACGCCCTCACGCGTTCCTCCACGCGAGGCGGCCGCACCAGCGCTCGTTGGCCGCGAGCAGGAGCAGCAACGCCGCTGCGGCGGCGAGGAACGGCCACGGGAACGCGCCGACGAGCGTCTGCCGCTCGCGCACGTCCGAGTTGCGGACCAGCTCCGCCCGCTCGACGAACGCGCTCTCCGGCACGAGCTGCTTGAAGAGCGCCAGGTCCTCGGGGGCCGGGAAGAGCGGGATCACGCGCAGGTCGATGCGCTGCCGCTGGTAGCGCACGAGCTCCTCCGTCAGCACCGACGTGTCGAAGCCGGAGTTGTCGAGGTCGCTGAGGAGGACGACGCCGAGCTCCGGGTCGCGCTCGCGGGAGATCAGCCGCCGGGCCTCGATCAGACCCGTGGAGATCTTCGTGCCGCCGCGGAAGGCGACCGACCACGGGCTGTCCTCCGCCGATCCCCCGCGCAGCCTCGGCCCCGAGTTACCGCCACCGCCTCGGCGGCCGCGGAACGAGCCGAACGCGGGTGCCGAGCTGCGGAAGAAGCGCAGCAGCGGCCGCAGCTCCTCCGTGCGCGTGTCGGGCGGCAGCATCTCGTAGGCCGAGTCGGAGAAGACGACGAGCCCGGCTCGCCCCTCGGTGTCGGCGAGCGCCTGCAGCACGCGCTGCACCCGCTGCGACTTCAGCTGGTCGACGCTCGCCGAGAGGTCGAGCACGACGACCCCGCCGCTGCCGGACGCGAAGTACGTCGTCGGCAGCGCCTCCGCGCCCCGCGCGAGGCCGAAGCACGCGGCGAGGAGGGCCACGGCGGCGACCGCCAGCAGGAGCCGCAGGCGCCGCATGCGGCGATGCTCGCCGCCGAGCTCGTCGGCGGCGGTGGACGGGAGCGACGGCGGCCGGAGCAGGTCCGGGAGCGAGCTCAACGTGCCGCCTCCACCTCGAGCTCGGCGCGACGAGCGAGCTGCTCGACGTCCGCACTCGTCGCCTCCTCCGGCGACCAGGCGAGCGTCCTGGCCTCGACCGCGAGGTCGTCGAAGCCGGCGCTGCGAAGCTCCCGTGCGACGCTCTCGAGCGCGCGCCGCCGCTTCGGCACGTCGCCGTTCCGAGCGGCTGCGCGGGCGGCCGCGAGCACGAGCGCGAGCGGCGCCTGGGCCGTCGCCTCCGCGTCCGCCTCGCTGCCGCGACGGCGCCCCCACACGACCCATGCGAGCGCCGCTGCGAGCGCGGCCAGTGCGACGGCGAGCGCGAGCAGCACGATCGCCGTCGTCCGGGGGTCGACGCGATACGTGACCGCGGCGAGCGGGGACTGCTCCGCCCGCCAGCGGATGTCGCGCACGGCGTCCTGGCCGACGCGGCCGGTGACGACGAACGGTGCCCAGTCGATCTCCTCACCCAGGCGGCGATCCTCGCGGCTCACGTCGCGATACGTATAGGAGACGCGGCCCGTCTCGAACTCGACGAGCCCTCGATCCGAGGCCGGATCGCAGCCCTCGGCGAGGCAGCGCAGCGGGTAGCGGAAGGTCAGCCGCGTCGTCCGGCCCGAGTCGACGCGCTCGACCGTGCGCGGGCCCGCGGCCGTGTACGGATCGAAGACGACGTCGACGCGGACTCGCGCCGGGTCGACCTGCCTCGTGTCGACCTGCACGTCGACGCGGGCGACCACGGGCTGGCCGAAGAAGGCGCCGTCGGGCTCCACCCGCGACGAGACGGCGACGGGATCCTGGGTGGTGAGCGGCACCCCGGCGCCGAGCGGCTCCGGCTCCTCCCCGTCACCGCGCGCGAGCACCCCGACGGCGAGGCCGACGACGACGGCCGCCGCGGCGAAGGCTGCGAAGGCGACTGCGCGCCGCATCAGCTCCGGCTCCAGGCGGACTGCCGCTCCGTCGCCCAGAGCGTGAACGCCTCGAAGACGTCGTCGGGCTCCGCCGAGGAGACGAGCACCGGCTCGACTCCGAGCGTGCCGAGCGTGTCGAGCAGCCGCTCGCGCCGCTGCTCGTGCCGCCGGCGCCAGGCCGCCGACTCGCCGCCGCGGAGCCGGACGAGCCGCAGCCGTCCGCTCGACGACTGCAGCGGCACGACGATGCCGTCGATCTCGGGGAAGCTCTGCTCCCACACCGGATCCTGGATCACGACCGGGACGACGTCCCAGCCCCGGTCGATGGCGTCCTCCCAGGCCTCGACCGGCGGGGGAGCGAGGAAGTCGGAGAGCACGAAGACGAAGCTGGCCGACGGCACCTGGCGGCGGTGCAGGGTGAGGAAGTCGAGCGCACCGGCGACGCCCGGCAGCGGCTCGCCGCCCTCCGCCCGCGGCAGCTCGTGCTCATCGAAGGCGCGCGTCCCCGTGCTCGCGGGCGGCGCCCAGCGCACGAGGTCTGCGCCGTCGCCGAACTCCAGGAAGCCGATCAGCCCGCGCGCCTCCGTCACGCTCGCCTCGATCATCTCGATGCAGGTGCGTGCCGCCGCGCCCTTGTCGAGCCAGGGCAGCTCCGAGGACGGGAGCGACATCGTCGGGCAGCAGTCGAGCAGCGTCACCGCGCGCGGCGCCTCGTCGGCGAAGTGCTCGCGGACGATGAACTCGTCGATCCCCTGCGCCGCGGACAGTCGCGCGGACGCGGCCCAGTCGATCCGGTCGGGATCGTCGCCGGGCACGTAGCGGCGGGAGCCGGAGACGTCGCTCCCGGTCCCCCGGCGCGCCCCGTGCATCGCGCCGAAGGCGAGCCCGTGCAGCCGCCGCCGCGAGACGAGCGGAAAGGTCGGGGAGCCGGTGATCACGCCGCTGCCGCCGGCTGCCCGGTCTCGTCCGGCTGCAGCGTCGGCGCCGGCGCGACGAGGAGGCACTCGTCGAGGAACGACGCGAGCGCGGCCTCGCGGCCGACCCGGCGAGCCTCCGCCAGCTTGGCCGGCGTGAGGACGACCCGGTGGCCGACGACGGGCAGGAAGAGGTGCTCGACGTCCTCGGTGACGACGAAGTTGCGGCCCTCGAGCAGCGCCCACGCGCGCACGGCCCGCTCGAGCGCGAGGCTGCCGCGGACGGAGGCGCCGACCGCGGTCGCCGGCACGTCGCGCGTCGCCCGCACGAGCGAGACGATCCAGGCGCTCAGGAGGGGGTCGATGTACACCGATGCGACCGCGGCCTGGATCTCCGCGATCTCCTCGAGCGACACGACCGGCTGCAGGGTCGCGAGCGGGTGCTCGACCCGCTGGTCGTCGATCACCCGCTGCTCCTCGTCGGCGGACGGATACCCGAGCGACGTCCGCAGGAAGAAGCGGTCGAGCTGTGCCTCGGGCAGCGGGAAGGTGCCCTCGTACTCGATCGGGTTCTCGGTCGCGAGCAGGAGGAAGGGCTCGGGCACCTCGCGCGTGATCCCGTCAACGGTGACCTGGCGCTCGCCCATCGCCTCGAGGAGCGCGGACTGCGTCTTCGGCATCGCCCGGTTGATCTCGTCGACGAGGACGACGTTGGCGAAGATCGGCCCGGGACGGAACTCGAAGTCGCGCGTCCGCTGGTCGTAGACGGCGAGGCCGGTGACGTCCGACGGCTGCAGGTCCGGCGTGCACTGGATGCGGCGCCCGACCGCACCCTCGATCGAGCCGGAGACGGTCCGTGCGAGCACGGTCTTGGCCGTCCCGGGCACGTCCTCAAAGAGCACGTGCCCCTTGCAGGCGAGCGCGGTGAGCACGAGCATGATCTCGTCGTGCTTGCCGTGCACGACCGTCTCGACGTTGGCGAGGAACCGCTCGGCGACCCTGCGCGCGTGCGCGAGCTCCGCACCTGCCGGGACTGGTGTCGTTGTCATGCCGTCGAGTGTAATCGGGGCCGGAAGCCCCGTCGCCCCGCCGTTCCGCTCCACCGGCGTCCGGTTAGACGTTGCCCGCCCGCAGGACGGGCTTCGTCGAGCCGAGGCTGTCGTCCTCGTGCGGGGTGACCACGGGCAGGAGGCCTTCGGTGAGGTCGCCGCGGTAGAGCTCCTGGAGCGACACGAGCCGGTTCTGGGCGGTCGTGCCGACGGCGGGCGCCGTGGTGCGCACGGCGTCGTTCGGCGGCGCCACGGCCCGCGCGATGTCGGCGCTCTCCGTCAGGCGCACCGAGCCGCCGATCGTGACCGCCGCGACCGCGACCGCGGCCGTCGCCACCGCGCCGCGCAGCATCTGGGCGGAGCGCCGGTAGCGAATGCCGTACGGGAGCCCGACGTGCTGTGCCGCCGGCTCGAGCGGCGCGTCCCGCAGCAGCTTCGTGAACGCGCTCACCTCGCGCTCGTACGTGGCGCAGGCGTCGCACTCGCGCACGTGGGCCGCCATGAGGGCGATCTCGAACTGCGAGAGCACGCCGTCCAGACGGCGCGAGACGAGGGCATGCAGCTCCTCGCAGGAGACGGTGTGCCGAGAGCTCACAATCTCTGAGACGGCCGTCTGGCGGATCGGTTAGCCCTAGAGCAGCCTCGTGCGGTCGTCGAGCCCGATCGCGAGCACGAGCAGCAGCAGGCCGATGGTGAGGAAGAGCCAGCTCGTCGAGCGTGCGTCGCGCCGCTCGTCCGCCGTCGCCGTCCGGATCCCCTGCGAGAAGATGCCGACGCCGAACAGGCCGCCCATGCCCTCCCGGCCCTCGTCGTCGCCCTTCGGCCGCACCGGGCCGCGGATGCCGGAGAAGACGCCGACGACGAGCAGGAAGCTGCCGACGACGTAGAGGCCGGTCGGCACCGCCCGCCCCGCCGGGGAATCGAGCGCGAGGCCCGTCAACAGCGACAGCCCGATCGTCAGCCCGGCGATCGCACCGAAGAGGACGGCGAGCCGACGCGCCGCCGCGAGCAGGGGCGCTGCCCCGTCCGGCAACTCAGCGCGCCGTCGCGGCCACGGCCTCGAGCGGCGAACGGTCGAGCGGGTAGTGGCACGCGACGAGATGCTCCGGCCCGACCGTCTCGAGCGGCGGCGGGTCGACGTCGCAATGCCCCGCGTGGAACTTCGGGCAGCGCGGGTGGAAGTTGCATGCCGAGGGCGGGTTGATCGGGTTCGGCACGTCCCCCTCGAGGAGGATCGGCTGTCGCAGCCGGCCGAGCGTCGGGTTCGGGATCGGCACCGCCGAGAGCAGCGCGCCCGTGTACGGGTGCTTGGGATTCGCGTACAGCTCCTCGCGCGGCGCGACCTCGGCGGCCTTGCCCAGGTACATCACCATCACGCGGTCGGAGATGTGCCGCACGACGTTCAGGTCGTGGGCGATGAAGACGTAGGAGAGGCCGAACTCCCGCTGGAGGTCCTTGAGCAGGTTCAGGATCTGCGCCTGCACGGAGACGTCGAGCGCCGAGACGGGCTCGTCGCAGAAGATCAGCTTCGGGTTGATGGCGAGCGCCCGGGCGACGCCGATCCGCTGCCGCTGGCCGCCCGAGAACTCGTGCGGGAAGCGGTTGTAGTGCTCCGAGTTGAGGCCGACGATCTCGAGCAGCTCCTGCACGCGACGCTTGCGCTCCGCCGGCGTGCCGATGCTGTGGATCTCCAGCGGCTCGGCGACGATGAAGCCGACGCGCTTGCGGGCGTTGAGCGACGCGTACGGATCCTGGAAGACCATCATCATGTCGCGCCGGTACGGACGCATGTCCCGGCGCGAGAGCTTTGTGATGTCCCGGCCCTCGAAGATGATGCGCCCGGCCGTCGGCTCGAGCAGCTTGAGGACACAGCGCACGAGCGTCGACTTGCCGCAGCCGGACTCGCCGACGATCCCCAGCGTCTCGCCCCGCCCGAGCGTGAAGGAGATCCCATCGACCGCCTTCACGGATGCGGTCTCCTTCTGGAAGATGATCCCGCGCGTGATCGGGAAGTACTTGGTCAGACCGTCGACGACAAGGAGCTCGTCGCCGGTGACGTTCATCGGCTCGCTCACGCGACCGCCCGGCCGGCGACGGCCGCGAGGAGCTTCGACGCCTCGCGCTCCTTCGTCGCCGGGTCGAGGTGACACGCCTGCTCGTGGAAGGTCGCGCCCGGCACGGCCTCCAGGGCCGGCACCTTCTCCTTGCACACGGTCATCGTGTACGGGCACCGCGGGTGGAAGCGGCAGCCGGCGGGCGGGTTCAGGAGCGACGGCGGCTGGCCCGGGATCTGCTGGAGCCGATCCACGTCGACCTCGAGTCGCGGCAGGGAGCCCATCAACCCCCACGTGTACGGGTGCTGCGGGCGCTCGAAGATCTCGTCCACCTCGGCGTGCTCGGCGACCTTGGCGGAGTACATGACGACGACGTCGTCACACGTCTCGGCGACCACGCCGAGGTCGTGCGTGATGATGATGATCGCGGTGCCGAAGTCCTGCTGCAGCTGCTTCAGCAGCGCCAGGATCTGCGCTTGCGTGGTCACGTCGAGCGCCGTGGTCGGCTCGTCGGCGATCAGCAGGTCGGGCGAGTTGATCAGCGCCATCGCGATCATCACGCGCTGACGCATGCCGCCGGAGAACTGGTGGGGGTAGTCGTCGATCCGCCTGTCGGCGCGCGGGATCCGCACCGCTTCGAGCAGCTCCAGCGCTCGCACACGTGCCTCCTTGTGCGACATGTCGCGGTGCAGGAGCACGGCCTCGACCAGCTGCTTCCCGACCTTGTGCACCGGGTTCAGCGAGGTCATCGGATCCTGGAAGATCATCGCGATCTCGTTGCCGCGAACCTCGCGGAGGCGCTTCGCGGGCGCCGTCAGGAGGTCCTCGCCGCGGAAGAGCACCCGGCCGGTCGACGACGAGAGGCGCGGGTCGTTGAGGCCCATGATCGTCAGGCAGGTGACGCTCTTGCCGCATCCGGACTCCCCGACGATGCCGAGCACCTCGCCCGGCTCGACGCTGAAGGTGACGCCGTCGACCGCATGGAGCACACCGTCGTCGGTGTGGAACTGGGTCCGCAGGTCAGTGACTTCGAGGAGAGGCGCCATATCCGTCCGCGCTTAGGTTAGTCGGATCCTGGGGTCGATCCAGGCGTAGAGCAAGTCGACGAAGAGCGTGAACAGGATGATCGCGATCGCGCCGAAGATGACCACGCCCTGCAGCGTCGGCAGGTCGTAGTTCCCGATCGCCTCGAAGGCCGTGCGGCCGAGGCCGGGTAAGCCGAACACGGTCTCGATGAAGATCGAGCCGCCGAGCAGGAGCCCGATGTCCATGCCGACCATGGTCACGACGGGGAGCATCGCGTTGCGCAGGATGTGCGACCGCATCACCTGGTGCTCGGGCGCGCCCTTGGCGCGCGCGGTCCGCACGTAGTCCTGCGTCATCGTCTCCATCACCTCTGCGCGCACGAAGCGGACGTAGGTGCCGGCCACGACGATGGCGAGTGTCAACCAGGGCAGGACCATGTGGTACGCCCAGTCGGTGAAGCCGCCGCAGATCGCCGCCTCCGGCACCGACACGACCTCGCAGTAGCCGGCGATCGGCGTCAGGTTGAGCCGGTAGCCGACGATGTACGAGAGCACGAGCCCGATCCAGAACGAGGGCAGCGAGATTCCGATCAGGACGTACGTCATCGCCGCTCGGTCGAGCAGCGATCTCGGTTTCAGCGCGGAGAAGATCCCGAGTGGGATCGCCAACATGAGCACGAGGATCATCGCCCCGAACACGAGCGAGGCGGTGATCGGCGCGGCGCGCAGGATCTCGCCGTTCACGGACTGCCGGTTGATGAACGACTCGCCCAGGGAGCGGTCGATGACGAGCCGCTTGAGGAAGCGCCAGTACTGGACGTACACCGGCTGGTCGAGGCCGAGGAACTTCTCCACCTCGCGCACGCGCTCCGGCGTCGCCGACTGTCCGGCAGCGAGCCGCGCCGGGCTCGCCGGCACGAGGAAGAAGATCACGTAGGTGACGAGCGTGACGGCGAGGAAGAGCACCCAGGCCCAGAGGAATCGCCGGATCAGGTAGCGGAACATTTCGCGTGTGGGAGTCTAGTCGAGCGCCGGTGGGTGAAATCGATCGGTTTGCGAAATCGGGAGGGGCACCGCGTTGGCGGTGCCCCTCCCGACGTTCAGGTCAAGCGGACGTCGCTACCTCTTGCAGATGCGCGTGAGGAGCGAGCCCTGGATCGACGTGTAGCCGTAGCAGCCGACGGTGTTGCTCGTGAAGATACGAGCGTTCGTCGAGATGTACGGCGCCACGGGAGCGTGATCCCGCATCAGGTCGCGGTCGAGCAGGCCGTACGCCGTGAGGCGGGCCTGGCCGGACAGGCTGTTCGCCCTGTCCATCCGGCGGTTCATCGCCGCGTTGTTGAAGTAGGACACGTTCACGTTGTGGTCGGCCTGGATCCGGCGGCCGTCCAGGAGGACGTTGATGAAGTTCGACGGATCCGGGTAGTCCATGCCCCAACCTTCGAGGACGAGATCGAACGGCTCGCCACGGATGGCGGCCTTCTCGTGCTGGACGACGCGGTCGAACTGGCGGATCTCGACGTCGACGCCGATCTGCTTCAGGTTGAACTGCACCGACTGCGCGATCGGCGGGCCCTGAGCCACGTTGAACGTGTACATCACGGCCTTGCCGTCACGCGTGTTGCCCTGGGCGAGACGCCGGGCGGACGCGTAGTTCGGGCCCTTCAACGAGTAGATGTTGAAGTTCCGGAACCCGGGCATCGAGTAGGGCAGGAACTGGTCGGTGCGCTGACCGGCCAGGTAGCCGTGCTGAGCGACCATGAAGCGGCGGTCGATCGCGTGCGACACGGCCTTCCGCAGGTTCACGTTGTTCTGGAAGATGCCCCGCGAGGTGTTCATCGCGAGGTACCAGAGCGTGGTCTGCGACTTGACGAAGAAGCGCTGCCGGTTGATGCCGTGGGCATCCGCGAGCTCCTTGGCCTGTGCCGGCGGGAAGCTGCAGATGTCGGCCTCGCCGCGCTCGCACATCAGCCGCTGCGTCGCGGGCGTGGGCCCGACGATCCAACGGAACTCGTTGATGTTGTTGGCGAAGCCCAGCGACCGGAACGGCTGCTGGTTGTTCTTCCAGTGCGGGTTCCGCACCACGAGAGCGGACGTCTTGGCGTTCCACTCCTTGAGGTAGTACGGGCCGGCCGACACGACGGGGGCCTTGATGCCCTCGGACGTGAACGGCGTGTTCGTCGGCACCGCGGAGAAGAACATCATCGACATCCGGGCCAGGAAGTCCGGTGCGACCTTCTTCAGCGTCACCTGGAACTGGTAGGAGCCGATGGTGCGGTAGCGAGCGACGTCGTCCAGGAACGACGAAGCCGGCGAGCCCATGGCCCTGTTCAGCCCACGGTCGAACGCCCGCTTGAAGTTCGCAGCGGTCACGTTCGTGCCGTTCGAGAACTTGAAGCCGCGCTTGATGGTGAACGTGTAGGTCTTGCCGCCGTTCGAGACGCGCGGGAAGCCCTGTGCCGCCATCGGCGTGAGGCGCCGCCCCGCCGGGCCCTCCACGTGCGGGTAGTACATGAGCTGCAGGTTCGTGGCGGCCATCATGTTCCACGAATGGCTGAAGTACGACAGCGCCGGATCGACGTAGTCGAAGTCGCTCGTGCTGACGATCCGGAGGGTGCCTCCGGCACGAGCCTCAGACTTCTCGCCGGCGGCCGTGCCGCCCGCTGCGGTCCCCGCAAACATCGCGGCGACGAGCAGCATCGAGCCCATGACGGTCATCCCGACCGAGGCCCAAATACGTCGCTTCATCTCACTCCTTTCGATGACGACCCGGCGGTGGCGCCGGGCCCGGGGACGAATTCGGCCCCATCGGTAGGACGCCGCCCCCGCGAGTTTGTTAGCTGCGCGAGAAGAACTCGTTACGCGGCTGTTGAGCGGGACGGCGGCGAGGGCGCTTCCGCCCCGGCCCACCCGCCTACATCCGCGAGCGCGGATCGAACGCGTCGCGCAGGCCGTCGCCGAGGAGGTTGAACGCCAGCGTCGTCAGCACGACGGCGATTCCCGGCCAGACCATCAGCAGCGGGTTCGTGGTGTAGAACTCGGGCGCCGTCGAGAGCAGGTTGCCCCAGCTCGCGGTGGGCAGCTGGATGCCGACGCCGAGGAACGAGAGCGCCGCCTCAGCAAGCACGTAACTAGCCACGACGAGCGTCGAGTAGACGATGATCGGGGCGACGAGGTGCGGCAGCAGGTGCGAGCGGATGATGCGCCAGTCGCTCGCGCCCGTCATCATCGCCGCCTCGACGAACTCCTTCTCGCGCAGGGAGAGCACCTTCGAGCGGATGATCCGGGCGGGGTAGTACCAGCCGAAGAGGGTGAAGACCATGATCAGCGTGACGACGCCGGGGGCGAAGAGGCCGCCGAAGGTGATGCCGTTCAGCCGCGTGCCGACGGTGTTCGCCAGGGCGATCACGAACAGGAGCGCGGGAAAGGCCATCGTGATCTCCGTCAGACGGGAGACGAGCGTGTCGATCCAGCCGCGGAAGTAGCCGGCCATCGCTCCGAGCGTGACGCCGATCGTCATCGCGAAGACCGTCGCGAAGACCGCCACCTGGAGCGAGACGCGGCCACCGTAGAGCAGTCGCAGGAAGAGGTCGCGGCCGAGCGTCGAGTCGGCGCCGAGCACGAGCAGCTGCGTCTCGCCCGTCTCGAAGTTCGTGACGCGGCTCATCGGCCCCACGGGCAGGAGCCCGTCGTCGATCCCGTCCGGGAAGATGTCGTTCGGCCCGTGCCCGATCAGCCGCTCGGCGATCCAGGCGCCCGGGTAGACCGCGAGCACGAGGAAGATCAGGAAGAAGATGCTCGCGATTGCGACCCGGTCGCGCTTGAACCGCCGCCACACCTGCTCCCAGTAGCCGCGGGCCTTGACGTCGCCGCCGCCCTCGAAGGAGCCGAGTTCGCCCTCGATCTCGAGCGCGATGCCCGCGGAGAGACCCGTGCCCGCCGCGCGGGCGTCTTCCTTGGTGGGAGTCGCCACGACTGGAGCTTAGACGACCGGAGGGCCGGATTTGTTAGCGGTCATGACAGCGCCTCGGCGCCGGCGACGACCTCGAGGATCTCCTGGGTGATCTCCGCCTGGCGGGCGCGGTTCATCTGCAGCGTCAGCCCGTCGATCAGCTCGCCGGCGTTCTTCGAGGCGTTCCGCATCGCGGTCATGCGCGCGCCCTGCTCCGACGCGGCCGACTCGAGCAGCGCGCGGTAGACCTGCGTCTCGAGGTACACCGGCAGCAGCCGCTCCAGGATCTCCTCCGGCTCGGGCTCGAAGATGAAGTCGCCGCGGAGGGCGTCCTCGCGCCGTTCCTCCTCGCTCGTCTCGAGGATGTCGGGCGAGATCGGCAGCAGCTCCTGCTCGGTCACCCGCTGCACGAGCGGCGAGACGTAGGCGTTGTAGACCAGCACGACACGGTCGACCTCGGTCGCGGTGTACAGCTCGCCGAGGGCGTGGGCGATCGTCTGCGCGTCGCTGTAGGCCGGGCGGTCGGTGAAGCCGACGAACTCCCGCGCGACCTCGTAGCCGCGGAAGGCGAACGTGCCGCGGCCCTTCTTGCCGATCGCGACGAAGCGGACGGCGATGCCCTCGCCCCGCAGCTCCCGCTCGAGCGCGAACGCCCGCCGCAGGATCTGCGCGTTGAACGGGCCGGCGAGGCCACGGTCGCCGGTGAGCGCGACGATCGCGACCGTCTTCACCTCGTCCCGCTGCTGGAGCAGCGGCAAGCCCCGCACCGACGCGCTCGCCCGCCCCACGCCTGCGATCAGCTCGCGCATCGTCTCGGCGTAAGGACGCATCGCCTCGATCCGCGTCTGCGCTCGGCGCAGGCGGGCGGAGGCGACGAGCTCCATCGCCTTCGTGATCTTGCGCGTGTTCTTGACCGAGCGGACTCGGCGCTTCAGGTCCTGGACCGAGGCCATTGACCTAGACGAGCCCCGTGTCTTCCTCGACGTTGAAGAGCGTGAGGAAGTGCTTCAGCTCCTCGTCGAGCTTCGCCGTCAGCTCGTCGCTGAGGTCGTTCGTCTCCTCGATCGCCCCGTAGATCGAGCCCTCCGCGCGCAGGTGGTCGCGCAGCTCGTCCTGGAAGCGCGGCACCTGGGCCGGCGGGATCTCGTCGAGGAAGCCGTTGATGCCGGCGTAGAGCGCGACCACCTGCTCGGCGTGCGGCCATGGCTTGTACTGGGGCTGGTTCAGCGTCGCGACCATGCGCTCGCCGCGCGCGAGCGTCTTCTGCGTCGCGGCGTCGAGCTCGGACCCGAACTGCGAGAACGCCTCCAGCTCGCGGTACTGCGCGAGCTCCAGGCGCAGGCGGCCCGCGACCTTCTTCATCGCCTTCGTCTGCGCCGAGCCGCCGACGCGGGACACGGAGGTGCCGACGTTGATCGCCGGGCGGACGCCGGAGTAGAAGAGGTCGGACTCGAGGAAGATCTGCCCGTCGGTGATCGAGATCACGTTCGTCGGGATGTACGCGGAGATGTCGCCCGCCTGCGTCTCGATGATCGGCAGCGCCGTGAGCGAGCCGCCGCCGAGCTCGTCGTTCAGCTTGCAGGCGCGCTCGAGCAGCCGCGAGTGCAGGTAGAAGACGTCGCCCGGGTAGGCCTCGCGACCCGGCGGCCGGCGCAGCAGCAGCGACAGCTGCCGGTAGGCGTCGGCGTGCTTCGTCAGGTCGTCGTAGACGATCAGCGCGTGCCGGCCGTTGTAGAGGAAGTGCTCGCCCATGGCGGCGCCGGCGAACGGGGCCATCCACTTGATCGGCGCCGCCTCGTGGGCGGCGGCCGAGACGATCACCGTGTAGTCCATCGCACCCTCGTCCTTCAGGCGCTCGTACACCTGCGCGATCGTCGAGCCCTTCTGGCCGATGGCGACGTAGATGCAGATGACGTCCTCGCCGCGCTGGTTCAGGATCGCGTCGATCGCGACGGCCGTCTTGCCCGTGCCGCGGTCGCCGATGATCAGCTCGCGCTGGCCGCGGCCGACGTTCGTCATCGAGTCGATCGCCTTGATCCCGGTCATCAACGGCTCCTTCACCGGCTGCCGCTCGACGACTCCCGGGGCCTTGAACTCGAGCGGGCGGCGCTCCGTCGTGTCGATCGAGCCGGCGCCGTCGAGCGGGTTCCCGAGCGGGTCGACGACCCGGCCGAGCAGCGCGTCCCCGACCGGGACGCTGACGACGGAGCCGGTGCGGCGCACCGGCTCGCCCTCCTTGACCTCCTGCCACTCGCCGAAGAGAGCCACGCCGACGTTGTCCTCCTCGAGGTTGAAGGCGATGCCGACGACGCCGTGCTCGAACTCGAGCCGCTCGAGCGCGATGCAGCTCTCGAGCCCGTGCACGCGGGCGATCCCGTCGCCGATCTGGAGGACGGTGCCGACCTCCGAGAGATCGGTCTGGACGTCGTAGTGCTCGATCCGGGACTTCAGGATCGAGGTGATCTCTTCGGGGCGTAGCTTCACGTGGTCAGCTCCTCGTTGCGAGTTCGTGTCGTAGTCGTTCCAGGCGGCCGCGGATGCTCGCGTCAACGCGCAGCGTCCCGGCCTGCAGGACGATCCCGCCGATCAGGGCGGGGTCGACCTTGCGGGTCGCCTCGACGCTGCGGCCGGACGCGGTCTCGATCTTCTTCAGGATCGACGTCGCCTCGTCGTCCGAGAGCTCGTACGCCGTCGTCAGCTCGACGACCAGCCGCCGCTGCTCCGCCGCGACGAGCGCGTCGAGCTCCTCGTAGATCTCCTCCAGCTCGGCGGCACGGCCCTTCTCGGAGACGAGCAGCACGAAGTTGCGCGTCAGCTCGTCGGCGTCGCCGAGGATCTCGCCGAGCACGCCCGCCTTGTCCGCCGTGTCGAGCTCCGGGTTCGTGAGGACGGTGCGCAGCTCGGGCACCTCGGCGATCGCGGCGACGAAGTCGCCGAGCTCGCTGTGGACGGCCTCGAGCTTCCCCTGGCCCTGCGCCGCCTGGAACAGCGAGCGCGCGTACATGCGGTGCGCGACGGCCATCTACGCCGAGCGACCCTCCAGCGCGGAGAAGTCGAGGTCGCCGATCGCGTCCTCGATCAGCTTGCGGTGGTCGTCGCGGTCGAGCACCTTGCCGGTCACCTTGCTCGTGGCGACGAGCGTCAGCTCGGCGACCTCGGACCGGATCAGCTCGAGCGAGCGAGCGGTCTCCGCCTCGATCTGCTTGCGCGTGTCCTCGAGCCGGCGCTGCCGGTCGGCCTCGATCTCCTCGCGGGCGCGCTCACGTTGCGAGTCCGCCACCTTGCGCGCCTCCGCGAGGATGCCGCCCGCCTCCGTCTTGGCCTGGCCGATCAGCTGCCGGTGCTCCTCGAGCAGCCGCCGGGCCTCGGCCCGGGCGCGCTCCGCCTCCTCCACGGAGTCGCGGATGCGCTTGCGGCGCTCGTCGATCGTCTTCTGGATCGGCCCGAAGGCGAAGCGCTTCAGCACGTAGAACGTGATCCCGAAGCAGACGAGCGTCCAGATCATCAACCCGGGGACCGGGTCGATCAGCGGTGAGGCTGCGAGCAGCATGGGCTTCGCTTCCCTTCCGGCTAGACGAGGACGTAGGCGAGCAGGCCGCCGATGAGGCCGTAGAAGACGACCGCCTCGGTGAGGGCGAAGCCGAGCCACTGGATGCCCGTGAGCTCGCCGCGGAGCTCGGGCTGCCGCGCGACCGCCTGGATCATCGAGCCGAAGATGTTGCCGATGCCGATGCCCGCGCCGAGCGAGCCGAGACCGATGCCGAGCGCGAGCGCGATCGCCTTGCCGGCGTCGACGTTCGAAGCGGCTTCCTGAGCGAGCAGGGTGAACATTCGGGTGGTTCCTCCTTAGTGTCCCGGCTCGATCGCCGAGCCGATGTAGATGGCCGAGAGGGCAGCGAAGATGAACGCCTGGATCGAGACCACGATCACGACCTCGAACAGGTAGAACGCCGTCGCGAAGGGGATCGCGAACGCGGCCACGGCGAGGTTGCCGATCACGAAGATGAGGCCGATGAAGGTGAGGATCAGCATGTGCCCGGCGAGCATGTTCGCGTACAGACGCACGCTGAGGCTGATCAGGCGCATGAACTGGCCGAGGATCTCGAGCGGCACGATCAGCGGGTAGAGCGCCTTCGGCACGTCCGGGATCCAGCTCTTGAAGTACTTGACCGGGCCGTTGTGACGGATCCCCTCCACGTGCGTGAAGACGAAGGTCATGAACGCGAGCGCGATCGTCACCGAGATCGACGACGTCGCGGCGTAGACGGCCAGTGTCGGCAGCTCCACGCCGAAGATCTCGAACGTCTCGTTCGAGAGCGGCAGCGGGATGAAGCCCAGCATGTTGATCACCCAGATGAAGAGCATCAGGCTGGCGACGTAGGGGAACCAGCGGCCGATCGCCTTGTGCGGCAGGCCCTGCTCGGCCACCTGGGTCTGCGCGACCTCGTAGACGATCTCGCCGAGCGCCTGGCGGCGGCCGACCTCGTCCTGCGCGCGCACCTTGATCCGCATCAGGGCGATCCCGAGCGCCATCGTCACGAGCGAGCCGAGGATCAGGTAGGCGACCGCCTTGTTGACCGAGAGGTCGAGCGGCCCCAGGTGGATCGGGATCCACTCGCCGATCTCGAAGTCGTGCTCGGGGTTGAACTCCTCCTCCTCGCCCTCGGTGGTGGAGGCGAGCGCGGCCGACGCGGGCAGCACGAGGAGCAGGGTCAGCGCCGCGGCGAGGAGCCTAGCGAGCATCGCCGGTGCCCCCACCGAAGTAGAGGGCGAGCGAGACGCCGAGCTCGAGCGTGTAGGCGAGCGCGTACAGGAGCAGCGCGGCCAGCGCGAGCCGCGCATCCGTCGCTGCGAGCACGATCACGACGACCATCACCGCGAGCGCGCGAAAGCTCATCCCGAAGCCCACCACTCCTCCGGCGGCGAGGTTACCCGCGCCCGGCGAGAGCCGCGTCAGTAGCGCCGCGAGCAGGCGCGAGGCAGCCCAGAGGACGCCGCCGATCAGCCACCCGGCGAGCGGCCAGCCCGCCGCGACGAAGACGGGGAGTGCGAGCGCGATCACAGCTGCCCCGGCGACGAGCGGCAGCGTCTGGCTCGGCATGGGCCGAGGCGTGCTGAGGATGCCGGCCACCGCTAGCGCGCGTTCCCGTAGCGCGCGATCGTCATCGCGATCCCGGCGGGGATGCCGACGATCGCGCCGACGAGGAAGCCCCAGGCGAGCGAGCCGGCCGCCCAGCCGATCAGGGCGCCGAGGACGATCACGGCCGCGGTCGTCCCGATCAGGACGGAGCCGGCGCCGGCCAGGCTGAAGCTCGCACCCGGACGAGGGTTGTGCGTGGCGGGCTCCATCCGCGGCGCAGCATACCAGAGCAGTTGTGGACATTGTGACAGCTCAAATCGGCGTTTTTCGCGGGAAATCGTCCACTTTGTACGAGCGCGGGAGGCGGGCGTCACAGCGCGACGTTCGCCGCGTGACGGCGGATTTCGTGCGGAGGGTCGCAGCGGCGTAGACTCGCCCGCATGGCACGGCAGCGCAAGCAGCCGGCGAAGCGCCCCGCGGCGCGGCCGAAGCGGCCGGCGCCGAGGCGCAAGCCGAAGCCGCGCGTCCAGCGCATCCTCAACGTGGTCCCCTCCGAGGGCACGGAGCAGGACTGGAGCTTCGAGCACGCGGAGGAGGCCGACCTCGTCGCCGCGGCTCCGCGCGTCCCGTCCTCGAAGGACCTCCGGGTGGCGTGGTGGACGATCGGCGACCAGGGCTCGACCGGCTCCTGCGTCGGCTGGGCGACGGCGGACTCCGTGGTGCGGTGGCACCTCGTCCGCGCCGGCAAGCTCGTCCGCAGCGAGCGCCTGTCGCCGCGCTACCTCTGGATGGCCGCGAAGGAGACGGATCAGTTCACGTCGCGCCCGACGACCTTCGTCGAGGCCGAGGGGACGAGCCTCAAGTCGGCGCTCGACATCGCCCGCAAGTACGGGCTCGTCAAGGACGCGCTCGTCCCCTTCGCGAGTGGACGGCTGTACCGCGGCGACGCGAAGACGCTGTACGCGGTCGCCTCGCAGCTGAAGATCCTCGCCTACTTCAACCTCGGCTCGAACCTGACCAACTGGCGCACGTGGCTCGCGACGAAGGGGCCCATCCTGACGCGGCTGGACGTCGATGCGACGTGGCAGGCCGCGAGCGACACGGCGGGTGTGCTCGCCGAGTACGACGAGGACACCAAGATGGGCGGTCATGCGGTGGCGATCGTCGGCTACGGCCCGGGCCGCTTCATCGTCCGCAACAGCTGGGGCACCGGCTGGGGCGACCGCGGCTTCGCCTACGCGTCGCTCGCCTACGCGCAGGCCGCCTTCACCGAGGCCTACGGGGTCGCGCTCTAGCCGCTCAGGCGGTGCGACGCTCCCGCGCCGCCTCCTCCTGGCGGCGGAGGCGCGGGTTGGCGAGCTTGACGATCTCGAGCAGGTAGACCACGTAGACGGAGAACGCGAGCGCGACGAGCCCGACCGCGGCATACGCGATCGTCTCCCAGAGGTGCCACTCGCCGCCCGCGCGGAAGGGGATGAACCGCGTCGCGAGCGCCACCGCCGCGAGCGTCGCGCACCACGCCCACATCGTCACCGTCGCCCGGCGCTGCGAGAAGCCCCGGCGCAGGAAGCGGAAGTGGAGGTGCGCCTGGTCCGGCGCGGCGATCGGCTCGCGGTACTTGAGCCGCCGCGCGACCACGAAGGACGTGTCGAGGATCGGCAGCGCGAGCACGAGCAGCGGCAGGAAGAGCACGATCGTCGACGCCGTCTTCAGCAGGCCCTGGACCGAGACGGCGGCGAGCAGGAAGCCGAGGCAGAGCGCGCCGGAGTCACCCATGAAGATCCGCGCCGGGAAGAAGTTGTGGCGGAGGAAGCCGAGGCACGCGCCCGCGACGATGGCGGAGAGGATCGCCGGGTCCGTCTTCCCGAGCGAGAGCGCGAGCACCGCGTACGTCGCGGCCGAGATGCCACAGACGCCGGCTGCGAGCCCGTCGAGACCGTCCAGGAAGTTGACCATGTTCATCACCGCGACGATCCAGAGCATCGTCAGCGGCACTCCCACCCACGCGGGCAGGTCGACGGCTCCGAGCAGCGGGAACGTGAAGTGGTCGATCCAGACGCCGAAGAGCGGCGGGATCGCGGCCGCCACCACCTGCCCCACCAGCTTCTGCGCGGGGCGCAGCCCCCGGAAGTCGTCGATCGCCCCCACGACGGTCGCCACGGCCGCACCGAGCAGGACGCCGCGCGTCTCGCGGCCCAGGTCGAGGAACGCGAGCGCGGGCACGAAGATGCCGAAGAAGATCGCGATCCCGCCGAGCCGCGGGATCGGGTTGACGTTCAGCCGTCGCTTGTCCGGCCGGTCGACGACGCCGAGCAGCCGCGCCATGCCGCCGACCGCCGGCGTCAGCAGGATCACGATCAGGAGCGCAACCGCGGCCCCGTACAGGACCTCCGGGTTGTCGCGCAGCTCGGTGGGCATCGCGCGGCCTACTTCGTGCCGTAGAGCCGGTCGCCTGCGTCGCCGAGGCCCGGCACGATGAAGCCCTTCTCGTTGAGGCCGCGATCGATCGCGGCACAGACGATGTGCACGTCCGGATGCTCGTCGTGCACGCGGGCGATGCCCTCGGGGGCGGCGACGAGGCAGACGAGCGTGACGGTGCGGGCGCCGGCCGCCTTCACCGATGCGACCGCCGCGGCGCTCGAGTTCCCGGTCGCCAGCATCGGGTCGAGCACGATCGCGTCACGCGCGCTCAGGTCGTCCGGCAGCTTGAGGTAGTACTCGACCGGCTGGAGCGTCTCCTCGTCGCGGTAAAGCCCGATGAAGCCGACACGGGCGCTCGAGATCAGCGAGAGCACCCCCTCGAGCATGCCGAGACCTGCGCGCAGGACCGGGTTGACCGCCACCTTCTTGCCCGAGATCCGGCGTGCATCCATCCGCTCGAGCGGCGTCTCGATCTCGACGGTCTCGGTCGTGAAGTCCTTCGTCGCCTCGTAGGTGAGGAGCAGCGTCAGCTCGTTGACGAGCTTGCGGAAGTGGACCGTCGGCGTCTCGCGGTCGCGCAGGTACGAGAGCTTGTGCTGGACGAGCGGGTGCTCGACGTGCGTGACCTTCCTCACGCGCCTGGCCTCACGCGTAGCGGGTGTAGCCGCGGAACCCCGGGTAGAGCGGGCGCCGCTCGCAGAGGGCGAGCGAGCGCGCGGCGAGCGCCCCGAGGTCGGCGCCGTCGGCGAGCGCGCCTGCGATCACCCGGCCGACCT
>DASUOK010000229.1:0-6872 GCA_036276675.1 Gaiellaceae bacterium | reverse complement strand
GGCAGCGTCGCCGTCACGACCGTCGGGCCGCCCGCGGCGCTGTCGATCTCGAGGCCGCCGCCGAGCAGCCGCACACGCTCGCGCATGCCGGCGAGGCCGAGCCCGCTGCTGCCGTTCTCGGCCGGCGTCACCGCAGCGGGGTCGAAGCCGTGACCGTCGTCCCGGATCGCCAGGCGGACGCCGTCGGCCTCGTCGTGGTGCAGCGTCACCGCGACCTCGTGGCTGCCGCTGTGCTGCCTGACGTTGCTCAGGGCCTCCTGCAGCACGCGCAGGAGCGCGATCCGCTGCGACGCGGTGAGCGCGTCGAAGGAGCCCTCGAGCGTGAGCGATGTCGCGATCCCGGTCCGGCGGCTCAACGCCGCGAGCTCCCGGCCGACCGCGTCCGGCAGCGGCTGCTCGAGCAGGGAGCGCGGCTCGAGGGAGTGCGCGAGGTCGCGCAGGTCCTGGTGGAGCTCGGCCAGCTGCGACTCGAGGTCGGCGAAGCGCCCGACCACCGGCTCGCGATGCTCGCTCGCGACGAGCGAGACGAGCTGATCGCGGAGCAGCCTGACGTCCTGCGCGAGGACGTAGACCTGCTGGAGCGGCCCGTCGTGGAGGTCGAGGCCGAGCCGGACGAGCAACCGCTCGCTCGCGGCGGCCACCGCTTCCCCGCCCGCGTGGGCCTCGCCCGTCTCCGCGCCGCTCACGTGCGCCCCGGCGCCTACGCCGATTCGACGGTGAGCGACGCGGCGAAGCCGTTCCGATAGGCGTACCGAGCCGCTTCCGTCCGGCTCGAGATGCCGAGCTTGCGGTAGATGTTGCGCAGGTGGAACTTGACCGTCTGCTCGCTGATCCAGAGCCGGCGGCCGATCTCGCGGTTCGAGAGCCCGCGCGCCACCGCCTCGAGGACGGCGGCCTCGCGTTCGCTGAGGGTGCTGCCGTCGGCGACCGCGACCGCCTGCGGCTCCTCCTTCGCGCCCCAGACCGCGAACGGCCCGCCCGAGAGCGCCTTCCGCAGCACCGAAGGGAGGTCCACGGGCTCCACCGTCTTGACGACGTAGCCGCGGGCACCACCCGCCCGGGCCGCCTCGATCTGGGCCTCGTCGCTGTAGCTCGAGAGGATGACGACGGCGATGCGCGGATCGTGCTTGCGGAGGCGCTCGAGGCACGCGAGGCCGTCGAGCTCCGGCATGCGCAAGTCGAGGAGGACGACGTCGGGCGACGTCTCGCGGACCGCGGGGACGACGTGGCTCCCGACCGAGACCTCGCCCACGATCTCGAAGTCCTCCGCAGCGGCGAGCGTCCGCCGCACGGCGGCGAGCATCAGCCGATGGTCGTCAGCAACGAGCACTCGAAGAATCGCCATCCGCCGCATCCTTTGTGTCCGCAGAGGCCCCCGTCCGCTCGAGAGCCGTCACAGCACCTTGGCCCAGCCGAGGATAGCGTGCATCCCCCTTTTGGGCGATACGGCCACCGGTTGCGAGCGATACGCGTCAGGCGCGGATGACGACGGGCGTCCCGGCCTCCACGAGCCGGAACATGCGCACCAGGACGTCGTTCCGCACCCGCACGCAGCCGTGCGAGACCGCGCCGCCGATCAGGTCCGGCTGGTTCGTCCCGTGGATCGCGATCGGCCCGCCCTGCGCCCAGTGCTGGAGGACGGGCGAGAAGGCCGAGATCCCGATCGCGGCCGGGCCGAACGGTCCCTCAGGGTTCGGCGCCACGAGCCGCTGGTCCACGTAGTAGCTCCCCGTCGGCGTCGGTGTGTCCGCGGCTCCGATCGCCGCCGTCGCGCTGAGCAGCTCCGCCCCGGCGCGGTAGAGCGTCACACGCCGGGTTGAGAGGTCGACTTCGATGCGCGTACGCACGCGGACGAGCTCGACGTCGCGGGCGCGAACCCAACCGAGGATGCCGTTCGGGCGCTTCGGCAGCTGCACGCGCAGCCAGTCGCCGTCGCACCGCGCCCGGCCGAGCACGCCGAACACGGTTGGCACGCCGTTCACGTTCAGCCGGGCGAAGCGCGCAAGCGGCTGCCCGTGCGGCCTCGCGTAGGCCTGGGCACCGCTCCGGACGACTGCGGCGAACGCGAGCGACCGCGTCCGCAGCGGCCTGATGCGCGGCGAGGCGCAGCGGACGGCCGGACGTGCAGCGGCGGGGCGTGCCCGAGGCGCAGGCTTGGGCTTCGCCGTGGCTGCGGCGGGCTGCTCGTTCGCCGGGTATGGGGCGACGCTCGGCCGCGAGATCGGGGGTTCGACGCGCGGGTCGCGTGGAGCCGCGGCGGCACCCACGGGCTCGTCGGCCGCCCCGCAGCCCGCTCCCAGCAGCGCCGCGAGCACGAGCACGGCAGCCGCTCGGCCGGCTCGGGCCTTGTCGAGGGCTCCGTGCCGCACGCGGGTCCGCACGTCAGGCGTCGGCGGTGACGGTGTCGACGAGGCGCGCGGAGACGATGATCCGCTGCGTCGCGCGGAAGCGCGGGTGGCACGCCTGCAGGCGGAGGATCTCCCGGCCGGTCGGCGCCAGCACGGAGAGGTCGTCGTCGTCGACGATCCGCGTGCCCGTGACCTCGTAGCGGAAGGTCCCGTAGGGCAGCTCCATCGTCACCACGTCGCCGGCGCGGAGTCGATCGACGTCGGCGAACGGCGCGTCGTAGGTCGTGCGGTGGCCGGCGACGTAGATCAGGCCTCCCTGGCCCGGGAGCCGGGTGGTGCGATGGATGCCGGGGCCGTCGCGCAGCGTCGCGTCCTCGGTGCCGAGGACGACGACCACGTCGAGGCCGAGCCGCGGCACATGAAGCCGCCCGACGGCGTCGCCCTCCCCGAGCGTCGACCGGTAGCGCCGTGCGAGCGGCCCGATCGCCACGCGTTCGCCTGCCCCCGGCCCGGCAGCGCTCGTCGGCGCGCTGGGCTCGTCGGTCGCCGGTGCGGTCGCCAGCAGCGTGTGCCGCTTCGCCTCGAGCTCGTCGGCGAGGCGCGACTGCGCCCGCTTCGTGTACAGCGCGGTGACGGGGTCACCCCACTGCCACGTGACCGCTCCCCACGCGAGCGCGCCGAGGCCGAGCACGAGCAAGACGATTCCCGATGACAGGGCGAGACGGCGCAGCGAGACCTCCCAGGACGCGGACGTCCGTTCCATTCCACACCCATGATGGCCTAAAACGGTCGTGGCGACCCCCCAAAAGGGGTATGGCGGCCATTACCCCGCGGCCGAAGGAAGCAGCATGCCTTCCTTCAGACACCTCCGCCGCGTCACGCTGCTCCTCGCCGCTGCCGCCACGGCCGTCGCGCTCCACGCCGCCGCCGCCACGACCACGTCGTCCACCTACACGGGCCGCGTCGGCCTGAACACGCACCTCGTCTGGCTCTCCCAGTCGGCTGCCCACAGCGCGCTGTCGCAGGCGCGCGCGGGCGGCGTCGACTGGGTCCGCGAGGAGTTCCCGTGGGGTGCCGTGGAGCCGCAGCGCGGCAAGTTCTCCTGGAGCCGCACCGACGCGCTGATGAGCGCCGCCTCGCTCGCGGGGGTCAACGTGCTCGGGATCCTCTCCTACTCGGCGCCGTGGGCGTCGTCCGACCCGAGCGGCGGCGGCGACTCGAAGTACCCGCCGCGCGACGTCGCCGACTACGCGCGCTACGCCGCCGCGGTCGCGGCGCGCTACGGCGCCGGCGGCACGTTCTGGGCCGCCCACCCCGAGCTCGTGCCGCGTCCGCTCACCGCGGTGCAGATCTGGAACGAGCCCTTCGGCTACTGGTTCTGGAAGCCGAACCCGAGCCCGGCCGCCTACGCCAAGCTGGCGCGGGCCGCGACCGCGGCGATCCGGTCGGTGACGCCGGGCATGACGATCCTCGTCGCGGGCGACGTCCTCCAGGTTCGCACCGACGGCCAGCTGCTCGACTGGCTGAAGAGCCTGCGTGCCGCCGACCCGGGCCTGAACACGCTCGTCGACGCCTACAGCGTTCATCCCTACCCCCACCCGCGCACGAACGGCCCCTACCTCGACCGCGCCGACCCACGCTGGGACTACCGGCGCGTGATGCTGACCCACGAGATCGATCCCAGCCTGCCGATCTGGATCACGGAGGTGGGCTGGTCGACCGCGGACACGAGCGACTCGGTCAGCGAGGCCACGCAGGCGAGCCACGTGCGCGGCGCGGTCGTGCGCGCGCTCGACGACTGGGGCTCCTACGTCAAGCGCATCTTCGTCTACAGCTTCGACCGCGACAGCGCCGATCGCGGCGACCGCGAGGGTCACTACGGGCTGCTGCGTCAGGACGGAACCGCCAAGCCGGCGTGGGACACGCTGAGGTCGCTGCTCGCCGCCGGCCCCAGCCCGACGGCGCCGATCGCGTTCACCGTGGCGACCTCGCAGCCGACCGACGGTGCCACCGTGCGGGGGTCGATCGTGTGGGAAGCCCTGCCGGCCGGCGGCGAGGTCGCCCGAGTCGACTTCGCGATCGACGGCCAGCACCGGTGGAGCGAGCGCAGCGCACCGTACCGCTACGACGGCGACACGGGGACGCTCGACGTCGGCGGCCTCACCGTCGGCAGGCACACGCTCGTCGTCACCGCGACCGCGCTCGACGGCCGCACGGCGCGCTCGTCCGTGACGATCGAGGTCGTGAAGAAGAAGGGCGGTCGGGGCAAGTAGCGAGGGCCTCCTGGCGCGTTGCGGCGCGTCCGGCCAGGTGTACGGCCGGGCGCCGCAGGTAACCGGAGGACGTGGCTCGACGTCTCATCCTCGCTGCGGCCGTGGCGCTCGCGGCGGCGCTGCTCGCAGGCGTGCTCCTCGCGCGCGACTCCGGCGGCGACGGCGGCCGCATCGGCCTGAACACGCATCTCGTCTGGGCGGAGGCCGGTCAGGTCGAGCCCGTGTTCGACGAGCTACGCGCCGGCGGGGTCGGCTGGGTTAGGGAGGAGCTGCCCTGGCGGCTCGTCGAGCCGGAGCAGGGGCGCTACGACTGGCGGCAGACCGACAACCTGATGGCCGCGGCGGCGCGTGCGGGCATCCGCGTCCTCGGCATCCTGGCGTACTCGGCCCCCTGGGCCTCGTCGGACCCGGAGGGAGACGACTCGCGCTATCCGCCCCGGGACGTCGCCGCCTACGCGCGCTACGCGGCCGCGGTCGTGGAGCGCTACGCGGAGGACGGCGCGTTCTGGCGGGAGCGACGCGATCTCGAGCCAACGCCGCTTCGGGCTGTCGAGATCTGGAACGAGCCGTGGCTGCACGCCACCTGGCGGCCCGATCCCGACCCGGCCGCGTACGCGCGGCTCGTGCGGGCGGCCACCGAGGCGATCCGCGACGTGGCGCCGGAGACGACGATCGCCGTCTCCGGCGACCTGCTCCAGGTGCGCGCCGACGGGGCGTTCCGGGAGTGGCTCGCCGAGCTGCTCGAAGCCGATCCCGAGCTGCCCGCGCTCGTCGACGTCTACAGCGTTCACCCCTACCCCGATCCGCGCACGGCCGGGCCGTACGAGGACCGCGATGACCCGCGCTGGGACTACCGCCGCGTCGAGCTCATCCGCGAGCTCGACGACAGCCTGCCGATCTGGATCACGGAGGTGGGCTGGTCGACGGCGGACACCGACGACTCGGTGAGCGAGGAGACGCAGGCCGACCACGTCGCAGGGGCGGTCACGCGCGCGCTCGACGAGTGGGGGGAGTACGTGGAGCGGATCTTCGTGTACAGCTACGACCGTGACACGGGCGACCGGGGCGATCGCGAGGGCAACTACGGGCTGCGTCGGGAGGACGGGACGCCCAAGCCCGCCTGGGCGGCGCTGCAGGAGGTCGGTCGGGGCCATTTGCCCGACTGAACCGCCGCGTGTGAGATCCGGCGGCGGCGGAACAGGAGCCTGATGCGGCCGGAGGTCGAGAGCGGCGTTGCGCCGGGGACGGCGCCCGTCGCGGCGACGGCCGCCGTCGACCCGGGACCGCTCGGGCCGCGCGTGGCGCGCAATCTCGCGTTGCTCACGGGCGGCCGCGCGATCGGTCTCTCGTTCCAGTTCGCCGCGTTCGCGGTGATCGCGTCGTACCTCGGGCCGGAGCTGTTCGGCGTCTACAGCTTCGCGATCGCGATCGCAGCGATCTTCCGGTTGCTGCCGACGTTCGGCTTCGAGCAGATCGTCCCCCGCGACATCGCGCAGCGGCCGGAGCTGGAGGCGTCGCTCGTCCCGAACGTGCTCTACGTCAGGACGCTGCTCGCCGGCGTGGCCTACGGGCTCCTCGCCCTCTCGGTGGTCGTGCTCGGCTACTCCCCGCTCGCCCAGGACGCGGCGCTCGTCGCCGGCTTCGCCCTCGTGCTCGTCGCCGGCGACACTTTGCGCGCGACGCTCGCGACGCGTCTGCGGCTGGGCTGGTCGGCCGCCGCCGACATCCTCGAGTCGGCGCTCGTCCTGCTGGGCGCCGTCTCGCTGGCCCTCGCCGGAGTCGGGCTGATGCCGTTCCTCGTGCTCTACGTCGTGGCCAAGACCGCCAACGTCGCACTCGTGATGGTCGGCGCCACGAGGATGGCGGACTACAGGTGGCGGCCGCGACCGCGTACCTGGCTGCCGGCGCTCCGCCAGGCCGCGCCGCTCGCCCTGGCGGCCCTCGTGATCGCGCTCTACTACCGCCTCGACATCGTCGTCCTCGCCCGGATCGCGCCGAGTGCCGACGTCGGCCAGTACGGCATGGCCCTGCGCTTCCTCGACGCCGTCGTGCTGCTGACCGCGGTGCTGACGACGGTGCTGCAACCGGTGCTCGCCCGCGCCGTGGTCGCGGGTGGCGACGAGCTCCGGCGCCGTTACGGCCAGGCCGTCCACCTGACGCTCGTCCTGGCCGCATTCGTCGCGGTGGCCGGTGCGCTGGTGTCCGCGCGGCTCGTGCCGGCGCTCCCGGGCCTGCACGAGTACGAGGGTGC
>DASUOK010000228.1:0-29027 GCA_036276675.1 Gaiellaceae bacterium | reverse complement strand
GTCGTGCCGGCACCGCCGCGGCGGATCGTCTCGACGCTCGTCCTCCCGTCGCGGATCGTGATCGTGCGCTCGACGGAGGCGGAGACGAGCGGATCGTGGGTTGTCACCACGACCGTCACGCCCGACGCGCTGACGGTCTGCAGCGCCGCGAAGAGCCGTCCCGAGCTCTCGCTGTCGAGCTCCGCCGTCGGCTCGTCCGCCAGCAGGACCGCCGGGGAGTTCGCGAGCGCGACGGCCACCGCCAGCAGCTGCTGCTCGCCGCTCGAGAGCGAGGAGGCGTGGACGTCGGCGAGCTCCGTGAGCCCGATCAGCTCCAGCGTGTCCGCGATCCGGACGCGCCGGACGCGCAGCGGTGCCCCCTTCAGGAGGAGCGGGACGGCGACGTTCTCGGCCACCGTCAGGTACGGCACGAGGTTGGCCGCGGTCTGCTGCCAGACGAAGCCGACGGTGGAGAGGCGGAACTCCCGGCGCCTGCGCTCCGGCAGCGCCGTCAGGTCCCAGCCGGCCACCTCGGCGGTGCCCGCGGTGGGCGATTCGAGCCCGGCGAGGATGCTCTGCAGCGTCGACTTGCCGCTGCCGGACGCGCCGACGATCGCGACGAGCTCGCCGGGCTCGACGAGCAGGTCGAGGCCCTGCAGCGCGACCACTTCGACGTCCTCCGTCTTGAAGACCTTGACGAGGTTGCGGCAGACGATCCGGCCGCTCACGAGCTCCTCCGCCGCAGCGTCACGACGACGGCGAGGGCGCCGGCGAGGGGGAGGGTGACGAGGGCGAGCGCGGGCGCGAGCGGCACCCCGAGACCGTCGGCCTCCGCGTCGAACGCCGGTCTGACCGCCGCGTAGGCCACGAGTGCGGCGATCGCGCCCGCCAGCGCCCCGGCGAGGATCACGGGCACGAACTGCGCCAGCCCGAGCAGCAGCGCCGGGCGCCGCCTGAGGCCGAGAGCAGCCAGACGCCGGTCGTCGCCGCTCCGTTCGCGCACGATCACGGTCACGACCACCACGATCGCAGCAGCGGCATAGGCGACGCCGAGGTAGGAGATCGCGGCGAGCGCATCGCCGACGGTCTCGAGCAACGGCGCGGTCGCCTCGGCCGCGCCTCCCGTCGTCAGCCAGGCGAAGGTCGCGATCGCCGCCGCGACGAGCGGCACCACGAGCGGCGGGATCCCGAGCGCCCCCTGCCGCTCGACCCGGCGCGCCGCGAGCGTGGGCGCGAGGTCGGCGCGGCGGCGCAGCCGCCCGGCGGCGAGCCGCGCGAGCGGTGGCAGCAGGCGCAGGGCGAGCGCGGCCGCGGCGAGCACGACGAGGACCGGCGTCGCGGCCGCGAGGACGTCGAATCCCTCCGGTGCCTCGTCCCGCGCCCGCAGGGCCACCGCGCCCGCGATCGCGACCGTCGCGAGCGTCGACTCGACGGCGGCGCGGCGTCGCCCCCGCGAGTCCCGCACCTGCCGGGCCGCGAGCGCGTCCTGCGGCGCGCGCGCGGGTGGCGCGACGACGGCGGCGATCGCGAGCGCCGCAACGGCCGCGAGGGCCAGGGCGAGCGCCGCGCCGGCCGCATCGGGCCGCGTCAGTGCCGCCGCGGCCACGAGGCCGACGATCGTTGCGGGCACCACGAGCGCGAGGGCGGTCGCCGCAGCTGCGACGCGTCCGGAGCCGCCGCGATCGCGGGCCAGCGTCAGCGCCGCCCGGTGGGCCGCGCCTCCGGCGAGGGCCGCCGCCACGACCACGACGAGCGCCAGCCCGAGGAAGCCCGCGCCGGCGAACGAGAGGCTCGCCGTCGCGACGCGCTGCTGCTGCCGGAAGCGCTCGAAGACCCGGCTGATCCCGGTTCGCGCCTCGGGCTCCGGCGAGCCCGTCTCGACGACGGCGCCGTAGCGGAGCTCGAGTGCGCGCGCCGCGTCCTCGAGCTCCTCGAGGCGATCGCTGCCGAGCCGCTCGGAGTCGACGTGGTAGCGCCACCTGTAGGTGAGCGGCATGCCGCCCGTCTCCGAGAGGAGGCGGTCGTACGCGCCGAGCGGGAGCAGCGCGGCGGCGAACACGAGCCGCTGCGTCTCCGTGTTCTCGACCCGCGGCCGCAGCGACCTCGTGTCGCCGAACCAGTAGGGATCCTCCGGATCCGCCTCGACGATGCCGGTGACGCGTGCCGAGCTGTGGAACCGCTCGTTCTGCGGCACCTCGTCCAGCTGCGGCTGCTCCGGCGCCGGCGCCAGCGAGAGCTCGTCGCCCACGCCCACGGACAGCGCGGCCGCCGTGGCGGCGGAGAGTGCGATCTCGAGGCGGCCTCCCGCCGCCGGGGCGGCTCCCTCGACGATCCGCACGTGCTCCTCCACGTCCTCGTGCGCGCGGAGCGTGAGGAAGCGCAGGGTGCCCGCGGGATCGGGCGAGCCGGAGCGCGAGGAGGCGACGTAGATCGGCGTGTCGACGACCAGCGTGTCGCCGTCGACGAGGGCGGCGAGCGCCGGCGGGATGCCGGCGAGACGCTCCTCGCCGCTCGCGAGCTCCTCGGCCTGCAGTCGGGCCGCCTGCACGACCTCGAGGTCGCGCTCGCGTGGCGTGGCGACGGCGCCCTCCGTGCGGAGCGCGTCGTCCTGCGCGTCGGCATAGGCGGGCGGGAACGCGGCGACGACGGCGGTCGAGAACGCGAGCACGAGCACGAGCCCGAGCGCCCAGCGCACGTCGGCGCCGAGGCCGCGGAGCGCCAGCAGCCGCGAGCCGCGGAGGAGCGGCTCGAGCGTCGCGCCCCGCATCACCGGGCCGGAGCCCTCAGCTCGGCCGCGATCGACGCCCGGCTGGCGACCTGTGCGCGCGCGAGCGCCGCGAGCAGGATCACGCCGATCACCGTCGCCGCCAGCACGCCGACCGTGGCCCACGGGATGTCCACCACCGGCGGTGGCACTGCGGCCCGCCCGGTCTCCGTGAACGCGACCGCCGGCAGGACGAGCAGCGCGAGCGCGGCGCCGATGCCGACGCCGATCGCGGCGGCGAGGACGGCGAGGACCGCGTCCTCGAGCACGAGGAGCGCGCGCGTGCCGCGGCGGTCGAGCCCGAGGCCGCCGAGGAGCGACGCGTCGGCGAGGTGCTTGCGGCTCCGCGCGGCGCCGGCCACCGCGAAGGCGGCGACGGCGAAGAGGGCCGCGGCGAAGAAGCCGAGCCAGAGCGCGCCCGAGGTCGCCACGGCCAGCGGGTCGTTCGCGAGGGTGACCTCGAGCTGCTCGCGCGAGGTCGCGCCCCCCACGGCGAGCGGCGGCCGCGACAGCGCCGCCAGCGCTGCGGCCGCTCGCGACGGCTCGAGGTCGAGCGTCCAGAAGTCCGGCCGCACGACCTCCTGCGCCGCGTACCGCTCGGCCAGCAGCGTCGGCAGGTCGACGACGAGGAAGCGACCGCCCTCGGCGACCGTCGCGAAGTTCGCCAGCGAGCCGATCAGCTCCACGCTCCGTGTCCCGCCGCCCGCATCGAGCTCGACGACGTTGCCGACCTTGGCGCCGAGCGCCTCGAGGAGCCCGGTGCCTGCGATCGCGGGCACCGGGCCGACGGCCCGTCGCTCGGGGCGCAGCACCACTGTCCCCCCGCCGCGCTCCTGCTCCGAGGCGCCGGTCTCGAGCGTCACCGTCAGTCCGTCGGCCGAGCTGACGCGCGCGAGCGCGGGTCGCAGCGGCGCCCCGATCGGGCTCGTCTCGGCCGTCCACTCACCGTCGAGCAGCGGCGAGGACAGCTCGACGGCGAGCGAACGGTTGAGGAACGCCGGGACGCTGTACGAGAGCTCGATCCCGGCCAGCTCGAGCGGGTGGCGCGGCTCGCCGGCGAGCTCGACGGACAGATGCGTCGTGCCGTAGCGGAGTGGCCCACCGGCGAGGTGGTGCAGGAGCCCGTCGGCGTCGCGGATCACCAGCGCGAGTCGCGGCTGCGGGTCGACCAACGCCCGGCCGGGTGTCCCGAACCGGACCACCCTCGGCGGCTGGACGCCCGGCGGCAGCGGCTCCAGCGTCGTCCGGACGGTGAGGTCGACGGACGTCGCGCTCTGCGGCAGGTGCGGCCGCTCCGGCTGCGGCCGGCGGTCTGCGAGCTCGCGCAGGAGCGACGCCTGGCGGGCCGCGGTTGCGCCGACGGGCGCGACCGGCGTTCGCCTGGCGTCCACAGCCACGAGGCGGACGGCGTCGCCCCCGATGCGGAGCTGCTCGGCGACGAGCGGCGAGGCGGCGCCGATGCCCTCGGTCGCCGCGAACGCGTTCGCCCGGCCGATCGGCGGGAGCGACTCGGAGCGGCGGTCGTCCGGCACGAGCACGTCCGCACCGACCGTGAGGGCGGCACGCTCGCGCTGCGTCGCGTCCCACGTGCGCGCGTAGGCGGCCGCGAACGTGCCGATCGCGAGGGCGGCCACGAGGAGCACCGCGGCGGGCCGGTGCTCGACGGCGGTGCGGGCGAGCCGGCGCGCAGCGAGCACGGGAACCGCGCCGGGACGTGCCGCCGCGGCGCGCGAGACGAGGGCGAGCACCGGCGGCAGCAGCCGCCCCGCGAGGACGGCGCCCGCCAGGATCCCGATCGCGGGCACCGCCACCAGCAGCACGTCGAGCTCGCCCTCGCGGGCGACGACGGGAGCGCCCTCCGCTCGGAGCTGCCAGAGGGCGACGGCGGCGGCCACGAGCAGGGCGATGTCGAGGCCGGTGCGCGTGAAGAAGCCCGGCCGCGCGTCGTGCGGGTCCTCCTCCCGGTCGTGCCGGAGCGCGGGCACGACGAGCGCGACGAGACACGCGGCGGCACCGGCGAGCGCGAGCGCGTAGGGCAGCGTTCCGACCTGCGGCTCGAGGTCGAGCCGGGCGGAGGCGAGCGGCCCGGCCGCGGAGACGAGCTCGATCGCGAGTGCCGCTGCCCACGGCGCCGCGAGTGCCGCGAGCGCGGCGAGGAGGAGCGCCTCGAGCGCGGACGCGAGCGCGAGCGAGCGCGGATGCGCGCCTCGCGTCAGCAGCAGCTCGTCCTCGCGCCGCCGCCGCCGCCGGATCAGCGCGGCGACGAAGACGAGCCCGTACGCCGCCAGGAGTGCCAGCTGGGCGAGCGGCACGAGCACACCCGAGCGCGCGACGCCGACCTCGCGCCTCGACTCGTCGAGGAGGGCGGGCAGGCTCGTGGAGACCACCGGTGGGGCCACGCCGCGGGGCACGTCTTCGCCGAGGCGCTCCTCGAGGCCCGCGATCGAGGCGGCTGCGCCCCGGAGCTCGTCCACGGTGAAGGCGTCGGGCTCGGGGCGGACGCGCCAGCTCGCCCGGAAGCGGTCGACGGTCGCGAGCAGCGTCCGCTCGGGGACGACGAGCGGGCCGTAGGTGGGTGTGTCGCGCCCGCGTACGCCGTCGAGCATCAGCTCGTCGTTCCACCAGATCGCCGCGTCCTGGCCCGCGACCGTGTAGACGCCGACGATGCGGACGTCGGCGCTCGGGACGTTCCGCTCGCGCCTGAGCTCAACCACGTCGCCGACGGCGAGGCCGGTCTCCCGGGCGGCGGCGACGGACACGGCGGCTTCGAGCGCTCCGCCGGTCGTCTGCGGCCAGCGGCCGTCGTCGAGGGTCGCGTGCGCGTCGATCCCCTCGACGAAGGCGAGCACGAAGCGGCGCCCGCCCTCGTCGGCCACCGAGTCCGACTCGCCGACGCGGTGGATCGCCGCGTCGCCGGGCAGCGTTCGCCTCAGCTCGTCGACGATGCGCTCGCTCGCGCCGGCATAGCCGGCCGGCTCGGCGCGGCTGGTGACGTCGAGCCCGGCCTGCTGCACCTCCGCGTCGGCGAGCTTGCGCTCGAGCCCCGCCTGCGCCGCCGCGCCCGCGTACATCGGCCCGGCGGCGAGCAGCGTCGCGGCGAGCAACACCGCGCCGAACGAGGCGAGCACGAGCGGCCAGACCGCGAGCGTCCGCTTCGCGATCAGCCGCCACGGTCCAGGCGGGGTCATGCGGGCGCCCCCGGTTTCATGCGGCTACACCGTAGATGAGCAACGGTGGGAAGCCGCTCGGGAGGGATCGGCGACGAGCCCGGATCGTGCTCGGCTACCGGCGGGACGGGACGCTAGCCGGTGAGGCCGTCGAGTCGCGCCTGCGCCTGCTGGGCCCCGAGGACGTTTCCCTTCCGCTCCCAAAACGCGGCTGCGGCCCGAACCGCCTCGGCGCTCTCGTCGTGATCGCCGGCGAGCTCGAGCACCTCGGCGAGATCCATCAGCGCCTCGGCGTGCGAGTGCAGGAAGTCGCCGCCCGCGGCGAAGCCGACGGCCTCGCGCGCCAGGCGCTCAGCCGCCTCGAAGTCACCTCGGCGCGCCAGGATCTTGGCCCTCGTGCTCCGCCAGACGATCTGCGTGTGAACGTCGTTCGCGCGCGCCGCGTCCGCCGCCTCCGCCACGAGCGCGTCGGCTTCCCCGTACCGGCCCTGGGCGTAGACCGCTTGCGCGAGCACGCTGGCGATCGAACAGAAGTGGCTCTTCTCGCCGATCCGCTTCAGCTGCTCGTAGTCGGGGCGCAACGCCTGCTCGGCCGCCTCGGGCTCGGTGCGCAGGAGCGAGACCCAGGCGAAGTGGACGGGGACCTGCCAGATCCACTCCTCGACCGGATCGACGAGGCGCTCCGCGCGCCCCATCAGCTCCCGGAACTCGTCGCTCCGGCCCTGGATCGCGACGAGGTACGCGAGCGTGCCGAGGATGTTGACCTCGAGTGCGGGCCTGCCTGCGACCTCCTCGAGCAGACGCCGGCATCTGTCCTCGGCCTCCGCGGCGGAGCGGGGTCCCAGGATGAACGCGATCCCGAGCCACTCGACGATCTCCCGCTCCTCGAAGGGGTCGGCCGCACGGCGCGCGTGGCGGAGAGCGCGTTCCGCGGCCTCGGCGCTCGGCTCCCCGCGCCGGTCGAGGTAGTGCGCCTGGGCGACGAGCCGCCACGCCCGTGCCAGCCCGAGCTCGTCTCCGAGCTCCTCGAAGACGCCGATCGCCTGCTCGGCGACCTGCCGCGCTTCAGCCGGAGTGACGTCGGGTGCGGTGAAGAGGCGCAACAGGCCTCGCTGCACGAGCGCGTGCGCCGCCAGCCGCCGATCGCCGCTCGTGGCCGCGGCCTCCACGGCCTCCGTCAGGACCTTGTCGGCCCAGCTCAGGTCGGCCATCCCCTGGACGACGCGAACGCTCGGGACGAGGTCGACGCGCAGCGGGTCCTGCGGAGCCAGCAGCGACACCGCGCGAGAGATCAGGTTCAGCGCGGCAGGCGCGTCGCTGCGCGCGAACGCCCTTCGGCCGGCGGCGCCCAGCCGCTCCGCCGCCGCCCGACCGAGCGCACGGGTCGGCTCGTCGGGCGGTCCGAGCTCCGCCCGGTAGCGGTACGCCTGCTCGAGGTGGTAGCCGACGATCTCCTCGTACTCGGTCGCCCGCTCGCCCGCGGCCCGCTCGAGCCACCGCGCGAACGCCTCGTGCGTCTCTGCCCGGCCCTCCTTCGGGATCGAGTCGTAGGCGGCGTCGCGAATGAGCAGGTGGCGGAAGCGATAGGTCCGCGTGCCGAAGCTCTCGCCGTCGGGGCGGATCAGGTCCTTGCGGACGAGCGAGGCGAGGGAGCCCGCGACCGTGGTCCTGAGTGGTTCCTCGGTCAGATCGCCGAGAGCCGCCTCGTACAGCACCTTGCCCTGGACCGCCGCGCGCTCGATCACGGCGCGATCGTCGGAGTCGAGGCGGTCCAGTCGTGCCGCGAGGAGCGCCTGGATCGTCGGCGGCACCCGCACCGGCTGCAGGTCGCCCGTCGGCACCCAGCCCTCCTCGGCCCGGACCAGCAGGCCGTCGTCGATCAGCATCGAGAGCATCTCCTCCACGAAGAGCGGGTTTCCCTCCGCCGCGCTCGCGATCGTGCTCTCCAGCTCCTCGAGGAGCTCCGTCCGGCCGACGAGATTCTCGATCAGCTGCAGGCAGTCCTGGTCGGAGAGAGGCTCGAGGAGCGTCGACGTCGCGTTCAGCTTCCCTCCACCCCAGCCGGAGCGGACGTCCAGGAGCTCCGGTCGTGCGAGGCACACGAGCAGGAGCGGCGCGTCGCGCACCCAGTCGGCGAGGTACTCGACCAGGTCGAGGAACGTCGGCTCACCCCAGTGGACGTCGTCGAAGACGACGACGAGCGGCCGCCGCCGCGCGAGCGCCCCGAAGAGCGCCAGCACCGACGCGCTCCCGTCCTCGGGCGCGGGAGCGATCTCGGCGAGGCCGATCATCTCCGCGACCCGTCGCGCGACCCGCTCGGCTCCCGAGTCGCCTCCGGCGGCGCGGATCAGCGTGCCGAGTGCCTCGTCGGGCGAGTCGCTGTCGTCGAGGCTCACAGCCTCCTTGACGGCCTCGAGCAGCGGCCAGAAGGTGATGCCTTCGCCGTACGGCAGGCAGCGCCCTCGTGCGACGAGTGCGCGACCGTCGAGATCGCCCAGGAACTCGCGCACGAGCCGGGACTTCCCGACTCCCGCCGTGCCGAGGATCGTGAACAGCTGGCACGACCGGTCGCGAACGGCTTGCTCGAAGGCGTCGTGCAGCCGCCCGAGCTCGCCCTCGCGGCCGACCATGGGCGAGGCCAGACGGCTCGCCTGCCGGGATTGGGCGTCCTGCACGCGCAGCAGGCGGAAGCTCGGCTCGGAGGTGTCGGCTCCCTCGACGACGACGAGCTCGCGCGCGAGCCGGAGTGTCAGCTCGTCCAGCAGGATCTCGCGCGGCCCGGCCGAGCGGCCCAGCTGAGCGGACGCCGCGAGCGGCACGCCGGTCGTACGCAGCTCGTCACCGGCCTCGCCGCCGGTCACCACCTCGCCGGTGCTCAGGCCGGCCCGGAACACGATCCGCGCGCGCCGCTCGCCCTCGACCTCGGCCGTGAGGAGCTCGAGGCGCTCGCGCAGCTCGGCAGCGCTCCGCACCGCGCGGAGGGCGTCGTCCTCGTGCACCGTCGGCAGCCCGAACACGGCCGAGATCGCCTCACCCGAGGCCGTCTCGACGGTGCCGCCGTGGCGCTCGACAGCCGTCCTGACCTCACCGAGCGCCCGGCTGGTGACTCGTTGCAGCGCCTCGGGGTCGAGCGGTCCGTCCTGCTGCGAGGTCGTCGTGAGGGCGACGTGGAGCACCGTGACGGTCTTGCGCACGCCGCGTGAGACCGGGTCCCGCGCGGGCGGCGGATCCTCGCCGGATGCTCGCGCCTGCACGCCCGCCGCGTCAGGGGGCTCGAGGTCGAGCGCGGCATCCTGGCGCAGGATCGCCCCATGCAGCTCGCGAAGCTGGCGGCCCGGCTCGATGCCCAGCTCGTCGACGAGCAGCCGGCGCGCTTCCCCGTAGCAGTCGAGTGCGTCCGCCTGCCGGCCGGAGCGGTAGAGCGCCAGCATCAGCTGGGCGCGGAGGCGTTCCCGCAGGGGGTTCTGAGCCACGAGCCGCTCGAGCTCAGGCACGAGCTCGCCGTCGGTCGCCAGAGCGAGCTCCGCGTCGACGAGCTGCTCCGTCGCCGCCAGCCGCAGCTCCTCGAGACGGCCCATCTGCTCCTGCGCGAACGCCGCGTCGGCGACGTCCGCGAGCGCCGACCCCCGCCAGAGTGCGAGCGCCTCGCGGAGCTTCGGGGCCGCAGCCGCGGGAGCGGCGACGCGCGCGTCCGCGACGAGCTGCTCGAAGCGGAGGAGGTCGAGCGCGTCCGGCGCGATCACGAGCTGGTAGCCGCCTGGGCGCGTGTGGACGAGCTCGCGCCCGACGGTGCGCCGCAGCTGCGAGACGTACACCTGCAGTGCCTTCGCCGCAGTCTCGGGCGGATGCTCGCCCCAGAGGCCGTCGATGAGCGCGGCGTGCGAGACGCGCTCGTTCGCGTGCAGCAGCAGCAGCGCCAGCAGCGCGCGCTGCTTCGGCCCCCCCGGGGACAGCTCGACCCCGTCGCGGCGCGCCTCGAGCGGCCCGAGGATTCGGAAGTCGATGCCGGGCGTAGGCACTACCACCCTCGCTTTTGCCGCGTCTTTACCTGAGCTCCTACCGAGCCTTGGCCGCCGTCTTCGAACCTGCTCGCACCACGGTCGCATGGGCGCCCGTACGACGCAAGGAGGAGCGATGTTCTCGAACGCCTTCAGCCGCACGATCCTGGCCGCCGTGGTCGCGGCGATCGTGATCGTCCCGGTTGGCCACGCCGACAGCTGGGCTCGCGACGGCCGCGCCCTCGACCCGGCGATCGCGACCGCGATCGGCGACCGCGCCACGGTGCCCGCGGGGCTCGATCCCGCGATCGCGACCGCCATCCGCGAGCGGACGACCCTGGCTCCCGAGTCGCTCGCGATCGCTGCTGCGATCCACACGGCGCAGCTCGAGCGGCCCACGTTTGCCACGCGGCCCGACGACCGTGCCGCGGCGCGGGGAGTCGGCTCGCTGCCGCAGGCCCGGCAGGCGGCGGCGAGCGAGGCCGTCGACTGGGGCGGCTTCGGCCTGGGCGCCGGCGCCTTCGCCGCGCTGCTGCTCGCCCTCGGCTCCGTCGTGGCCGTGCGCCGCCGGCAGGCCGCCGTCAGGAGCGCCTAGCCCGCCGAAGAAGCGGAGCGGAGGGAGGGAGGGAGTGGAGCGTGCCGGGATCGAACCGGCGACCTCCGCCTTGCAAAGGCGGCGCTCTCCCAGCTGAGCTAACGCCCCGAGCGCGTCCAGTGTAGAGAAGGGAGGGGAGCACCGCCCGGCGGCGGTGCTCCCCTCACGGCGTCCCCTCTAGGTGAAGCGGAAGTACGCGACCGAGCTGCTCGCTCCCTCGATCTGGAGCGTCAGCCGGCGGCACGTGCCCGCCCAGCTTCCGTCCGTCTTCCAGTTCACCTGGTACTCGCTGCCCGACTGCTTCGTCGAGCCGACGGTCGCGATCGGCGTCGGCGCCGCCGTCGAGCGGAGGTCGGCGCAGCCGACCGGCTCGGAGACGAGCGTCACGTCCTGGCCCGGCGCGAGGCCGGTGATCGCGTACTTCAACGGCACCGCCGCCCCCGCGTCACGCTCGTTCAGCGTCGGCGCGGCGAGCACCGGCGGCCGGAACGACGCCGCGGTCGCCGTGCACGTCGCCGGGACGGTGAAGTCCTGCGAGTTGTCCGTGCGGCTCGTCGAGAGCCCCTGCACCGCTCCGGTGCCGAGGCCTCGCTTGGCGAAGCCGCGCCAGATCTCGCACTGGTTCGCCCCGCCCGTCAACGCCTGGTCGGCCATGAGGATCGCATCGCGGCCGTCCACGAAGCCGGGCCCGCACGGCTGGAACTTCATGCCGTCGGTGACGAGCTGGATCGTCAGGTTGTTCCCGCCTGTGTACCAGTCGGCGTAGACGTTCGGGTTGTAGCCGTGCTTTTCGACCAGGTTCCAGTAGACCTCCCACAGCATCGTGTTCCAGACGTAGCCGACGCCGTGCGGCTGCGTGATGTTGACCGTGTCCTCGATCGAGTCGTACGTGGACGGGTTCACCGCCATGTCGGTCGAGTAGGGCGTCGGGCGGATGCCCGGGCCGTCGGCCGGCTGGAAGCTCACGTACGAGCCGACGCCGCGGGCCGTCGTGGCCGTGTCGGCCGGGCTCGTCGTCAGCACGAGCGCGTAGAAGTCGCTCCAGCCCTCGCCCATGTGCTCCAGGTGGACGTTGGAGTTGAGGCACCCGATCACGCTCGGCCCGCCGGTGAGGCGGTTCGAGATGCCGTGCCCGTACTCGTGGGCGATCACGCCGTTGTCGAGGTCGGAGTCGCGGTCGGGCACGCCGCCCGTCCCGTCCGACATCGTGACGGTGTTGCCCGGGTTCGCCTTGAACGTGTTCCCGTCGTCGAGCGTGATCATCACGGACGGGATCACGACCGTCGGGTCGGCACCGCCCATGGCGGTCGCCGGCCCGGCGACGTTCTGAACGATGATCGCCGCGGGCGAGCCCGTGTCCTGCGCGTTCTTCACCTTGACGGTGAAGTTGCACGTGCCGCGGTCGGCCATCGCGATCGTGCCGGCCGGGAGGACGAACGGCTGGCAGCCGTCCGACGTGACGCCGACGCCGTCGTTCACGACTTGCACGGGACCGGTGATCGGCCCGGTCGTGAACAGGCTCTCGCCGAAGCCCGCCATCGGGCCGAAGAACGTCTGCCCGGCGAGCGGCCCGCTGTTGACGACGATCGGGTTCGGAGCCGACGAGCGCCACTCGAACATCTGCATGCGCGGCCGCTGGCCGTCGACGTCGGTGCCGAAGTTGGCGTTGTTGCGGCCGCTGCCGTCCTGCGCCTCGGCGCGGACGTAGTCGGCGCCCAGACCCTCCCCGGTGTAGTTCGTGACCTGGAAGTTCCCCGACGCCTCGTCGAAGCCGTAGTTGTGCATGACGTCGTGGATGACGTTGTTCCAGTAGAAGAGGTTCGTCACCATCGCGGCCTGCGAGTCGAGCGGACGCGAGTCGAGGTCGAGCCCGAAGTCGAACACGAGGCTCGGCCCGCCGTCGGGGTCGCTACCGGGATCCGGCACGTTGTTGTTGTCGCGGTCGGCGTAGGCGTGCACGTTGTTGCCGCGCGTGACGGTGAACTCCGCCCCGGCCGCGCCGTTCGTGTCGTGCCAGCCGAACGGAGACGCGTTCGGGTCGGCCGGGTTCTGCACGAGCACCCGGTCACCGTCGCTCGGGCTCTCCATCGGGATCGGGAAGACGCGGTAGCTCGCGTTGTCCGTCGCCGGGAAGCTCTGGAGCTCGCTCGCCGCGCTCGCAGACGGAGCCACGCCCTGGCCGATCGCCTTGGCGTCCTCGTGGACGATCAGGTCGCTCTGTCCCAGCGACGCGCCGGTCTCCGCGTCGACGAACGCGTGCCACCAGTGGTCCGCCTCGTCGAGCCGGACGCTCCAGGCGAGCCGCACGGCGCCGTCGGTCGGGAGCCAGACGAGCTCCGTCTCGATCGCGCCCTCGGCGACGCCGCCGTCGGAGATCGTGGTCTTGCGTGCCGCGCCGCCCTTCGCCGCGACGACCTCGAACGCCTTCGTCGGCCTCAGGTCGAGGTGACCTGCGGCGGCGGCGGCCGCCTCGGCGGCTGCTTTCCTCGCGCTCTGCCCGCCTGCGAGCGAGGCGATGTTCGAGACGAAGCGGTTGCCGGCGCCGAGCACGGAGCCGTCGCTCGCGACGTTGACGTTGACGAGCCCGTTGTGCACGTCGACCCCGCGGTACTGCTGCTGGAGGTAGACGTGCGTGACCTTGTTGTGCGCGCTGTAGACGACGTCGCTGACGGCGATCTCCTTGATGTCGGAGCCGCTCAGACCGAGCGCCTGCTTGTGCTCGGCGACGTAGGCGAGGGCGGCTTGCGTCGCGTCCGCCGACGGCTTCGACATCGCCCCCGAGGCGACGACGAGCCCGGCGACCGCGGCTGCGGCAACAGCCCTGGCCAGAGCCCTGCGTGACTTCATGAGTCCCTCCCTGGTTCTCCCCCGGCCGGATTGGCTTCCGGCCGCTGCGGGCGAGTCTCCCAGAAGGACAGCGTCCCTACAAGCGGCGTGCTAGTGCAGAGGCTCGTTGGGTTCGCGGAGCGCGCGTCGCTCCAGCGCCCGGAGCCCCTCGCTGAACGTCCGCGTGCTCGCCGTGCGGCCGCGGGGCGACTGCTCGAGCCGTTTGATCCGCGCCTCGAGCGCCTCGAGCTCGGGTGTGCGCGGGCCCTCCTGCAGGGCGACCGCACGCTCGCGTGCGGCGACGCCGGCCTCGCGCTCGGAGAGGGCGTCGCTGCGCGCCGCGAGCTCGGCGTGCGTGCGCGCGAAGGCACGCTCCGCCTCGCGCAGCTCCTCGAGCTTCGCCTCGAGCGCCGCGAGCCGGCCGTCGAGGTCGGCGGCGGTCTCGGCCGGCTCCGGGTCCGGCTGCGGCTCCGGCGCCTGCGCCAGGGCGAGCTCACGCTCGTCGAGCTCGGCCGCGAGCGCCTCGAGCTCGGTCGCCCGGACCTCGAGCTCGCCGGCGCGGGCCTCGAGCTCGTCCCCACGTGCTGCGAGCTCGGCGGCGCGCTCCTCCAGCTCCGTCGCGCGCGCGTCCAGCGCCTCCTCGCGCGCACGGAGCGCCTCCTCGGCACCGACGAGCGGATCCGCGGTGGGGGCGTCGTCCGTCGCCAACGCGGCCGCCGCGCGGGCGATGTCGGACTCAGGTCCCTGCGGACGGCCGTTCTCCGGCCGGTCCGCGACGTCCGTTCTCTCCGCGCCCTCCGCGAGCGCGCGCTCCCGGGCGTCGAGCTCGGCCGCGCGTGCGTCGAGCTCCGCGCGGCGAGCGGCCAGCGCCGCCAGCGCCTTCTGGTCGTCGCGCTCCGCACGTGCCGCCTTCGCCTCGGCCAGCCGGGCGCGGGCGGCGTCGATGCGCGCGCCGCGCGAGCCCTTCCCCGCGAGGTCGGCCTCGCGTGCCTCCACGCGCCGGAGCGCCTCGCCGAGCTCACGCTCCCGCAGCTGCACGCTGGCGACGCGCTCCGCCAGTGACGCCTTCAGCGTCGCCAGCTCGGCGGTCGCCTCCGAGCGCTGTCGGCGCAGCGCCTCCCGCTCCGATTCCAGATCGGAGTGGTCGTCGCGATCGAAGAGCGATCTCACCCGGCCCAAGGAGCCGGATCGTACCGGTCTAGGCGGCTCTTTCGAGGCGCTCTTCGGCGCGGGCACGGCGCACGATGTCCTCGCGCTCGCCGAAGCGGATGCGCGCGCGCTCGGCGCGGTGCTCGTCCCAGAGGGCCTGCAGTCGCTCGTCGATGTGCTTGATCTCGTCCCGTACGGGTTCGTTCCGGCCACGCGAGAGGAGATTCCAGAGCTCCGTGCGCTGCTCGCTCAGGACCCCGATCTCGGCGTGAATGTCGGCGATCGTTCTCATGCCGATGAAAACGCGCGCGCGCCGACCGCGATTCCCTACTCCTCGCGGCTCAACAGAAAAACAACAATGGCCGCGGCGCCGACGACGCCGGCGACGATCGCGAGCACGTAGAGCGCCGTCACCATCACTCGTAGCCGAGCTCGGCGATGCGGTCCTCGTCGAAGCCGAAGTAGTGGGCGAGCTCGTGCAGGACGGTGATGCGGATCTCCTGCTCGAGCTCGCGCGGATCGGGGAACTCCTCCGTCAGCGGGAGGCGGTAGATGGCGATCCGGTCGGGGAGCTCGCCGTGCCCGCCGCTGCCGCGCTCGGGGAGCGGGATGCCCTCGTAGAGGCCGAAGAGGTCGGGGTCCTCGGGATGCTCGTCCTCCACCACGACCGCCACGTTCACGAGGGCGCGCGCGAGCTCGGGCGGGATCCCGTCGAGCGCGGCGCGCACGTGCTCCTCGAACTCCGCGCGCGTCACCAGCGCGGCCGGAGTGGGGGGCGGATGGCGACGAGCTTGACGAGAGCCGCGCCGAAGACGAAGCCGCCGACGTGGGCGAAGAACGCGACGCCGCCCCCGGCCTGCGGGCTCTGGACGGAGATGCCCCCGGCGTAGAGCTGGAAGAGGAACCAGAAGCCGAGGAAGAAGATCGCCGGGATCTCCCGCAGGACGAAGACGATCACCGTCAGGACGCTGGCGCGAGGGAGCAGCACGAGGTACGCCCCGAGGACGGCCGAGACGGCGCCGCTCGCCCCGACGTTGGGAATGGTCGCGTCGCCGGCGGCCCCGGCCTCGAGCGTCACGATCGTCTGCAGCGCGGTCGCGGCGAAGCCGCCGGCGAGATAGAAGACGAGGTAGCGCCGGTGGCCGAGCGAGTCCTCGACGTTGTTGCCGAAGATCCACAGGAAGAGCATGTTGCCGAGCAGGTGCTCCCAGCCGCCGTGCATGAACATCGACGTCACGGCGGTGACCGCCCAGCCCTGGCCGACCTGCGGGCACTCGCCGGTCACCTCGCACGGGTGGTAGGCGAGCTCGTCCACCGAGCCCTGCAGGTCGGGCAGCTGGTAGAGCACCCAGACGAGCACGTTGGCGAGGATCAGCCCGTACGTCACCCACGGCCGCGTGCGGGTCGGCACGTTGTCGCGGAGCGGCAGCACGGCGCCGATCCTACTCGCGGGGATACTTGACAGTCAGGGACTGAGGTTTTATCATGGCGGCGTAGTCAGAACGTACGACCGAAGGAGGAGACTGTGGCAACACTGGTTCGGTGGGAGCCGTTTCGCGAGCTGGCGACGCTGCAGACCGAGATGAGCCGGCTCATGAACGGGCTCTTCGAGGGCAACGGCCGCACGACGGCACAGACCTGGGTTCCGCCCGTCGACGTCTGGGAGACGCAGGACGAGGTCGTCTACTCGTTCGACCTGCCGGGCGTCCCGGAGTCGGCGATCGAGGTCGAGCTGCAGGACGACACGCTCACGATCTCGGCGCAGCGCGAGCAGTCGCAGGAGCGCTCCGAGGACGGCTTCTTCCGCGTCGAGCGCCGGTACGGCACCTTCTCGCGGACGCTGGCCGTCCCGCCGGGCGTCGCCGCCGACTCGGTGAAGGCCGAGCTCAGGGACGGCGTGCTCGAGGTGCGCGTCGCGAAGCCGGAGACGACGAAGCCGCAGCGCATCCGCATCGGCGTCGAGGGCTCCGGGAACGAGCCGATCGACGGCACTGCAACGAGCGCGTAGGGCGCGGTTCGCTCGGGCCGGCGCGTCCCTTTGCGGGACGCGCCGGCCCGTTCGCGTTAAGGTCGGCCGATGTCGCGTTTCCCCGCTGCCCTCAACGAGCAGGTCGGCTACGAGTTCGGCGCGTCGCAGCAGTACGTCGCCATCGCCGTCCACTACGACGCGCTCACGCTGCCGCAGCTCGCCGCCCACTTCTACCGCCAGGCGGTGGAGGAGCGGAACCACGCGATGATGCTGGTGCAGTACCTCCTGGACGCCGACGTGACGGTCCGCGTGCCCGGCGTGGAGGCGCCGCAGACGGAGTTCGCGGACGTCGTCGAGCCCGTGCGGCTCGCGCTCGAGCAGGAGCGCCGCGTGACGGCGCAGATCGGCGCGCTCGTCCAGCTCGCGCGCGAGGAGGGCGACCTCGTCGGCGAGCAGTTCCTGCACTGGTTCCTGCAGGAGCAGCGCGAGGAGGTGTCCTCGATGTCGGCGCTCCTCGCGGTGGTGGAGCGCTCGCGCGACAACGTGATGCTGATCGAGGAGTACCTCGCCCGCGAGGCCGGGGGTGACTCGCCGCTCGAGACGGGCGCGCCGCCCGCCGCCGGCGGCGCGCTGTAGCCAGCTCGAGCCGGCCCGCTACGCCGTTGCGGGCAGCGCGGCGCGGAGCTTGTCGGCGACGGCCTCGAGCTCGATCGGCGCCCCCGTGACGTCCTTCAGCAGCTCGTCCGCGGTCGGCTTCTGCCCCAGCGACCACAGCTCGCGCAGGAGCGACCCCGCTGCGCGGCGCCGGAACCAGTCCGACCCGAATTGCTCGCGCAGGAACGTCGACAGCTGGGCCTCGAAGGCCCAGGAGCGCAGGTAGGACGTGACGTAGTAGCCGGAGTCGATGTCGGCGAGGTAGTCGGTGTCGCTCGGCTCGATCTTCAGCGCGTCCCCGAGCAGCTCCACGTAGCGCGCGCGCATCGAGGTCGGGTCGGCGGCCTGGTGGAACTCGATCTCGTAGAGCAGCTTGGCCGAGTAGCGCCGCACGAAGAAGAGCAGGTGCACGGCGCCCTCCTCGGCGAAGTCGCCCGGACGCGGGAAGTCCAGCATCCGCGTCAGCCAGCCGCGGTCGTCGATCAGGCGCTCGAACAGCATCGCCCAGCCCTCGGTGACGGCGTTGTCGCCGAGCCGCTTCTCCTCCATGCGCAGGTCCGCCGACGTGAAGGCGAAGTGCTCCGTGTGCCCGGCCTCGTGGAAGAGCGCGCGCCAGTCGTCGGGCCCGCCCATCGGCTGGATCACCAGCATCACCTTCTCGGGCACCTCGATCGGCGCGCAGAAGGCGCGCGGCGACTTGGTCGGCCGCTCCTCGACGTCGAGGTGCACGTTCTCCTGCCCGTCGAGGTCGATGCCGAGATCCGCGAGCGTCGAGCGTAGGGCGGGGAGCATCCGGTCGGCGGGGAAGCCGGCGTCCCAGCCGGCGCCGCGGAAGAGCCGGCGCACGTCCCAGCGCTCCGCCTCGGCGAGGCCGACGCCGACGTGCTCGCGCAGCGCGCGGTCGATCGACTCCTCGTACAGCCGCTCCGTCGAGTCGAGGAAGGCGCGGCACTGCGCGCCGAGGCCTTCGAGGTCGAAGCCGAAGCGGTCGCGGTAGAGCTGGAAGTAGTCGTCGGCTCCGAGCGAGCGGACGCCCTGCTGCCCCTTCGTGACGGCGTCGAGGTAGACCGGGTTCAGGTGCTCGTCGGTGAGGGCGTTGCGCGCGCCCTCGAGCCGCTCCCGCGTGGCCCGGTCGGCCGCGTTCGCGATCGTCGGCGGCAGCATCCGGTAGCCGACCGGACCGCCGTCGTGCTGCGTCTCCAGCGTCGCCTCCAGGTCGGCGACGCGCTCGGCGTGCTCCCGCGTCAGCTCGCCGAGATAGCCCTCGCAGCCGAAGCGGTAGAGCTCGAGGTTCTCGTCCCCGGCGACGGCGCGGCCGAGCCGCTGCACCGTCTCCAGGTCGGTGAGGTTCGCGTGCCGCTCGTAGATCGCGCGCAGGTCGAAGTCGGGCTTCAGCCCCGCGTAGTGCTGGTAGTACTCCTCGTCGAGCTCGGCGATGAAGCGGTCGGCGCCGGCGCGGTAGCCGTCGAGCTCGCGGTCGCTCGGCGCCTGCTGGTCGGACGTCCCCGCGCTCACGCGCCCTAGGATACGCGCCGTGCGCGCGTTCACGGTGAGGACGGAACGGCGGAGCCAGCTCGTCGACATCACGGGGCGCGTGCGCGAGGCGACCGGCGAGCTCGGCGACGCCGCCGCAGTTCTCGTCTACGTCCCGCACACGACCGCCGGCGTCACCGTCAACGAGCACGCCGATCCGGCGGTGGCGCGCGACTTCGTCTCCGCGCTCGAGCGCATCGTCTCCGAGGACTGGCCGTGGGAGCACATCGAGGAAGGGGAGGAGAACGCGCCCACGCACATCCGTGCCGCGTTCATGGGCTCCGACGCCCTCGTGCCCGTCCAGGACGGCCGGCTCGCGCTCGGCACGTGGCAGGGCATCTTCCTCTGTGAGTTCGATGGCCCCCGCGAGCGCTCGGTCTACGTGACGACGCTTTCGTGATCGAGGTCGAGGGGCTCAGCAAGCGCTTCGGCAAGACGCAGGCGGTCAGGGACCTCAGCTTCCGCGTCGACCCCGGGACGATCACCGGCTTCCTGGGCCCGAACGGCGCGGGCAAGTCGACCACGCTCCGGGCGATCCTCGGCCTCGTCCACCAGGACGAGGGCAGCGCGCGCGTCCTCGGCGTCCCCTACCGGCAGCTCGACCGGCCGCTCCATCGTGTCGGCGCCGTGCTCGAGGCCAGCGAGGTGCACCCGGGCCGCACCGGCCGGAACCACCTGCGCGTGCTCGCCGCCGCGGCGAGCCTCCCGCGCTCGCGGGTGGAGGACGTGCTGGCGCTCGTCGAGCTGAGCACCGCCGCGAAGCGCCGCGTCAAGGGCTACTCGCTCGGGATGCGGCAGCGCCTCGGGCTCGCGTCAGCGCTGCTCGGCGATCCGGAGGTGCTCGTCCTCGACGAGCCGGCGAACGGCCTCGACCCGGCCGGGATCAGGTGGCTGCGCGACTTCCTCCGCACGCTCGCAAGCGAGGGGCGGACGATCCTCGTCTCGAGCCACGTTCTCGCGGAGGTCGCGCAGACCGTCGACCGGGTCGTGATCATCCACCGCGGCACGCTGATCCGGCAGGCGACGGTGCCCGAGGTCCTGGCGAGCGTGCAGGGCGCCACCCGCGTGCGGAGCCCCGAGGCGGGGCGGCTGCGCGAGCTGCTCGCGGCGCAGGGCGGCGCGGTCACCGCGGTCGGCGACGGCACGCTCGCGGCCGACCTGCCCCCGGAGCGGGTCGGCGAGGTCGCCGCCGCCAACGGGATCGTCCTCCACGAGCTGACGGTCGAGCGCGCGACGCTCGAGGAGGTCTTCCTCGAGCTGACCGGCGGCGAGACGACCCAGTGAGCGCGCTCCTCGCCTCCGAGCTGCTGAAGGTGCGCACGACGCGCGGCTGGTACGTGTACCTGCTCGTGATCGTCCTCTTCGGCGGCCTCGCCGCCGCCGCGGAGATCGGCTCGGCCGAGGACGCGCGCCGCAGCACGCTCGAGTTCCAGGTCGGCCTGGTCGAGGCAGCGAGCATCGCCGGGCTGCTCGGGCTGATCCTCGGGATCACGATCGTCACGACCGAGTTCCGCCACGGCACGATCACACCGACGTTCCTGGCGGCCCCGGTGCGGGAGCGCGTGCTGGCCGCGAAAGCCGGTGCCGCCTCGCTCGTGGCGCTGCTCTTCTTCGTGCTCGCGCTCGTCGTCATCGCCGGCGTCGCCGTCGTGTGGCTCGCCGTCGTCGGGGCCGACCTCCAGGCGGGGTCGGGCGAGCTGTGGGAGCGCGTCGGCCAGACGCTGCTCGGCGCGGTGCTGTGGGCGTTGATGGGCATCGCCGTCGGCTCGCTCGTCCACGCCCAGGTGGCCGCGCTCGTCGGGACGCTGATCTGGATCTTCATCGGCGAGCCGCTGCTGGGAGCCCTGCTCGGCCTGCTCGACCTCGACGGGCTCGTCTCCTACCTGCCGTTTCAGGCGCTGGACGCCGCCGACGGCGCCGGGGCCGACAGCCTCCTCGCGTACGGGCCCGGCCTGGCGGTCGCCGCCGCGTGGGTCGTGGCCATCGGCGCCGCCGGGCTCGTCCGTACGAGCCGCCGCGACATCTCCTGACGCCGTACCCTGGGGGCATGGCCGCCCCGGTGCGCAAGGACGACGAGGTCGAGCTCCAGGTCGACTCACTGGCGTACGGCGGCAACGGCGTCGCGCGCCTGAACGGCTTCGTCGTCTTCGTCCGCCGCGGCCTGCCGGGCGACCGCGTGCGCGCCCGGGTGACGAAGGTGAAGCGCGGCTTCGCCGAGGCGCTGGCGACGGAGGTGCTCGAGCCGTCCCCGCAGCGGGTCGAGGCGCCGTGCGCCCACTACCCCGCCTGCGGCGGCTGCCGCTTCCAGGATCTGGACTACGCGGTGCAGGCGGCGGCGAAGGAGGCGCAGGTTCGTGACGCGCTCGTGCGCATCGGCGGCATCGCCGAGCCGCCGCTCGAGCCGATCGTGCCGGCCGAGTCGGCGTTCTTCTACCGGAACAAGCTCGAGTACTCCTTCACGCAGACCCCGTCCGGCCCGGCCCTCGGCTTCCACAAGGCCGGCCGCTGGGACGAGGTGCTCGAGGTCGAGAAGTGCTGGCTCACGACCGACCTCGGGAACGCGATCCGCAACGCCGTCCGGGACTGGGCGCGCGAGGAAGGGCTCGTCGCCTACGACCAGGCGGAGCGGACGGGCTACCTGCGGCACCTCGTCGTGCGAGAGGGGCGTAACACCGGCCAGGCGCTCGTGCTGCTCGTCACCGGGCCGGGCGAGAAGTTCGAGACGGGTTACCTCGTCGAGGTGCTGCGGCGGTTCCCGGAGGTGCGCTCGATCCACTGGGCCGTGAACGAGGGGCCGGCGGAGGTGACCAACCTGCCGTCGACGCTGCTCTGGGGCGACGAGGCGATCGAGGAGGAGATCCTCGGCCTGCGGTACCGCGTGCGGCCGAACGCGTTCCTCCAGACGAACACGGCCATGGCGGAGCGGCTCTACGCCCTCGCGATCGAGTACGCCGCGCTCACCGGCAACGAGACGGTGTACGACCTCTACTGCGGGACCGGGACGATCGGGCTGGCGCTCGCCGGCGACGCGCTCAGCGTCTGGGGCGTCGAGATCTCGGAGGAGGCCGTCGCCTGCGCGCTCGAGAACGCCGACCTGAACGGGATCTCGAATGCCGCCTTCTTCGCCGGCAACGTCGGCCAGTCGATCGAGGAGCTGGCCGAGCGCGCGGGCCCCGCGGACGTCGTCGTCGTCGATCCGCCGCGCGCCGGCCTCGCCGGCAAGGCGCTGAAGCGGACCGGCGGCCTCGGCGCGCGGCGCATCGTCTACGTCTCCTGCAACCCGACGACGCTCGCGTCGGACGCGAAGGTGCTGCGGAACGACTTCGGCTACGAGCTGCTCCGCGCGCGGCCGGTCGACATGTTCCCGCACACGCCGCACGTCGAGACGGTCGCGCTGCTCGAGCGCGCTGCCGCGGCCCCGGTCGCGGGCGCGTAGGGCCCGGCGGCGATGGAGATCCTCCGCTTCGACGCCAGTCTGGCGGAGCCGATCGGATCGCGGCCGTACGCGGTGAGGCTCGCCTCGTCGATCGCGGTCGCCGCAGGCGCGGGCGAGGCGCACGCGTACATCCTCTACTTCGAGCCCGGTGGCGAGATCGGGCCGCACGAGGCCGGCTTCGGTCAGCTCTTCGTCGCCCTGTCGGGAGCCGGGTGGGTCGCCGGCGGCGACGGCGAGCGCCTCCCGCTGGCCGAGGGCCAGGCCGCGTTCATCGAGCGCGGTGAGATCCACGCGAAGGGCAGCGAGACCGGGCTGACGGCGTTGGTGGTCCAGGTCCGCGACCTCGCCGCACTGGCCCCGTAGCCCTCGGACCGGGCTAGCTCCGCTCCCGTTTGAGCCGCTCCACGGTCGCGTCGTCGGCGGCGAGCTGCTCGGGGTGGACGGCGTCGCGCAGGGTCGGGGCCTCGTCGTAGGGGACGACCACGATCCCGTTCGGCAGCTCGTGCACCTGCGCCGGGACGGGGTCGTCGCCGCCGACCCGGAGGACGCCGCGCGACACCGTCACGCTCCGCGGCGGGCGCTCGCGCGTGAGCAGCACGATCTCGTCGCCGCTCCGCTCGAGCACGTCCGCCTCGAGATCGAAGAGCTGTGCGTCGGTGCGGCCGAAGACGCGGGCCGGAGCGCGCCCACGGCGCCGGAGCTGCCGCCAGAGCAGGTCGGCGTTCGGGAGGAGGAAGCCGATGCAGATCGCGGGCAGGGCGGGCAGCCCGGCGACGTCCGTCGTCGCGGTGAGCACGAGCGTGACGCCCAGCAGCGCCGTCATCGCCACCCACGTCGCGCCCACGCGCAGGCCGAAGCGGTCGGCGGCGGCGAGGAACAGGGCGAAGAAGAGCACGTCCGGCGGCCCGAGGTTGGCGGTGCCATCCTCGCCGGGCACGCGGAAGGCGAGCGAGACCTCTTCGAAGATCCCCGGCTGCTGCTCGACGACGTACTCGGTCGGGCCGCGCCAGACCGAGATCGCGTCGACGCCCGGGATGATCACGGCGACGAGCACGGCCCAGGCGACCGTCTCGAACCAGCTCAGGAACCAGAAGCCGAGGGCCGTCAGCGCGAGCAGCTTGGCGAGGTTCGTGAGGACGTCGAGGTCCGCGGCCCGGAAGCCGACCGCGAGCAGCGCCAGCGCGAGGCCGACCCACGGCAGGCCCTCCGACCGCGCGTACGGCAGCAGGAGCCAGATCGTGAGCAGCGTCGCCGGGATCAGGACGACGGCCAGGAAGAGGACGTCCCACGTGAGGCCCGCCTCCCACAGGTGCTCGGCCACCGCGGTGTACACGGCCACCGCGGCGAGCACGCCCACGACCGCCGTCGCGCGCGTTCGGCTCAATACGGGGGCAGCTCGGCGTACCAGGCGCCGACGGCCTTGAAGGCGTTCCAGAACGCCGTCTTCGCCGGCGCCTCGTCGAGCGCGGTGTCGATGTCCGGCACCACGAGCGCCTCGATCGTCGCCGTGAAGCGCTGGAGCCCCTCGAGCTCCGGGTCGAGCGCGTCGGCGAGCGGGAACTCGAGCCGGTTCACGAACTCGACCGTGGGCCCGCCCATCGCCACGAGCAGCTTCGGCTGGACGATGTGCAGCTCGCGGGTGAGCCACGGCGCCGCCTCGTCGAAGCTCTCGCCGCCGAACTTGAGGCAGTTGGTGCCGTACACCGCCATCGGGTCGACGCGCAGGCGCTGCAGCGACTTCAGCAGCGCCTGACCGGCCCGGCCGAAGAAGGCGACGCCCTCCTGCACCTCGGCGGGCTTCGGGTCGTGCTTGAGCAGGAAGACGTCGGCCAGTGGGTGCCCGGAGCCCAGCACGGGGATGTGCAGCTCGTCACCTGCGCGGCCGATCTCGTCGCCGAGCTCGTTGATCTCGGAGATCGCCTTCTGCAGGTAGCGCTCGTAGATCTCGTCGGTAGGCACGGCGCTCACAGGAAGTCGTCCCCTCAGTTCGTCTTTACCGCACTCGTTCCTTGACCTGGGCGACCCACTTGAGGCTCTGCAGGTACGCCAGCGACTTGGGGCGCCGCAGCACCTCGGCGCTGCGCAGCGAGACGAGGAACTCCTCCGGCCCGTCGAAGCGCCGCAGTCGCACCGCGCCGGTACCGACTCCCGGGAGCACGTGCGCGTCGGATCCCGCGCCCGCGACGAGGTTGTACTTGCGGGCGAAGCGGGCGGCCTCGTCGTTGTAGCCCTCGAACAGCAGGCGCGCGTTGTACACCTCGAAGACGTCGATCTCGGCCAGGTGCCGGTGCAGGGTCACCGGATCCGGGATCGCATGCATCCGGTCGAACGGGTGCGGGAGGTAGACGAGCCCGCCCTGGTCGCGGATGGCGGCGATCGTGTTCGCGAAGCTGAGCCCGCGCGGGATCTCCTCGCGCAGGAAGAGGCCGATCACCTCGCCCTGACCATCCGTCTTCACCTCCTCGCCGGGGATCACGATCAGGTCGCGGTCGCGGGCGCGCTCGACCGCCTCGAGCGCGCCGCCGAAGACGTTGTGGTCGGTGACGGCGATCGCGCCGAGGCCCTCCGCCTCGGCGTGGTCGAGCAGCTCGTCGACCTCGATCGAACAGTCGTGCGACCAGCTCGTGTGCATGTGCAGGTCGGCGACGATCCAGGGCCGGCCGGCGAGCGGGCCCGCGTCGCGTCTCGCGGGGCGCCGCCGCCGCCGGGCGAGGTCGCGGTAGAGCGCGTCCAGCTCCCCGGCGACGTCGGCGAAGCCGTGCCGCTCGGCCTCGGCGCGCGCGGCGGCGCGGGTGCGCTCACGCAGCTCCGGGTCCTCGGCGTAGCGGGCGATCGCGGCGGCGGCGAGCTCGGGCTGCGTGGCGGCGGCCGGCGCGGCCGCCACGACCGCGCCCGCGGCGGCGGCCTCGAGCAGCAGCCGCTGCGATCCCGTCGGCGCCGGCGAGAAGATCTCCGCCTCCACGAGCACGGCGGCGCGGGCCTCCGCGCTCCGCCCCGCCCGCACGTGGACGCGGTCGCGGAGCGCGTGCGGGATCGTGGGGCGGGTCGAGAGCGGCTTCGTCCGCAGCAGGACGAGCTCCCAGCCCGGCAGCTCGCGCAGCGAGCGCAGCGCGGCGCGCGCGACGGGGAGCGAGGCGGAGTGCAGCTCGACCGCGATCAGCTGCCGCTTCGGGCCCGGCCGGAACAGCTCCAGGTCGACCCCCGGCGAGACGACCCGGTAGTCCCCGGGGAAGCGGGCCGCGGCCGCGGCCGCCGTCTCGGGGGACGTCGCGAGGAGCGCGTCGATGCGGCCGAGCAGCTTGTCTCGGAGCGCTCGGCGCGGCGGGTAGGAGAGCCGCTCCGGCGAGACGAAGGTCGCCACCCCGAGTGTCTCGGAGTCGCGCAGTGCGAGGTAGGAGATGCTGGGCAGGCCGGGCTCGAAGCCGTGCACGACGTCGTACTCGCCCTGCGTCAGCGCCAGCCAGAGGTTCGCCCGCACCCCCATGGGGACGCCGAGGCTGGAGCGGCGCGAGACGGGGATCGCAGGCCCGACGGCGATCACGTCGGCTCCCTCGCCGCGGTTCAGGGCGCGGCGACCTGCGAGCAGGTCGCCGGCGCGGCTCGAGGGCGCGAGCACCGTGACCAGGTGCCCGAGTGCGCGGAGCTCGCGGGCGATACCCGCGACATGCTCGTTCACGTCGTGCGGCTGCGACCACGCGAACGGCGTGACGAGGCAGATGCGCAGGCTCACGACCCGAGTCTAGCCCCGGCTCGCGGCGGCTTCAGGCCGGGAGCTCGAGCAGCAGCTCGTGCTGCCGCACGACGACCTCGCCGCCGAGCTGCCGGAGGGCGGTCGCGGCCGGATCGTCCACGGGGAGATTGACGAGCGAGACCGTCTCGCCGAGGCCCCGAATCGCCCTCAGCACCGCGCGCGGGTCGCCGCCGAGCTGAACGATCGCGACGCGGCCGGGCCCCTGCCGCACGATCGCGGCGCCGCCGTCCTCGAGCACCCCCTGCGGTGCCGGCTCGAGCTCGGTGAGCCGGGTCAGGGTGGCGTCGGAGCGCTGCCAGGGCTCGCGCCCGGAGCGCCGCTCGCGGATGAACGCGTGCGCCTCCTCGAGCGGGACGGGCGAGCTCCGAGCACCCTCCTCGCCTGGGAGCGACCACACCTCCACGTCGCGCACGTGCCCGTAGCCGAGCTTCTCGTACAGGCGGAGGGCGGCGGTGTTCGCCACGATCACCTCGAGCCAGACGCGCTCGACGCCGCGGCTCCGCGCCTCGTCGGCGAGCCCGCGCATCAACGCCTCGCCGACGCCGCCGCCCCGGTGCGCGGGAACGACCCCGACGCCGCCGACCCAGGCGTCGGTGCCGCGCAGGCCGAGGTTCGCCAGGCCGACGAGCTCGCCGTCCACCCGCGCCAGCAGGGACGCCTCGGGCACGAGGTCGAAGGCGTGCTCCATGAACCCGAGGGCCGCCTCGTCGACGTCGAACGGGAGCAGGTACCCCTCGTAGCCGGCGGTGAAGAGCGCGGCGCGCTCGGCGCGCTCGAGGGTGGAGGCGGCGGCGAGCTCGAGCGCCATGGGGCGATCCTAGACGGCAGCACCTCAGCAAACCTGAACGCCGCGGGCCGGATCCCGGCGCCAACCCCGTGCGTTCACACGGTGTGAGCCGAGCGAGGCTGAACCGCGTGCGGCGGCGTCGCCGGGAACGGCGCTTCCGTGGCCGTGCGCTCGTCGCCGCCCTGCTGGTCGTGCCGGTGCTCGTGCTCGCAGCGCTCGTCGGCGCGGTGACCGTGGCGGCGTTCGAGTACGAGCGCTTCCGCGCCGGCTGCGAGCTCTCCGATCACCGCCCACACCCGATCGGCCGCTCCTCGTTCGTCTACGCCGCCGACGACAGCTTCCTCGGCACGATCCCCTCGACCGTGAACCGCCAGCTGGTGGAGGGCAGCCGCATGTCGCCGTGGATCAAGCGCGCGACGGTCGCGATCGAGGACCGCCGCTTCTACGAGCACGAGGGCGTCGACTACCAGGCGGTCGCCCGCGCCGCGCTCCGGAACCTGAAGCAGGGCGAGGTCGTCGAGGGCGCCTCGACGCTCACGCAGCAGACCGTGCGCAACCTCTACCTCTCGAACGAGCGGACGTTTGCCCGGAAGAAGGAGGAGGCGTGCCTTGCGCTCGCGCTCGACGCCGCCTGGTCGAAGCAACGCATCCTGAGCACGTACCTCAACCGGGTCTTCTACGGCAACCGTGCGTACGGGATCGAGGCGGCGGCCCAGACCTACTTCGCGCGGCGCGCCTACGCGCTCGGCCCGGCGCAGGCGGCGCTGCTCGCCGGCCTGGTGCGGGCGCCGACGCTGTACGACCCGTTCCGCCGGCCGGCGACCGCGCTCGCGCGGCGGAACCTCGTGCTCGACGCGATGGTCGCGACGGGGGCGCTCACCCGCCAGCGCGCCGTCCGCCTGAAGGCGCAGCCACTCGGGCTGAAGCGCGGCCGGCTCTACGACACGCGCCGGCAGCGGACGTTCTTCGACCTCGTCCGGCGGCAGCTCGTCGCCGAGTACGGGGAGGCGGGCGTCCGCGGCGGCGGGCTGCGCGTCTACACGACGCTCTCGCCGCGGCTCCAGCGGCTGGCGCGCGAGGCCGCCCGCGGCGTCCTCGGCGAGCCCGGCGATCCGGCCACCGCCGTCGTGGCCGTCGACCCGCGCAACGGCGCCGTGCGCGCGCTGCTCTCGCGTGCGCCGGGCCGGCGCCTCGACTTCAACCTCGCCGTCCAGGGCAGACGCCAGGCGGGATCGTCGTTCAAGACCTTCGTCCTCGCCGAGGCGATCCGCCGTGGCGCCAACCCGTTCGCGACGTACTACGACTCGTCCGAGTTCGAGCACGACCCGGGCCCGGGCCAGGAGCTCTGGCGGCCGAAGACCTACTCGGGCGAGACGTACGGCCGCTCGACCCTCACGGAGGCGACGCTCCGCTCCGACAACCTCGTCTACGCAAAGCTGACTCTCGACCTCGGGCCCGCCTCGGTCGCACGGATGGCCGAGCGGCTGGGAGTGCGCTCGCAGCTCGACCCCGTCGCCTCCATCGGCCTGGGCGCGAACGGCGTCACCGTCCTCGACATGGCCTCCGCCTACGCGACGCTCGCCGCCGACGGCCTCCGGCGGGAGCCGTACGCCATCCGCAAGGTCGTCCTCCCGAGCGGCGACCGCGACGAGGGGGCCTTCGCGCGGGCGGAGCCGGAACGCGTCCTGGCGGACGGCGCCGCGCACCACGTCACGCGCATCCTCGAGCAGAACGTCCTGCGCGGCACCGGCACCGCCGCGCAGCTCGACCGGCCGGTGGCCGGGAAGACCGGCACGACCGACGAGCACACCGACGCCTGGTTCGTCGGCTACGTGCCGCAGCTCGCCACCGCCGTCTGGGTCGGCTATCCCGCGAGGACGAAGCGGATGGTCGACGTCCACGGCATCCAGGTCACGGGCGGCAGCTTCCCGGCGCAGATCTGGGCCGACTTCATGCGGCCCGCCCTGGCCGGCGCTCCCGTCGTCGAGTGGCGCGAGCCCACGACGCCGGTCGACTGGCAGCCGTGGCAGGGCGAACGCATGAGCGGCGGCGGCGGTGACGACGTCCCCGACGTCGAGCTCGAGGAGGAGTAGGGCGAGAGCGGGCGAGGCGCGGCGACCGGGGGCCGCCGCGCCTGCGCGGGCTAGGCGGACGCGGCGGTCTTGGTCTTCTTGACCGCGTTCTGCGCGATGAACTTCTCCGTCGCCCCGTACGCCTCGTCGTCGACGATCTGCTTCGGCGGCGACTTCATCAGGTAGCTCGACGGGCCCTCGAGGGCGCCGGCGACGCCGTTGTTCAGCGCCAGCTTGGCGAGGCGCACCGCGTCGATCACGATCCCGGCCGAGTTGGGCGAGTCCCACACCTCGAGCTTGAGCTCGACGTTGAGCGGCACGTCGCCGAAGGCCGAGCCCTCCATGCG
>DASUOK010000227.1:0-8027 GCA_036276675.1 Gaiellaceae bacterium | reverse complement strand
GGGGCCGGATAGCTCCGCGCGCGGTCGGTGCGGATGAGCGCGTGCGCCGCGTTCGGCTCGCTGCGGAACTCCTTCGGCGGGAAGCGGCCCTTCGTCACCGTCATCGCGCTCGCGTACGCACCGCCGAGGTAGAAGCCCTTGTCGAAGACCTGGCGCATGTTGCGCACCTCGCGCAGGTCCTTCAGCACGTAGCTCGCGCGCAGGGACTCGTCGTAGAGGTCGAGCGCGCCGGAGCGCCACGGGCTCTCTCCGCGCTGGAGCGCGGCGAACGCCGCCTCCGCGGCGAGGATCCCGGACTCGATCGCGTAGTGGATCCCCTTCAGCGTCGGCACGTTCACGAGCCCCGCGCCTTCCCCCGCGAGCAGCAGCCCCGGCGCGTTGAACCGCGTCGGCAGCGCGTGGTAGCCGCCCTCGGTGATCGTCTTCGCGCCCCAGCCGACTCGCTCGCCGCCCTCGAGGATCCGACGGACGAGCCGGTGCGTCTTGAACTCCTGCACCACGTCGTGCACCGAGAACTCGACGTCGCGGTACTCGAGGCCGGCGACGAAGCCGAGCGAGACGAGGTCCTCGCCCATCGGGTAGATGAAGGAGCCGCCGAACTCGCCGTAGCGCGCCCGCTTGCGCAGCGGCCAGCCCATCGTGTGGACGATGTGGCGGAGCGGCTTCGCCACCTTCCAGACCTCCTTGACCCCGAGCGCCCACACCTGCGGGTTCTCGCCCGCCAGCCCGAAGCGCGAGATCGCCGCGCCCGTGAGGTGCCCCTGTGTCCCCTCGGCGAGCACGGTCAGGCGCGCGACGATGTCCGAGCCGGGCTCGAAGTTCCCCAGCTCCTGCCCGTCCCGGCCGCGGCCCTTGTCGCCGGTGCGGATCCCCTGCACGCGCCCGTCGGCGACGAGCAGCTTCTGGGCGTCCGTCTCCGGGAGCAGCGCGGCACCGGCGCTCTCGGCCTGCTCGGCCAGGAACCGGCCGAGCTGCGAGACGGAGACGACGTAGTTGCCGTGGTTGCGCATCGTCGGCGGCGGCGGGATCCGCATCGCCGTCGACTTCGTCAGCACGTAGACGCGCTCGCCCTCGACCTCGCCGTACGTCGGCACGTCGGCCATCGTCAGCCGGCCCTTGAAGAGGCGGCGCAGCGCGCGTGGGTTCACGACGGCGCCCGAGAGCAGGTGCGAGCCGGGTTGCTTCCCCTTCTCGACCACCGCGACCGGCACGTCGCCGAGGCGCTCGGCGGTCTCGGGCGAGTCCTCGAGCAGCTGCCCGAGCCGGATCGCGCACGCGAGCCCGGCCGGCCCGGCGCCCACGATCAGCACGCCGACCTCGATCCGCTCGTCGGCGGGGTCGGTCGGCGGCGCGAGCGCCTCGGCGGGGTCGAACGGCGGCGGGTAGTCGGACGGCCGCACCTGGCTGCGACCCCTAGCCACGACCTCTAGCCACCGCGACGGGCCCGCACGAGCTCGGTCAGCTTCGGGACGATCTGGTGCAGGTCGCCGACGACGCCCAGGTCGGCGAACTCGAAGATGGGCGCGTTCGGATCCTTGTTGATCGCGACGATGGTCTTCGACGACTGCATCCCCACCTTGTGCTGGATCGCGCCCGAGATCCCGCAGGCGACGTAGAGCGTCGGCGCCACGTTCTTGCCCGTCTGCCCGACCTGGGCCGAGTAGGGATACCAGCCCGCGTCGACGACCGCCCTGGTCGCCGCGACGGCGCCGCCGAGCGCCTTGGCGAGCTCCTCGACGAGCGCGAACTTCTCTGGCTCGCCGAGCCCGCGGCCGCCGGCGACGATCACGTCGGCGTCCTCGATCGACGGCCCCGTCGACTCCTCGTGCGCCTGCTCGAGCATCTCCGCCGCGAGCGAGTGCTCCTCGAACGAGACGTCCAGCTGCTCGACTGTCCCGGCGCCGCCGACCGGCGCCGGGTCGAAGGCACCGGCGCGGAAGAGCGCGAGCCGCGGCGTCGTCGTCCAGCCGACGTCGACGAGGACCGTGTCGCCGAGCGCGGACTGCTTGCCGACGAGGGTGCCGTCACGCGCCTCGAGGTCGACGAGCTGCCAGTTCAGGCCCGCCTCGAGTCGCGCGGCGAGGGCGGCCGCGATGTCCGCGGTGAGGATCGACTGCGCGAAGAGCACCGTCTCGATCCCGCGCTCCGTCACGAGCTGCGCGAGCGCGTCGACGCGCGGCTGCGGCAGCGGCGCCTCCAGCTTCGGGTCGTCGCCGACGTAGACCGTCGCGGCACCGTGCTCGCCCGCCTGCGCGGCGAGCCCCGCGACGCCCGAGCCGAGGACGACCGCCGACACGTCGCCGGCACCGAGCTGCGCCGCCTTGGCGAGGACGCCGAGCGAGCCCTTCTGGAGCTCATCGCCGTGATGCTCGAGGAAGACGAGGATCGACATCTAGAGCAACCGCTTCTCCGTGAGGAACTCGACGATCTTCTCCGCGGCCGACCCGTCGTCCTCGATCGTGCGGGTCTCGCCGCGCGGCGGCGGGTCACCGAGCGCGAGCACCTCGGTGCGCGAGCCCTCGACACCGGCGCGGTCGCTCTCGACGCCGAGCTCGGCGAGGGCGACCACGTCCTGCGGCTTCTTCTTCGCGCCCATGATCCCCTTGAGCGAGGGGTAGCGCGGCTCGTTGATCGAGTCGGCCACGGCGACGACGGCCGGCAGCGGCGCGCGGATCACGTCGTAGCCGAACTCCGTCTGGCGCTTGCCGGTGACGGAGTCACCCTCGAGCGTCAGCTCCGCCGCCTGCGAGATCAGCGGCCGCCGCAGCCGCTCGGCCACGGCGGCCCAGAGGACGGCGCCGTCCGAGTCGGCCGCCTGCTGGCCGAAGAGGACGAGGTCGGGGCCCTCGCGCTCGAGCGCCTTCGCGAGCGCGTAGCTCGTCGCGACGAGGTCGGAGCCGGCCGCGGCCTCGTCGGAGACGAGCACGGCGCGATCGGCGCCCATGGCGAGCGCCTTCCGGAGCGCGTCGAGGGCCTTCTCGGGGCCGAGCGAGAGGACGACCACCTCGCCCTCACCGGTCGCCTCCTTGATCCGCAGAGCCTCCTCGACCGCGTTCGCGTCGACGGGGTTCAGCGCACCCTCGCCGGAGCGGTCGAGGCGCTTCGTGCCGGGATCGATCCGCTTCGTCGCGGTCGCGTCCGGCACCTGCTTCACACAGACGGCCAGCTTCATCGCGCCGAGACTCTAACGATGCCGCAGATCGCGGCGGGCGGAGTGCGGCATCACCCCTTTCGGGGAGGCGGTCGCCGCGGACGCTGCTAGGCTTCGGCGCTTCGAGCGCGAACGGGACGCCTGTATGAGCCGCCACCGGACGACAGCCCGAGGACTCTTCCTCCTCATCGTGACCCTCCTCGTCGGAGCGGGCGCAGCCACCGCCTGGAGCGCGCAGTCGACGGCCGCGAAGGTGCCGCAGCTCGTCTTCCCGGTGCTGGGCGAGGCGACGTTCGGAAGCGACTTCGGCGACGCGCGCGGCCAGGGCGCCCACGAGGGCAACGACATCATGGCGCCGCGCCGCGCCCTCGCCCTCGCCGCGGAGGCCGGCACCGTCAAGTTCTGGACGACGTCCTCGCGCGCCGGCTGCATGCTCTACCTCTACGGCAAGAGCGGCACGACGTACCTCTACATCCACCTCAACAACGACCTGACGAACGGGAACGACAACCGCGGCAGGTGCGTCCCCGGTGTGGCCTTCGCGAAGGGTCTCCGCAGCGGCGCCAAGGTCGCGGCCGGCCAGCCGATCGCCTACGTCGGCGACTCCGGCGACGCCGACGGCATCCACCCGCACCTCCACTTCGAGGTGCACCCGGACGACGGGCGCGCCGTGAACCCGTACCCCTACCTCACGAAGGCCCGGCGCCTCCTGTTCGCCGCCCGGCCCGGCAGCACGTTCACGCTCGCGCTCACCGGCACCGTGGTCGAGGCCGGCAGCGAGGGTCTCCGCCTCGAGCTCGACCGCCTGCGCCAGTGGCCGGGCGGACGCAAGGTCGCCCAGCCGGGCCGCGCGGTCGAGGTGGCGGTGCCGCCGACGGCCACCATCGAGGGCGCGACGGAGCCGAACCCCAACGACCCGCGCGAGCTCGGCCTCAACCTGCCGGCCCCCGGCAGCACCGTGACGATCTTCACCGCACCGGCGAAGGCGACGCTCGCCGCCCGCACGGGCGCCAAGAACGCGCTGGCCGCGAAGCGGGTCGTCGTCAGGAAGTAGCGCCACCCGGCGCCACGACGAGCGACCCGAAGAGCCGCTCGAGCTGCGCCGGCGGATCGTCGCAGAGCCCCGTGTGCACCGCCGACGGCTGGATGATCGTGCTCGACGGCGAGACGAGCCAGTGGAAGCGCGCCGTCTCGTCGAGACGCGCGATCGGCCCGGCCTCCGGGTCCCCCGCTGCGATCCGCTCGATCGCCTCGAGCTGCGGCCGGACGCTCGCCGGGTCGAGCTCCGGCCACAGCGCCGCCAGCCGCCGCTCGTCGAGGGCGGTGCGCGCGCCCAGGTAGCCGAGCGGCCGGCAGAAGACGATCACGCCGACGTTCATCCGCTCGCCGCGCTCGACGCGGGGCACCAGCCGCACGACGGCGTACGAGAACGGGCTAGAGCCGCCCACGCGCCCGCTCCGCCTCCGCCACGAACGCCCGCGGCTCCGCCAGCCGCCCGCCGAGGTACTCGACGTATGCCTCGGGCGAGGAATCCCCGAGCCACGGCTCCGGCACCGCCGTGACGACGTCGCGCAGGAGGTCCTCGGTCACGAGCCCCGCGAGTCGCGCGTCGGCCGCGGCGAGCGAGCCCGCGAACGGCAGCAGCACGTGCTCCTCGATCGCCTCGAACGGCCGCCGCTCGTGCCCCTCCACGCGCTCGGGCGCGTGGTGGAAGTAGAGCGCCGCGCCGTGGTCGATCAGCCACAGCCGCTCGTGCCAGAGCAGCAGGTTCGTGTTGCGGGCCGTCCGGTCGACGTTCGTCACGAGCGCATCGAACCAGACGATGTCCGCCGCGAGCTCCGGCGGCGGCGGCGGGCCGGCCGCCGGGCCGAACGGCAGCGCGCCGGGGAGGAAGTCGACGCCCAGGTTGAGCCCGGCGCTCGCGTCGAGCAGGTCCTGGATCTCCCGGTCGGGCTCCGCCAGCGCGAGCGCCGGGTCGAGCTCCACCAGCGCCAGCTCCGGGACCGCGAGGCCGAGGGCGCGGGCGAGCTCCCCCGCGACGATCTCCGCCACCAGCGCCTTGGCCCCCTGCCCGGCGCCGCGGAACTTGAGCACGTAGAGGCCGTCGTCGCTCGCCTCGACGAGCGCGGGGAGCGAGCCGCCCTCGCGCAGGGGTGTGACGTACCGCGTCGCGGCGACCGTGCGCAGCCGCACCGGCGGCCTACGCCGGCACGCGCGCGCGCAGGAAGTCGACGATCTGGCTCGTCGGCGCGCCGGGCGTGAAGACCTCCGCGACGCCGCGAGCCTTCAGCTCCGTCGCGTCCTCGCCGGGGATGGTGCCGCCGACGACGACGAGCACGTCCTCGACCCCGTTCTCCTTCAGCCCGTCGAGGATCCGCGGCACGAGCGTCATGTGCGCACCGGAGAGGATCGAGATGCCGACGGCGTCGGCGTCCTCCTGGATCGCCGTCTCGACGATCTGCTCCGGCGTCTGGTGGAGACCGGTGTAGATCACCTCCATGCCCGCGTCCCGGAGCGCCCGCGCGATGATCTTCGCCCCCCGGTCGTGACCGTCCAGCCCGGGCTTCGCGATCACTACTCTGATCTTCCGCGCCACGGTTCGGCCAGTATAGGAGGGTGAGATTGACCGTCGTCGGTTGCTCGCCCGCGTGGCCGAACCCGGGCGGGGCGCATTCCGGGTACCTCGTGGAAGGCCCCGGACGGCTGCTGCTGGACTGCGGGCCGGGCGTGCTGCCGCGCCTGCGCCAGGCCGAGCACTGGCCCGTCCTCGACGCGATCGTGATCACGCACTTCCACCTCGACCACTGGGGCGATCTCGTCCCGTGGGTCTGGGGCACGATGTACGGCCTCGGCCGCGAGAGCCCGCAGCCCGAGCTCTGGGTCCCGCCCGGGGGAGCCGACCACCTGTCGGCGCTCGGCCAACGGCTCGGCTTCCCCGACATGTTCGAGAAGTCCTTCGCCCTGAAGCAGTACGCGGACCGGACGCCGTTCGTCGCGGCCGGGCTCACCGTCACGGCGCTGCAGCTCCCCCACTACCAGCTCGAGACCTACGGGCTGCGGGTGGCGAACCAGTCGCACACGCTCGCCTACTCCGGCGACGCCGCCCCGAGCGAGACGCTCGTCGAGCTCGCACGGGATGTCGACCTCTTCCTCTGCGAGGCGACGCTCGAGCGCGGGGAGCTGGACGGCGAGCCGCGCGGGCACCTGGCCGCGGACGAGGCCGTGAGCATCTTCGAGGCCTCCGGTGCCCGGCGGTTGCTGCTCACGCACAGGCCGGCGGAGCTCCCGCTCGGACCGGGGCTCGAGCGGGCCTTCGAGGGCCTCGAGCTCGACGTCTGAGACCCGGCGCTGCGGCGTCGGCTAGAAGACGGGCGTCTCGCGCCAGGTGCCCCAGACCTCGCGCCACGCGTCGCAGATCTCGCCCATCGTCACGTAGTCGCGGGCGGCGTCGAGGAGGATCGGCATCAGGTTGACCCCCTCGCGTGCCGACGCCTGCTTCAGCTCGGCCAGGCGCTGCTCGACCTTCGCGGAGTCGCGCGTCCCCTTGAGCGCGCGCACGCGCTCGATCTGCTGCCCCTCGAGCGCGGCGTCGATCTTCAGGATCTCCGGCGGCGGCTCGTCGAGGAGTTGGTAGCGGTTGACGCCGACGACGACGCGCTCGCCCCGCTCCACCTCCTCCTGGTAGCGGAACGCCGCGTCTGCTATCTCTCTTTGCGGGAAGTTCTGTTTGATCGCCTCGACCATCCCGCCCAGCTCCCTGATCCGGTCGAAGTACTCGTAGGCCTGCGCCTCGATCCGGTTCGTCAGCTCCTCGACGTGGTAGGAACCGCCGAGCGGGTCGATCGAGCTGACGACGCCGGTCTCGTGCGCGATCACCTGCTGCGTGCGCAGCGCGATCCGCACCGCGTCCTCGGTCGGCAGGGCGAGCGCCTCGTCGAACGAGTTCGTGTGCAGGCTCTGGGTGCCGCCGAGCACGGCCGCGAGCGCCTCGATCGCCGTACGGACGATGTTCACCTCCGGCTGCTGGGCCGTCAGCGAGACGCCGGCGGTCTGCGTGTGGAAGCGCATCAGCCACGAGCGCGGGTTGCGAGCGCCGAAGCGCTCACGCAGCTCTCGCGCCCAGATGCGGCGGGCGGCGCGGTACTTGGCGATCTCCTCGAAGAAGTCGAGGTGGGCGTTGAAGAAGAACGAGAGGCGGGGCGCGAAGTCGTCGACGTCGAGCCCGCGCTCGACCGCCCACTCGACGTACGTGAAGCCGTCGGCGAGCGTGAAGGCGAGCTCCTGCGCGGCCGTCGACCCGGCTTCGCGGATGTGGTAGCCCGAGATCGAGATCGGATGCCACTTCGGCAGGTCGGTCGCACACCACTGGACCATGTCCGTCACGAGCCGCATCGAGGGCTCGGGCGGGAAGATGTACTCCTTCTGGGCGATGTACTCCTTGAGGATGTCCGTCTGGATCGTCCCGCGGAGCTCCGTCGCCGGCACGCCCTGCTGCTCCCCGACGGCGACGTAGTACGCGAGCAGGATCGCCGCGGGCGAGTTGATCGTCATCGACGTCGACACGTCACCGAGCGGGATGCCGTCGAAGAGCGTCTCCATGTCGCGCAGGGAGTCGATGGCGACGCCGACCTTGCCGACCTCGCCGAGGCTGCGCTCGTCGTCGGAGTCCATGCCGATCTGGGTGGGCAGGTCGAAGGCGACGCTCAGCCCCGTGGAGCCGTGGCCCAGCAGCTGCTTGTACCGCTTGTTGGACTCCTCCGGCGTGGAGAAGCCGGCGTACTGCCGCATCGTCCAGAGACGGCCGCGGTACATCGTCGGCTGCACGCCGCGCGTGTAGGGCGCCGTGCCGGGGTAGCCCAGGTCGCGGTCGGGGAGC
>DASUOK010000226.1:0-3597 GCA_036276675.1 Gaiellaceae bacterium | reverse complement strand
CGCCATCCTCGTCATCGGCTACTTCGTGGCCAAGGTCGTCAGCGGCCTCGTCTGGCGGGCGCTGCACCGCGCCGGCTTCGACCGCACGCTGCACTCGGGCCAGGGCGGCAGCTTCGTCCAGAAGCTGACGTCGAGCCCGTCCAAGCTCGTCGGCACGCTCGCGTTCTGGGCGATCCTGCTCGGAGCGATCTCGCTCTCCGTCACCGCGCTGGGGATCGAGGCGCTGACCGACTTCGTCGCGGCGATCTACGCCTACCTGCCGAACGTGCTCGCGGCGGTGCTGATCTTCCTCGTCGCGGGGGCGATCTCGGCCGCCGTGGCGACGCTCGTCACACGCACGATGGGCGATACGTCTCTGGGTCGGATCGTCGCCACCGCGGCGCCGATCCTCGTGATGACGATCGCCACCTTCATGATCCTCGACCAGCTGATGATCGCGGAGAGCATCGTCACGATCACGTACGCCGGCCTGATCGGCGCGATCGCGCTCGGCTCCGCCCTCGCCTTCGGGCTGGGCGGCCGCGAGGTGGCGCGGGAGCTGCTCCAGGGCGCGTACGACAAGGGCCGCGAGAACAAGGATCAGTTCAAGCGCGACCTCGACCAGGGCATCAGCCGCGCCCGCGAGGAGGTCGACAGGGGGCGCGAGTCGACGAGCGACGGCGACGACGGCTCGATGCGTGGCGCCGAGCCCGAGACCGAGCGGCTGGCGACGACACCTGCCGCACGACCGGCGCCGCTCGGCGACGGCGTCGAGCCGACGGTGGACTCGTCCGTCGAGCCCGCATTCGAGCCGGCGCACGACCGCGACCGTACGCGCGGCGTCTAGCCGCGACCGCACCGCCCGGGGCCGCCGGCGAGCAGAGCCGGCGGCCCCGGAGCAAGCACACCAGAGGACAGGGGGTCGAACAGATGGCAACACTCGAGACGCAGCGCACCCGGCACGACGGTGAGCACTCGCCGCGCCGCAACCCGCTCGACTGGGCGCAGGGGACGCCGGCGGAGCGGCCGCCCCGCGGCTTCCTCGACCGGCGCCGCTGGGTCGAGACGAAGAACGCGTTCCGCACGACGGAGCTGCTCGTCCTGATCGCCGGCGCCGTCGGCATCCTCGTCGCGGCCTCGCAGGTCGAGGATCTCGACGCACGCTACGCGTGGACGCTCGTGACGGCGCTGGCGATCGGCTACCTGCTCAGCCGGGGCATCGCGAAATCCGGCAAGGGCACGTACGTCGACGACTGAGGGTCGACTGCCGGCGTGGCGTCCGCGCCGCGCCGGCGGCCCCCGCTCTCAACCGCCGCCGTAGAGCGAGATCGGCAGCGAGTCCAGGAGCACCTCGTCGGCGCTCGGCAGCTCGTCCTCGAGCCGCTCGAGCAAGGGCAGCGCTCCGGGCGCGGCCGCCAGCAGGCGCCGCTCCACCTCCTCGGTGGACCCGAGCATCACGAGCTCCTGCTTGAAAGGCTTGGGGAAGCGGCCGCGGCCGAGGTACCAGCCGTAGAACTTCTTCAGGAAGCCCGCGGCGCGCCGCTCGCCGAGCTCGCGCACCGTCTCGCGCACGAACAGGACGAGCTCGGCGACCACCTCCTCGCGCGTCGGCTCGGCGCCGTCGCCGTCGACGATCTCCCGCAGCACCCAGGGGTTCCCCTGCGCGCCGCGGCCGACCATCACGGCCGACGCGCCCGTCGTCGCGAGCACCGCTTGCGCCCTCGCGCGCGAGGTCACGTCGCCCGAGGCGATCACGGGCACGTCGACGAGCGACACGAGCTCGGCGGTGAGCGAGTGGTCGGCCGTGCCGGTGTACATCTGCTGCGCCGAGCGTGGGTGCAGCGTGAGCGTCGCCGCGCCGGCCTCGACCAGCTGCGGGCCGACCTCGAGGCACGTGCGCGCGCCGTCGCGCAGGCCACGCCGCATCTTCACGCTGACCGGCAGCCCGACGGCGTTCGCGACCGCCTCGACGATCGCCGCCGCGCGGGCGGGCTCGTCGAGCAGCGTCGCGCCGGCACCGGTCTTCGTCACCTTGCGCACGGGGCAGCCGAAGTTGATGTCCACGAGATCGGCACCCGCGTCCTCCACCATCCGGGCGGCCTCGGCCATCACGCGCGGCTCGGAGCCGAAGATCTGGATCGCGAGCGGGTGCTCGTCGGCGGCTACGCGCAGGTAGCCGAGCGTGCGCTCGTTGCGGTGGTGGATCCCGGCGACGGACACCATCTCGGAGCAGACGAGGCCGGCGCCGAAGCGCCGTCCCTGGCGCCGGAACGCCTGCACGCTGACGCCCGCCATCGGCGCCAGGACGACGCGGGTCGGGATCTCCACGTCGCGGATCAGCCAGCTCTCGCGCAGGTCGACGGACATCGTTTACGGATGGTAGACGGAGGTATTGACCGTGGCCCGGACCGTGGGTACCATTCCCGCCCGCGTCGGCGCTCCACGCCGGCTTTTTCTGTAGTTGCAGGGCTCTGCGGAGCCGCAGAGCCGGGAGGCAGTGTTGAAGGAAGTCATCCTCACACCCGAGGGGTACGAGAAGCTCAAGCAGGAGATCGAGTTCCTGTCGAACGACAAGCGCCGCGAGGTCGCAGACCGCATCCGCGTCGCGCGGGAGTTCGGCGACATCTCCGAGAACGCCGAGTACGACGACGCGAAGAACGAGCAGGCGATGCTCGAGCACAAGATCGCCCAGCTCGAGGAGCGGCTCGTGAACGCTCGCGTGATCCAGAGCGGCGACGTCGACCTCAGCGTCGTCTCCGTCGGCGCCAAGGTGCGCCTGCGAGACGTGGACGCCAAGCAGACCTTCGAGTACACGATCGTCGGCTCCGCCGAGGCGAACCCCGCCGAGTCCAAGCTCTCGAACGAGTCGCCCGTCGGCCGCGCCATCATCGGCAAGAAGAAGGGCGAGACCGTCGAGGTGTCGGCGCCGCGCGGCTCGCTCAAGTACAAGATCCTGGATATCAAGGCGGCGTAGGCTTCGGCGATGCTGCCGAAGCGCTTCCCAGACCGGGACGAGATCGCCGCGGTCCGGGAGGTGGCGGCGGCGCTCGAGCCCGGGGCCGAGGACGAGACGCAGACGTTCCGGCTCGCCGGGCGGGTGATGGCGCGGCGCGAGCTGGGCAAGATCACCTTCCTCGACCTCGTCGACCGCTCGGGCCGGATCCAGCTGCTCGCCGACAAGGTCGACGTCGACCTCGGCGACGTGATCGGCGTCAGCGGCCGGCCGGCGAAGTCGCGCCGCGGTGAGCCGTCGCTGCGCGTGGCCGACCTCGAGCTGCTGGGCAAGACGCGAGCGCCGCTGCCCGACACCTTCCACGGCCTCACGGACGTGGAGCAGCGCTACCGCCGCCGCCACCTCGACCTCCTGATGAACGAGGAGACGCGCTCGGACTTCCTGCTGCGCAGCCGGGCGGTCGCCACGATCCGGCGCTGGCTCGACGCCCACGGCTTCGTCGAGGTGGAGACGCCCGTCCTGCAGCCGCGCTACGGGGGCGCTTTCGCGGCGCCGTTCGTGACCCGCTACGAGGAGCTCGACGCGGAGGTCTACCTGCGGATCGCCACCGAGCTCTACCTGAAGCGCCTGATCGTCGGCGGCCTCGAGAAGGTGTACGAGATCGG
>DASUOK010000225.1:0-4016 GCA_036276675.1 Gaiellaceae bacterium | reverse complement strand
GGCGCCCGAGAGCATCGTCCCGCACCGGCTGCGGATCCCTTCAGTCGTGACGATCCACGACCTCGCGTCCCTCCTCATCCCGGGCGTGAAGCCGGCACGCCACCGGCTGGCCTTCAGGACCGGAGTCCGGCGCTCGGCACGGTCGGCGACACGGGTCGTGGCGGTCTCGGAGACGACCGCGGCCGACGCGACGAGGTTGTACGGACTGGCTCCGGACCGGGTCGTCGTCGTGCCGAACGGCATCGACTCCCGGCTGACGCCGGGCTCGCGCGACGCGGCGCAGGCGCTCCTGCGGCAGCGGCGCGGGCTGGAGGCGCCGTTCGTCGTGGCCGTCGGCTCGCTCGAGCCACGCAAGGGGCTCGACGTGCTCCTCGATGCGGCTGCGCTGGCGCACGGTCGCGGGCTCCCGTGGCAGGTCGTGCTCGCAGGCTCGACGGCTTATCGCGGCGAGGAGCTGGCGGCGCGGGCGCGCGCGAGCCCCGGCTGCCGTGTGCTCGGGCCGGTGGACGAGGACGAGCTGCTCGCCCTCTACCGCGCCGCCGACGCGCTCGCCGCTCCCTCGCTCTACGAGGGGTTCGGCCTGACGCCGCTCGAGGCGCTCGCGTGCGGGACGCCGGCGGTGATCGCCGGTGGCTCGGGCGGCCTCGTCGAGATCGCGGGCGACGCAGGCGCCGTCGTGGTGGAGACCCGCACCGGGGAGGCCTGGGTCGACGGCATCGAGCGCGCGCGGGCGGCCCGCGCAGCCGGGGCGGGGCCGGCGCCGGGCACGCTCGAGCGGTACCGCTGGCCGGCCGTCGCGGAGCGCATGCTCGGCGTGCTGGAGGAGGCCGCAGCGGCCGAGCGGACGCGTTAGAGCTGCGGCAGGTGCCGGAAGCGCCAGGCGCCGCGGTAGTAGAAGACGACGTAGACCCACGGGAGCCCGAGCGCGACGGCCGCCACCGGCGCGACGTCACGCGCCGGCACCCGGCGACCCCACGCGAGCGAGGCGGCGTTGGCACCCCAGGTGGCGACCGCGACACAGGCCGCCGCGGCTGCCGTCCTGCGACGGCCGGCGAGCAGCGCCGCACCGGCGCCCGCGACGGCAGCGACGTGCCCGATCGCGGCGAGATGCCGAGCGACACGCAGCGGCACCGGGCCGACCCGGCGGAGCCGGTTGAAGGCGCGGAAGCGCTCGCCGTGCTCCCGCGCGAGCAGGGCGTCGAAGTAGTAGCGGCGCGCGTCGCGCAGGGGGGTGCTGTACGAGGCCGGCAGCGGCGGGTGATGAGCCAGCAGGTCGGAGTCATAGGGGACGCGCAGCCCGGCCGCCTCGATGCGGAAGAACAATTCGGTGTCCTCGCGGAAGTGCAACCGCAGGCCGCTGTCGTAGTAGCGCTCGTCGAAGCCCCCGAGTTGGCGCAGCACGTCGACCCGGAAGGCGATGTTGCCGGCCACGTGGTGCGCGCCCGGAAGCGTCGCCTCGGCGATGTGCGTGAACGGCGTCGCGCGCTCGTCCCCGGTCGTGATCCTGCCCTCGACGCCGTCCGGGGCGTCGGCGGCGGCCGCGATCCTCTCCATGCGCTCGAGCCAGCCGTCACCGGGGATCTCGTCGCTGTCGAAGAAGGCGATCCACGGCGTCTCGACCCGCTCGAGGGCGCGGTTGCGGGCCGCGCCCGGGCCGCCGTTCGCCTCGGCGCGAATCAGCTCGAGTGCGAGCGACGGGTAGGCCGCAGGGTCGAGATCCGCCGCGAGCGGACGCGGCGACGCGTCGTCCGAGACGAGCACGGGCAGCGGCGCGGCGCCCGTCGCCTGGCGTTCGAGCTCCTCGAGGAGCAGGCGGACACGGTCGGGATGCCCGTGCGCGGGGACGGCCACGCTGACGGCGCGCATCGTCAGCCTGCCCTCGCCAGTCCGGCGTGGAGCTCGACGAGCGGGCGCGCGATCACCGGCCAGTCGTACCGGCGCTCGACGAGCCGGCGGCCGCTCTCGCTGAGGCCGGCCGCGAGGCCGTCGTCCGAGAGCACGCGAACGGCCTGCGCGGCGAGGTCGGCAGGCGAGTCGCCGATCAGGACGTCCTGCCCGTCGCGAACGTCGAGGCCGGCGACGCCGAACGACGTCGAGACCACGGGCACGCCGGCGGCGAGGGCTTCGAGCACCTTCAGCCGGGTGCCGCTCCCGGAGCGCAGCGGCACGACGAGTGCGCGCGCTCGGTGCAGGTACGGCAGCACGTCGGGGACGTCGGCGGCGAGCGTGACGCTCTCGCCCACCCGTTGCGCGAGGTCGGCGCCGGGCTCACGGCCGACGAGCGTCACCGTCGCCGCCGGCAGCTCCGCCCGCACGCGCGGCAGCACCGCGTCGACGAGCTCGATGGCGGCGAGCTGGTTCGGCCGGTAGCCGAAGTGGCCGACGTAGCAGAGCTCCGCACTCGCCGCGGGCGGGCGGTGCTCGACCGACGCACACCCGACGCCGTTCGGGACGACCAGGAGGTTGCGCGCACCGAGTCGCTCGAGCGCGCTCGCATCCTCGTCGCTCGTGGCGCACACCGCCTCGGCACGCGCGAGCACCGCCCGCTCGAACCGCTCCGTCTTCGCCGCCTCCCAGCGCCACCGCAGGCGGTGGAGCGGCCTCTCGTCCACGGCGGCGAGCGTGCTCAACACGTCGGTCTCGACGTTGTGCGCGTCGAGCACCAACGGCGCGTGCGACCCCGCCGCCGGGGCGACGAACGGCAGCTCGGCCTGGATGCTCGTCCAGCCGCCGGCTGCGGCGAGTCGCTGCAGTGCCCGCGAGCGCACCTTGGCCGCCTGGTACGGCTGCCGGAGCGACCCGGCGAGCGCTCGGGCGCGCGAGACGTCGTGGCGAACCGAGTGGATCGCGAACGGCTCGCTCGAGCCGGGCGGGACGTCACCGAGCGCCGCCAGCTCGACGTCGAGCTCGGCGGCGATGGCGCGGGTCAGGTGCAGGATCCGCTGCCGCAGTCCCGAGGAGGGCGGCAGCGGGCTCTCGCCCGCGAGCACGAGGACGCGCGCGCTCACCGCGGCGGCCTCCTGAGCGTCTCGCGGAGCTCACGGGCGTTCACGGCGCCGAACGCAACCACGCAGACTGCGAAGACGGCCAGACCCGCACCGAGCTGGAGCAGCGGGTGAATGAGCAGGCCCACCGCCACCGTCGCCGCGAGCACGGCGGTGGCGGCGAGGAGCGGGCCGACGCGCTCGAGCGGCCAGCGGACACCGAGCGAGCGCACCGCGCGCAGCGACAGCACGATCACCACGAGCTCGGTCAGCGTCGTCGCGGCTGCGGCGCCGCGATACGAAAAGGCGGGGATCAACACGGAGAGCAGCGCCACGTTGGTCGCGAGGCCGGCGAGCGAGATCCTCAGCACGGTCCGCTCCCGGCGCGCGGCGAGGAGCGTCACCTGGACCACCGTCGCCACGAGGATCAGCGCACCACCCGGCGCGAGGAGGGCGAGGGCGACGCCGGCACCCTCGTACTCGTGCAGGCCCGGGAGCGCCGGCACGAGCCGCGCGGACACCAGCGCACCGGCCACCGCGACGAATGCAGCCAGGACGAGCGTCAGGTGGACGGCCTGGCCGTAACGGCGCCGGAGCTCGTCGCCACCCGCGACCACGGCGCGGGCGAGCACCGGCTGCAGCACCGTCGTCAGCACCGCGGTCAGCAGCACGACGGCGTCGAGGAAGCGCAGGGCCATGCCGTACTGGCCGACGTCGGCGCTCGGCGCGATCCGGGCGAGGACGACGATGTCGAGGCGGTAGTAGAGCGCGATCACGAGGGCCGCCAGGGCGAGCGGCGCGGCCTGACGGAGCGCCGGCAGCCAGGTACGCGGTCGCGGCCGCCACCGGTAGTCCGCCATCCTCGTGGCGCCGACCATCACGAGTGCGACATTGGCGGTCTTGGCCACGACGTAGAGGACGAGGAACGGCATCAGCCCGACTCCGGCGAGGGCCAGCGAGACGGCGCCCAGCAGGACGAGCGCCGACTCGAGGATGTCGGCGGCGGCCGACCAGCCCAGCCGCAGACGCGTC
>DASUOK010000224.1:0-11270 GCA_036276675.1 Gaiellaceae bacterium | reverse complement strand
CGATGTCGAAGATCGCGTTCGCGCCCCAGGCGAGGTCGTCGGTCGCGCGGCAGCGCGGCTGCGTGCCGCCGCCCCACTCGTCGGTGAAGACGACCTTCGTGCCGTCGTTCGAGAACGTCGCCCCGTGCCAGTAGGCGTAGTTCGGGTCGGCGACGGCGTCGATGCGCACCGGGTTGGCGGGGTCGCTGATGTCGATCAGGAGCCCGTTGCCCTCACACGCGCCGGCGGCGAGATCGAGCGCCGGGAACACGGTCATGTCGTGGCACGAGTCCGTCGACGGCGACGGCGACCAGTTGGCGCCGGACGGGTGCTGCGGCGACGTCGGCCCGTTCTGCAGGCCGTTGATGACGCCCGTCTCCTCGTTCTTGAAGAGGCGCGGGCCGTTGACGACGGCCGCGTCCTGCGGCGCGGCCAGCGGCACCTTGATCACCTCGATCCGGAACTGCGACAGCGCCTCGTCCGTCTGCGGCGCCGTCAGCGGCGTCCCGGGCGGCAGGGGCTTGCAGCTCGCGAGCTCCGTCGCCGAGCGGACGCCGCCCGTCCCGGACACGTACACGTAGACGTTCTCGTCGTCGTGTGGGCTCTTCAGCAGCGTGTGCGTGTGCGAGCCGCGGCACGTCTGAACCGCCGCGACCTGGACGGGCGCGTCGAGGTTCGAGATGTCGAAGATGCGCACGCCGCGGAAGCGCAGGGGGTTGCCAATCGGGACGGCCGGCGAGCCGCAGTCGGTCCGCGACCGCGTCTCCTCGGCCGACATGAAGAGCAGGTTCCCGTAGACGGAGACCTCTCCCTGCCCACCCGGACAGAGGACCGCGGTGCGGAGCGTCGGCTCGGCCGGATCCGAGATGTCGTAGATCTGGAAGCCCTCGAAGCTGCCGACGAAGGCGTGGTCGCCCTCGAAGGCGAGGTCGGAGTTGATCGAGAATCCGGCCGTCTTGTCGACGTGGCCGAGCAGGTCGACACCGAGCGCGGCAACGCCGGCGTCGTTCAGCCCCGGACTGAGCCCCACGCGCGGGTCGTCCGTCGTCGGCAGCTCGGCGAGGGCCGCCGACGTCAGCGCCGCCCCGGCGACGAGCACGCCGAGGAGGACGAGCAGCCGTCGCCGTGGACGACGCGAGGTGGGTCGAACCGGGTGGTGATCCCTCATGCCATACCCCCCAAGAAAGGTCATACTGCTTTGCGGTTGTGCGAGCCTATACTCCCGCGGAGCGTGAAGGCAACAGCCGCCACAGGGTGAGGCGGGCGTCGATCGTGCTCGCCGCGGCAGCCCTCGCCGCGGCCGGCTGCGGCGGCGACGACTCGAGTGAGGGCACGCTCACGGGCGAGACCCCGCCGAACATCGTCCAGCCGGGCGCGCCCGGCGAGCCGTCGCGGACGCTCTCGCTCGAGGAGCTCGCGGAGCTCGAGTCGCCCGAGCACGGCGACGTCGACACCGCGTTCATGCAGGGCATGATCCACCACCACGCCCAGGCCCTCCGGATGACGGCGCTGGTGCCGGAGCGCAGCGCGAGCGAGGACGTGCAGACGCTCGCGCGGCGGATCGACGTCTCCCAGGAGGGCGAGATCGAGCTGATGAGCGACTGGCTGAAGCAGCGGGGCGAAGCCGCGCCGGAGCTCCACCGCGCGCACGGGCACGCGCACGGCGGCGGGCAGGTGCTCATGCCAGGGATGCTCACGGACGCCGAGCTGCAGGAGCTGGAGCGGGCGGACGGGGCCGAGTTCGACCGGCTCTTCCTCGAGTTCATGATCCGCCACCACGAGGGTGCCGTGACGATGGTCGAGCAGCTCTACGCGGGCGGTGGCGGCGTCGAGTCGGCCGTGGACGCCTTCGCGCGCCACGTCGACGCCGACCAGCAGATCGAGATCGGCCGCATGCGCGAGCTCCTCGCGGCGGCAGCCGAGTAGCGCGCCGATCCCTCGCGCCAGGGATCCCGTCCGGCCCGCGGCGCGCCGACCCGAGAGTCGTGCGCTCGTTCCGTCACCCGTTCCGGCTGGTCACCGTCGCGCTCCTCGCCGGCGTCGTCGTCGGCGCAGCCGTCGCTGCCGAGCCGCAGCCGGTCAAGCTCAACGCCGCCGACCAGGCTGCCGCGAAGGCAGTCACGCTGAAGGCCGGCGACCTCGGCCCCGGCTGGAAGGGCGGCGCGCAGAAGCCGGATCTGAAGCGCGACGACATGGCGCGCTGCGGGATCGAGTACCGGGATCTCGTGCTCACCGGCGCCGCCGAGTCCCAGTTCACCGCGCCCGGAATCTTCGTCGCCTCGTACAGCGACGTCCTCCAGACGAAGCGGATGGTGCAGCTCGACTGGCGGCGTGCCGTGACGAGCGGCAAGCTCGTCACCTGCATGCGCACGACGCTGGCCGACGACGACCGCGCCACCTTCGTCTCCTTCAAGCGACTGTCGTTCACGCGGGTGGCCCCGATGACCGCCCGCTACCGCCTCGTCCAGGACTACACCGCGTCGGGACGGACGGCGCGCGTGCTGATGGACATGATCTTCCTCGGCCGGGGCCGCAACGAGGTGACGCTCGTCGTCTCGGTGCCGTACTCCGAGCGCGCCGCGGTCGCGGCCGCCGAGCTGAAGCTCGCCCGGCTGCTCGCGAGCCGCATGCGCGCCTGAGCTTCAGACCCTGAATCGCTCGCCGGTCTCGAGGACGCGCGCGAGCCACGCACGCACGGCGGCCGCCACCCCCTCGAGGTCGCTGCGCAGCGAGTGGTCACCCCGGACCTGGACGACGGTGCGCAGCGGCGTCGCCGGCGGCAGCCCGAACCGGTCCCGCTCGCCCTGGACGACGAGCGTCGGCACCGTCACCGCATCGAGCTCGGTCAGCCTGGTGGGCGTGGCGGCCGCGCCGGCCCGCGGCGGCGGCTGCAGCGGAAAGGCGAGGCAGAGCACGCCGACGGCGCCGGTCGCCGCGGCCGTGCGGCAGGCCACCCGCGCGCCCGACGAGCGGCCGCCGACGACGTGCGGCAGGCCGCGCAGCTCGTCGGCGAGCAGGTGCTCGACGACGGCGATCCAGGCGGCGTCGAGCTGCCGGGCCGGCGCGGGCGACCGCCGCCCGGCGACCCGGTACGGCTGCTCGACGAGCGCGACCGAGACGCATTCGGCGAGCGCCGCGCCGGTCACCGCCACGAGGTCGCGGGCGGAGACGCCTCCGCCCGCCCCGTGACCGAGCACGAGCGCCCCGCGCGGCTCGTCCGCGCGACGCACGTGGGCGTGCGCCGGCCCGTGCGGGGTCTCGACGACGAGGGTCGGCGGCTCGACGGCTACGTCGGCTTCGCTCCCATCGCCCACACCGCGACGACGTAGACGGCGACGAGCAGCGTCGCGAGGACGACGGCCGCCTTCAGCAGCGCGCCACCACCGCCGCGGCGCACGCCGATGCCGCCGAGCACGAGCGCGACGAGCAGGAGGAGCCCGCCCAGGTCGGCGGTGAGGTAGCCGATGCCGATCCACGCCGGCTCCTCGGGCACGGCATCGAGGTTCTCCTCCCGGTACACCCACTCCGCCGCGAGTCGCATGACGACGAGCCCGGGGAAGGCGACGAGCAGGAGCGTCTTGTACGCGAGCCGCTGCAGCTCGCCCGTGTCCTCCCGCCAGCCCGCGATCCCGGCCGTCGCTGCCGTGACGAGCCCGCCGAGCAGGATCATCGCGCCGAGCACGTGGAACAGGAGCGCGACGTCGACGTCGTCCGGCCGGATCGCGGCGAGCATCGTCACGCTCCCGGCTTGAAGATCATGTCGAGGAGCAGGAGCAGGAAGATCACGAGCCCGGCGTAGTGCAGCCGCGCACCGGTGGACGCACGCAGCCGGCCGAGCACCTCGGCCTCTGCGCCACCCCCCTCGGCCAGCTTCTGCGTCTCCGTGTAGTAGACGCCGGTGCGCCGGCCGACCTCGGCGAAGAGCGCCCACAGGAGGATCGCCGCCATCACCCACGCGTCCCAGAGCTGGAACTCGTCGGAGTCGATCGCGAGCACGATGCCGAGCAGCAGCGTCAGGCCCATCCCGACCGCGATCAGCGGCCCTCCGACCGGCGCGAGCCGGAAGAGCAGCCGCGTGCGGTCGAGTGTGTCTGCGCGCCGCCCGACGACGACGAGGACGGTGTAGAGGACTAGGGCGGCGGCGATGGCGAACGCCGCCAGGATGTGCAGCGACAGCATCCAGTCGTAGAAGCCCACGCGGCGAGCCTAACGTCGCGCGAGCGACGCTCCTACGAGTCCGTGCGGCGGCGCGGCGACGGGTCGGGCGTCCCGACGCTGAACCAGCGATAGCCGTGCGCCTCGAGCGCGAGCCGGTGCCTGCCGCTCCGGTCGGCGTCGGAGTGCTCCTCGTGGATCAGGTCGACGAGCCGGCGTGCAGCCTCGTCCTCGAGCCGTAACGTCACCTCGTGGGGCTGCTCGTCGAAGTTGTGCACGCAGAGCACGGCGCTGCCGCGCCAGCGGTAGAGGAGCGCGAGCACGTGCGGGGAGCGGGTCGCGACGGGCTTCCAGTCGCCCCAGCCGATCTCCGGGCACTCGGTTCGCAGGCGGATCAGCCGCGTGATGAAGCGCAGGAGCGAGTCGGGGTCACGCCGCTGGCGGTCGACGTTGACGTGCTCGTACCCGTACGGCCCGTCCGAGACGACCGGCGCGACCGGCTCTTCCGCCGTCGAGAAGCCCGCGTTCGGCTCCGCGGACCACTGCATCGGCGTCCGCACGGACTCCCGCTCGCGGAGCGTCAGGTCCTCGCCCATGCCGATCTCCTCTCCGTAGTAGAGGACGGGCGTGCCGGGGAGCGAGAACATGAGGCTGTAGGCGAGCTCGAGCCGCTTGCGCTCGCCGAGCATCGGCGCGAGCCGGCGCCTGAGGCCGCGCCCGTACAACTGCATCCGCTCCTCGGGGCCGAAGCGCTCGAACACCGCCGCCCGCTGCTCGTCCGCCAGCCGGCCGAGATCGAGCTCGTCGTGGTTGCGCAGGAACTGCGCCCACTGGGCGGTCTCCGGCAGCCGCCGCGTCGCCCTGAGCGCCGCGCCGAGGGGGCGCGCGTCGCCCGAGGCGAGCGCGAAGAACAGGTGCTGGTTGACCCAGAAGTTGAACATCAGGTGGAGCCCGCCCCGCTCGCTGAAGGACCGCCGCGCCTCCTCGGGAAGGACGTTCGCCTCGCCCAGCAGGACGGCGTCGCCGACGCGCCACTGGAGGAAGCGCCGCATCTCCTCGAGGTACTCGAACCGGAGCGGATGCGTCCTGCCGTCCTTCGACGGCTTCTCGAGGATGAACGGCACGGCGTCGAGCCGGAAGCCGGCGACGCCGAGCGCGAGCCAGAAGCCCATGATGCGCCGGACCTCCTCGCGCACCTCCGGGTTCTCCATGTTGAGATCGGGCTGGAACTCGTAGAAGCGGTGGAAGTAGTGCTTCCCCACCTCCTGGGCGCGCGTCCACGTCCGCTCCTGCACGCCCGGGAAGACCATCCCCGACTGCCAGTTCGGCGGCCGCTTCTTCGACCACACGTACCAGTCGTGGAAGGTGGACTCCGTCGAGCGCCGCGCCTCCCGGAACCACGGGTGCCGGTCGGACGTGTGGTTGACGACGAGGTCCATGATCACCCTGATCCCGCGGCTCCTCGCCTCGTGCAGGAACTCGACGAAGTCGCCGAGCGAGCCGTAGCGGGGATCGACGCCGTAGTAGTCGGAGATGTCGTAGCCGTTGTCGCGGTTCGGAGAGGGCTGGAACGGCCCCAGCCAGAGCGTGGTGATGCCGAGGCTCTCCAGGTAGTCGAGGCGGCGGCTCAGGCCCTCGAAGTCGCCGCAGCCGTCGCCGTCGCTGTCCTGGAAGGTCTCCAGGTCGAGGCTGTAGACGACGGCGTTGCGATACCAGAGGTCGGGGAGCATGTCCTTCCTCTACCGCCGCCGCCCGGCTCCGAACCCCGGACAGCCGACCGAGGACGCCCGCGACGCAGCTGCGCCGACCCGCGCGGCGGCCTACGATCTCGACCGTGGGCGATGGCGCAGCTGGAGAGGCCGTTCGGCGGGTTCGGCGGCTCCGTTCGCGGAGCGCTCGCATGAGACGCCGCTCGTGAGACTGGGGGTCGAGGCCGCGCTCGTCGACGACGTGCTCCTCCCCGGGGACGTCGAGGTCGCCGACGGGCGGATCGTCGCCGTCGGCCTGGCCGGCGCCAGGGGCTCCGGCATCGCCGTCGCCGGCTTCGTCGATCTCCAGGTCAACGGCTTCGGCGGCGTCGACTTCATGACCGCCGACGCGGCGGGGTACCGCCGCGCGGGCGAGGCGCTGCTGGAGACCGGCGTCACCGCGTATCAACCGACGCTGATCACCGCGCCGGAGGAGGACCTCGTCGCCGCCCTGGCGGAGGTGCCGGCCGGCGGCGGTGACGGCCCGCGAGTGCTCGGCGCCCACGTCGAAGGGCCGTTCCTCTCCGCCGCCCGTCTCGGCGTCCACCCGGCAGCGGCGCGCCGCGATCCCGACCCGGCGCTCCTCCTCCGCATCCTCGCGGCGGGCCCCGTGTCGCAGATGACGCTCGCCCCCGAGCTTCCCGGCGCGCTCGAGCTCGTCGACCTCCTGCACGAGCACGGCGTCGTCGTGTCGTTCGGCCACACCGACGCCACCGCCGCCGAGGCCCACGCCGGCTTCGACCGCGGCGTGACGACGGTGACGCATCTCTTCAACGCCATGCGGCCGCTGCGGCACCGGGACCCGGGGATCGTCGGCGCCGCGCTGGCGCGTGAGGGTGTGATCGTCCAGATCATCCTCGACGGCCGCCATCTCGCCGACGAGACGGCCGTCCTGGTGCTGCGCGCCGCCTCCGGCCGCGTCGCGCTCGTCACGGACGCGGTCGCCGCGGCGGGGATGGCGAACACCGACGGCCCGGTCCGGCTCGGCGCGCTGGAGCTCGAGGTCCGCGACGGCGTCGCACGTGGCGTGGACGGCGCTCTCGCCGGCAGCACGGGAACGATGATCGGCGCGATCCGCAACCTCACCGCGCTGGACGTGCCCCTCCCCGACGCGCTGGCCGCAGCCACCTCGGCGCCGGCGCGGGCGGCGCGCCGGCGGGACGTCGGCGTGCTCGCTCCCGGCGCCGCCGCAGACGTCGTCGTCCTCGACGACGCGCTGGAGATCTCGCGCGTCCTCGTCGCCGGCACCGAGCGGGTGGCCGCCTGAGCGGGCCCTGCGCCAGGATCAGGCGTCCGGAACGCCTGGGTCGGGCGGGAACGGCGGGCGCGGCGGGGGCGGCAGCGGATCGGGCGGGTCGTCCGGCGGCCGGGGCGGCTGCGGATCCGGGAGCACGGCCATCGCCCCGGTGCTCCCCGCGGAGACTGGCGCGAAACCCGTCCCGGCTTCGAGGTACGGACAACCGCACCCCCGGAGGTGTGACCGCCGCACTGCGGTGGTGCCGGCGCGTCTGCGAACCTCCGCCGATGAGTTCCGGCGGGCGAGCCGGTCTGATTGGCTAGAGCAGGAGCGACGAAGGGGCGACGGGATGTCGGAGCACAGCGGACGGACTGACGGGAACGGCACCAACGGACGGCGCGCGGCACACGAGCGCCTGGCAACCGGCGCGCTCGCACGCTGGACGCGCGCGTGCGCCACGCACCCGTGGCGCGTCGTCGTCGCGTGGCTCGGGATCCTCGCCGCGCTGATCGTGCTGGTGGCGACGGTCGGCGGCGGGCTCCGCGACGAGTTCGAGATCCCCGGCTCCGACACGCAGCGCGCGACCGACCTGATCGAGGCGGAGTTCGCGTCGGAGCAGGGCGGCGTGCTCAACGTCGTGTTCGCGGCGCCCGAGGGCGAGCGGCTCGACACGGACGAGCGCCGAGAGGCGATCGAGGAGGCGGTCGCCCGTCTCGAGACCGAGGAGTTCGCCCCCACGGAGGACCGGGCCGGCATCGAGAGCATCGGCGACCCCTTCGACGAGAACACGTTCGCCGACAACGGTCGCATCGCCTACACCGAGGCGCAGTTCGACCGCGAGATCATGGAGGAAGAGCGCGAGGCGGTCGTCGCCGTGCAGGAGGCCGTCCGCGAGACGGTCGAGCCCGTCGGCGTGACCGTCGAGTACAACGGCAGTGCGGAGTTCCCCCCGATCGAGCAGGGCACCGAGGAGGCGCTCGGCCTGCTCGCGGCGATCATCGTCCTGATCTTCGTCTTCCGCACCTTCGTGGCGATGATCATCCCGATCGCCCTCGCGATCTTCGCGCTCGTGACCGCGTTCCTGCTCCTCTTCATCCTCGCGGGCATGACCGACATCAACACGGTCACGCCGATCCTGGTCTCGATGATCGGCCTCGGGGTCGGCATCGACTACTCGCTCTTCATCGTCACCCGCTTCAGACAGCTGCTGCACGAGGGCCTGTCGCCGCAGGACGCCGCGGCCGAGGCAGGCGCGTCGGCAGGACGCGCGGTGCTGTTCGCTGGGCTGACCGTCGCGATCTCCGTCGCCGGCCTCGCCTTCATCGGCCTCGACTTCGTCACCAAGCTCGGCATCGGCAGCGCCCTCGGCGTGCTGACGACGGTGCTGATCGCGAACTCGCTCCTGCTGGCGGTGCTCTCGCTGCTCGGCCACAAGGTCGACCGGCTGAAGGTGCCGTTCCTGCGCCCCGTCGACGACTCGGAGGCCGCACGCGAGCGGACGCTGGTCGCACGCTGGGGCCGGTTCGTGACGAGGAACGCCAAGATCGTGTTCCCCGTCCTGCTGCTCGCCGGCATCGCGCTCGCCTCGACGTCGGGGCTGACGCGCCTCGGCGCGGCCGACCAGGGCACGCAGCCGAAGGAGCAGACGAGTCGCCGCGCCTACGACCTCCTGGCCGAGGGCTTCGGTGCGGGCTTCAACGGGCCGATCCCGATCGTGGTCGACGTGAACGGGGACCCGGAGGCGCCGCAGCGAGTCTTCGACGGTGTCGAGAACCTCGAGGGCGTCGCGTTCGCCGGCGAGCCCCAGTTCAACGACGAGGAGACGGTCGCCATCGTCTTCGTCACGCCGGAGTCGGCGCCGCAGGACGAGGAGACGGACGAGCTCGTCGACCGGCTCCGCGCCGAGGTCGTCCCGGCAGCGACGGCGGGCGGCGACGCGGTCGCCTACGTGTCGGGCCAGACGGCGGCCTTCAAGGACATCGCCGACCAGATCTTCGACCGGATGCCGGTCTTCCTCCTCTTCATCATCGGCGTGACCATGCTCGTGCTGACGATGGCGTTCCGCTCCGTCGTGATCGCGGCGAAGGCGGCGATCACGACGCTCCTCTCCGCGTTCGTCGGCTTCGGCGTGCTCACGCTCGTCGTGCAGGAGGGCCACCTGCTCGGGTTGACCGGGCTCGACGTGACCGGTCCCATCGAGACGTTCGTGCCCCCGATCGCGTTCGCCATCCTCTTCGGGCTCTCGATGGACTACGAGGTCTTCCTGATGAGCCGCATCCGCGAGGAGCACGTCCACGGGCTCAAGACCCGCGAAGCGGTGGAGCACGGCATCGCCGCGATCGGCCGGGTCATCGTCGCGGCGGCCCTGATCATGGGCACCGTCTTCGCGGCCTTCATCCTCAGCGCCGACCGCATCCCGAAGGAGTTCGGCCTGCTGCTCGCGGTGGCGATCCTCACCGACGCCCTGGTCGTGCGCATGACGCTCGTGCCGGCCTTCCTGACGCTGATGGGCGAACGGTCGTGGTACATCCCGAAGTGGCTGGACCGCGTGCTGCCGCGGGTGACGATCGAGGCGCCGCACGAGCGCGAGGCACCCCTCGTCGTCGGGACGGAGCGACCGGCGACGGGGGCGGCCGGCGACTAGCACGGGTCGCCGACCGCCACTCCCGGAGCCTCAGTCGGGGAGCAGCGGCACCGTCAGCCCCTGCTCCCGACCGAGCAGCACCGCGCGCGTGACGGCGTTCGCGCCGTAGCGGTCGCGCACCTCGTCGAGAGCACAGTCCAGGGCGCCCCCGCTCGCGCGGTCGAACGGGAGCGCGAGCTGGACGGGCGGGGCGTTCTGGAGGTTGGCCACGGCCACGCCGACCATCGTCAGCCCCCGGCGCTCGATCGTCGGCAGCGCGGACGCGAGCAGCGCCCGGGCCGTCGCGAGGATCGGCCGCGTCTCGGCCGTCGCGAACGGCAGCGTGTGGGAGCGGCTGGCCCGCGAGAAGTCGTCGAAGCGCAGCCGGAGCACGACCGTGCGGCCGATCCGGCGCGCCGCCCGTAAGCGGCGCGTGACGCGGTCGACGAGGGCGACGACGGAGGCGTCCACCTCGTCGGCGGACGTCGGCGAGCGGCCGAGCGCGCGCTGCGACCCGATCGAGCCGCGCCGCCGACCGCCGCGCACGAGTCGCGGGTCGCGGTTGTGCGCGAGCGCGTGCAGCTGCCGCCCCGCCGCCCGGCCGAGCAGGGACACGAGCACCGGCTCGCTGAGCTGGGCGACCTCCCCGACGGTGGCGATCCCGAGCCGCCCCAGCCGCTCGGCCGTCACCGGCCCGACGCCCCAGAGAAAGCCCACCGGCAGGGGGTGGAGAAAGCTCAGCTCGCCGTCCGGCGGGACCGCGAGCAGGCCGTCCGGCTTGGCCACGCGGCTCGCCACCTTCGCGAGGAACTTCGTCCGCGCGACGCCGACCGTGATCGGGAGGCCGACGCGCGTGCGGACGCGGCGCCGCAGGCGCGCCGCGATCTCCGTCGGCGTCCCCGCGATGCGTGCCATGCCGCGCACGTCGAGGAACGCCTCGTCGATCGACAGCCCCTCGACGAGCGGCGTGGTGTCGTCGAACACGGCGAACACCGCCTTGCTCGCCTCGACGTACGCGGACATGCGCGGCGAGACGACGATCGCGCGCGGACAGAGCCGGCGGGCCTGCCGCCCGCCCATCGCGGTGCGCACGCCGCACGCCTTGGCCTCGTAGCTCGCCGCGAGCACGACTCCGCCGCCGCCGACGATCACGGGCCGCCCGCGCAACCGGGGATCGTCGCGCTGCTCGACGGACGCATAGAAGGCGTCAAGGTCGGCGTGCAGGATCGTCGCGGCGTCCATGCGAACACATGTTCGCACACGTGGCCGACGCGCTGAACGGCCGAGGCGCCTAGCGCCTGCTGTCGCGCGGCTCCACGACGAGGTGGGAGACCGGGAGACGGTGCTCGGCGCGCACCCGCTCGAGCAGGTCCTGCTCGAGCCAGTTCGCGTTGTCCGGCGGCGGCGTCGCGACCACCAGCTCGTCCGCCGGGAACACCGCGAGCGCGTCCGCGATCGCCTCGAGCGGGCTCTCGGAGCCGATCCGGCCGCGTGCGCTCACGCCCGCCGCGGCGACCTCGTCGACCGT
>DASUOK010000223.1:0-2187 GCA_036276675.1 Gaiellaceae bacterium | reverse complement strand
CGTCGCGCCGCCGCCGGCGACGAGCGCCCCCTCCCCGGCCTCGACCGCTGCGAGCTCCCCCGCGAGCCGCAGCACGAGGGCGTCCACTCCCTCGTCGGCGCCCAGCAGGTTCGACCCGAGCCCGACGGTGACGACGGCGAGATCCCGCTCGGCCGCCCAGGCGAGTGCCTGCTCCAAGTCGGCGAGCGTCGACGGCTTCGCGAACGCCGTCGCCGGCCCGCCGGTCCCGATGGTCGTCAGCCGTGCGAGCGGCACGCCCTCCTGGAGCTCGATCACGACAGCGCCTCGAGGATCAACGGCGCGGCGCGGTCGACATTTCCGGCGCCGAGGGTGAGCACGAGATCGCCGGGCCGCGCCCACGACGCGACGAGCGCCGCCGCCCGCTCGACCTCCGGCGCCCACCCTGTGCGCAGGCCTGGGCGCAGCGCCTCGACCACGAGCTTGCCGGTCACCCCCGCCACCGGCTCCTCGCGGGCGCCGTAGATCTCGGTCACGCAGACGGCATCCGCCGCCGAAAGCGCCTGCCCGAACTCGTGCGCGAGGTGCCGCGTGCGTGAGTAGAGGTGCGGCTGGAAGAGGACGAGGACGCGGCCGCCGGTGCGCTCGCGCGCCGCCGCGATCGTCGCGGCGACCTCGGAGGGATGATGCGCGTAGTCGTCGACGACAACGACGCCGCCCGCCTCGCCGACGGGCTGGAACCGGCGGCCGGCGCCGCCGAAGCGCGAGAGAGCCTCCTGCGCCTCCCCACGCGGCACCCCGGCCAGCTCCAGCGCCGCGAGCGCGACGGCCGCGTTTCGGCGATTGTGCCGGCCCGGCACGGCGAGCTCGATCTCCACGGGCTCGAGCTCCCAGCCGCGGACGGCGTGCGGCGCCAGTGCGAGCCACGACTCGAAGAGCTCTCGCACCTCGGCCGCCGACGCAAACGTCGCGTGGTGGTCGAGCTCGACGTTGGTGACGACCGCGATCTCGGGCCGGAGCGCCGACACGGTGCGGTCGGACTCGTCGCCCTCGACGACGAGCCAGCCACCTCCCACGCCGGCGTTGCCGCCGAGCTGTGGGATGTCGCCGCCGATGAGCCAGCTCGGGTCCCCGCCGGTCTCACGGAGCGCGAACGCGATCATCCCACTGGTCGTCGTCTTGCCGTGCGCGCCCGAGACGACGATCGCCGGAGCGAGCGAGACGAGCTCGGCGAGGAGCTCGGCCCGAGGCCGGCCGACGACCTGACCCGAGTACGCCGTCGAGACGACCGTCTCCCACCCCTCCCGCAGCACCGGCTCGGGCCCGAGCTCGACCTCGAGACCGTCGAGCAACCGCAGGTAGGGGGTCTCGACGCGATCCCAACCCCCCACCTCCGCGCCCCAGGCGCTGGCGAGAAACGCATACGCGGAGAGGCCCGCGCCGCCGATGCCGACGAACCAGATCCGGCGACCGGCGAGCGGGCGCGGCCGCCCGACGACGTCACCCGCGTGCAAGCGCGATCAACTCCTCCGCGATCTCCTCGGCCGCGCCCGGCCGCGCCATCGCCAGCATCGCCTCGCGCATGGCCCTGAGCCGCACGGCGTCCGACAGCAGCTCGTCGACGAGCGCGGGCACGCGGTCGAGCTCGGGCTCAGGGACGACGAGCGCGCCCCCGCCGCGCTCGAAGTGGCGCGCGTTCAGCGTCTGGTGGTCGCCCGTCGCGTGGGGGTACGGGACGAGGATCGACGGCGTCCCGGCGGCTGCGAGCTCCCAGACGGTGCCGCCGGCGCGCGAGACCGCCAGGGCGGGCGCGGCGAGCGCGGCGCCGAAGTCGTCGGTCGACGCGAGGAGCACGTAGTCGTCGCGCGTGACGCGCGGGCGCAGCGCCTCGTAGTCGCGCCGGCCGGACACGTGCAGGACGGCAGGCCCGGAGGAGCCGTAGGTCGCGACCGCGAACTCGTTGAGGCTGCGCGCACCGGCGAGCGCGCCGAAGATCGCGATCACGGGCCGATCGCCGGGGAGGCCGAGCCGTTTCCGCCCCTCCGCCTGCGCGACGCCGAGGTGTGCGCGCGGCACCGGCCTGCCCGTGACGCGGTACTTGGGCGGCCCGAGGCCCGCGATCGCATACGCGAGGAACACCCGGCGGGCGAACGGCGCCGCGAGCCGGTTCGCGAGCCCGAGGTGCGCGTCGGCCTCCGTCAGCGCCGCGGGGATGCCGAGCAGTCGTGC
>DASUOK010000222.1:0-2340 GCA_036276675.1 Gaiellaceae bacterium | reverse complement strand
GGATCCGCGGCAACGACATCGCGATGATCTTCCAGGAGCCGATGACCTCGCTGAACCCGGTCTTCACGGTCGGCAACCAGATCGCGGAGGCCGTGCGCCTGCACCAGGGGCTGGGCAAGCGCGACGCCACCGCGCGGGCCGTCGAGCTGATGCGGCTCGTCGGCATCCCCTCCGCCGAGCGCCGCGTGAACGACCACCCCCACCAGATGTCCGGCGGCATGCGCCAGCGCGTGATGATCGCCATGGCGCTCAGCTCCGACCCGAAGCTGCTGATCGCGGACGAGCCGACGACCGCGCTCGACGTGACGGTGCAGGCGCAGATCCTGGAGCTGATGAAGGAGCTGCGCGAGCGCCTCGGGATGGCGATCATGCTGATCACCCACGACCTCGGCGTCGTCGCCGAGATGGTGGACGAGGTCGCCGTCATGTACGCGGGCCGCGTCGTCGAGCGCGGGCCGGTCGGGGAGATCTTCTCGAGCCCGCAGCACCCCTACACGGAGGCGCTGCTCGAGTCGATCCCGCTGCTCGGGATGCGCTACACCGACAAGCTGAAGGCGATCCGCGGCACGGTGCCGAACCCGCTCGAGTGGCCCGCCGGCTGCCGCTTCGCGCCCCGCTGCGACTACGCCTTCGACAAGTGCCTCGTCGCGGACCCGCCGCTCTTGCCCGTGCCGCCGCAGGAGTCGGCCTGCTGGCTCTGCGAGCACGGCCGCCGCGTGCCGCGCGTGCGTCAGGTGGTCGCGTGAGCACCGAGATGGGTCGCGCCGTGCAGCCGGAGTCGTCGTACACCCCGGCCGACGTCCTCCTCCAGGCGCGCGGCGTGAAGAAGCACTTCCCGGTGCGCAAGGGCTTCTTCAAGCGCACGGTCGGCCAGCTGCAGGCCGTCGACGGCGTCGACCTCGACGTCTTCCGCGGCGAGACCGTCGGCCTCGTGGGCGAGTCGGGCTGCGGCAAGTCGACGCTCGGCCGCACGCTGCTGCGCCTGCTCGAGCCCACCGCGGGCGAGATCGAGTTCGACGGCGTCGACGTGCGCGGCCTCGGCCATCGCGGCCTGAAGACGATGCGGCGCCACATGCAGATCGTCTTCCAGGACTCGGTCGGCTCGCTCGACCCGCGCATGAAGGTGCGCGACCTCGTCGGCGAGGGCCTGCGCATCCACGGCCTGCACCGGAAGAGCCGCGACGAGGTCGTCTACGAGGTGCTCGAGCGCGTCGGCCTCAGCAGGGAGGCGGCCGACCGCTACCCGCACATGTTCAGCGGCGGCCAGCGCCAGCGGATCGGCCTCGCCCGCGCGCTCGTGCTGCAGCCGAAGTTCATCGTCGCCGACGAGCCCGTCTCCGCCCTCGACGTCTCGATCCAGTCGCAGGTCCTGAATCTGCTCGTCGAACTGAAGCAGGAGTTCAACCTCACCTATCTCTTCGTCGCCCACGACCTTGCGGTCGTCGGCTACATCTCCGACCGGATCGCGGTCATGTACCTCGGCAAGATCGTCGAGCTGGCCTCCTCCGAGGACCTCTTCCGGCGGCCGCTGCACCCGTACACGATGGCGCTGCTCTCGGCGAACCCGGAGCCGGTGCCGGGCCGCAAGCAGCGGCGCGTGATCCTCACGGGCGACGTGCCGAGCCCGATCAACCCGCCCTCGGGCTGCCGGTTCCGCACGCGCTGCCCGATCGCGCAGCCGATCTGCGCCGAGGTCGAGCCGCAGCTCGTCCCGCACGACGACGGCCCCGACCACGGCGCCGCCTGTCACTTCGCCGGCACGCCGCTGCCGGAGTCGCCTGCTCTGGTCGGGTGACGCTGCACGACGTCCGGTTGCTGCACGACTGGCGCGTGCCGATGCGCGACGGAATCACGCTCTCCGCGGACGTCTACCTGCCGCTCGGCGGCGGCCCGCACCCGACGCTCGTGCAGTGGACGCCGTACGAGTCGACGCGCGAGCGCTTCGTCGGCTGGGGCGTCTGGTTCGCGCAGCGCGGCTACGCCGCCGCCGTCCTCGACGTCCGCGGCCGCTACGAGTCGGAGGGCGTCTTCGAGGCGTGGACGCGCGACGGCGCCGACGCGCAGGACACGCTGACTTGGGCGGCCGCCGAGCCGTGGTGCAACGGCCGCATCGGCACATGGGGCCGCAGCTACGGCGGGCTCGTGCAGTGGCAGCTGATGCACCTCGGCCACCCCAACCTCGAGTGCATCGCGCCGCAGGTGATCCACGACGACTACTTCTGGGACGGCTACTGGACGGGCGGCGCCTTCCAGCTCGCGCTCACCCTCGGCGCCGCGGCGCTCTGGTCGAGCGCGATCAGCCTGATCACCGGCCCGAGCGCCGGCGACCTGCTGCTGAAC
>DASUOK010000221.1:0-13630 GCA_036276675.1 Gaiellaceae bacterium | reverse complement strand
GGCGAGCTCGAGCAGCGCGGCGGGCGGATCGAGATCGAGGAGGTCGGCATCGACCGGCTGGAGGAGATCGCGAAGGCGAACGACCTCGTCCTCGTCGCCGCGGGCCGGGGCGAGATCACCGGGCTGTTCCCCCGCGACGAGGAGCGCTCGACGTACCGGGAGCCGCAGCGCTTCCTCGCGATGGTGTGCGTCACCGGAGTGCCGATGCAGCTGCCCTACGCGCCGTGGGTCACGCCCGTGAAGTTCAACTTCTTCGCCGAGTACGGCGAGGCGTTCTGGGTGCCGTGGTACTCGAAGGGCAAGCAGCCGTGCTGGGGCATGCTCACCGAGGCGAAAGCGGGCGGGCCCTTCGACCGCTTCCGCGAGTGCCGCAGCGCGGAGGAGCTGCTGCGGACGAAGCTCGAGCTGATCCGCGAGTACATGCCGTGGGACTACGAGACCTTCAAGGACGGCGTCCCGGCGGACGAGAACGCGTGGCTCGCGGGGCAGTTCACACCGGAGGTGCGCCAGGTCGTGGGGACGCTGCCATCGGGGCGGAACGTCATGGCCGTCGGCGACACCGCGCACTCGCTCGACCCGATCGGCGGCCAGGGCGCGAACAACGGCAACAAGATGGTGCGGACGTTCGTCGACGCGATCGTCGAGCGCGGCGAGGCCCCGTTCGACGCGGCGTGGATGCGGTCGGCGCACGAGCGGTTCTGGGAGCGGCACCGCTTCATCGAGCAGTTCAACAACACCCTGCTCGAGCCGCTCACGCCTGCAGGGCGCGACATCCTGATCGCGCAGTACGGCAGCGACGCACGGCCGGGGAACGACAGCCCGCAACAACGGCTGGCCGATCTCTTCTTCGAGAACTTCAACGACCCGAGGCTCCTCACGGAGGCGTTCCACGACCGGGACAAGGCGCGGGCCGTGATCAAGCAGCACTTCGGCTCGTCGCTCCGGCCGATCCTCCGCGGCGGCGCCGGCATCGCCAGGGGCCAGCTGCGCCAGAAGCTCGGCCGCCCCTCGGGGCACCCGGGGACGCTGCCCGCCTGAGGTCGCTAGTGGTGCCCGTGCACGACGGCGTGGCCGCGGCCGCGGGCGATCAGCCAGCGGTTGACGGGGTAGGCGGCGGCGCCGGCGACGACGAGCGCGAAGGCGAGGCTGCCCCAGAAGCGCAGGTCCCCGAGCCCGGCGTCCATCGCGCCGGGAATCGCCAGCAGGATCGCGTTGTCGACGATCTCCATGATCGTGATCGAGATCGTGTCCGCCGCGAGCGCGATCGGGATCGCCGTCGAGAGCACGAGCCCGCTGCGCAGGAGCGGCACCATCGTGAACGAGTAGCCGAAGAAGAAGGCGAGCGCGACGGCGAGCACGATCGTCTGCCAGTCGCTCCAGCCGAGCGCCGTGCCGATCACCATGCCGAGCACCTCGCCGACGGCGCAGCCGCTGAGGCAGTGGAGCGTGGCGGAGAACGCGATGCGGTTGAGCGACTGCTCGGCGTGCGGGGCCGCGGGCGTGCCGTGGCCGACCTCGTGGGCGCGCTCGCTCACGACTTGACGAGGCGCCCGACCGCGGCCATCAGCTCGTCCGTCCGCTCCGCCTGCGTCGGGCCCGAGCTGCCGAGCACGCAGTGGCGGACGTGGTCGTCGAGCATGCCGAGCGCCACCGCGTCGAGCGCCTTCTGCGCGGCGCTGATCTGCGTCAGCACGTCGATGCAGTAGCGCTCCTCGTCGACCATCTTGGCGATCCCTCGCACCTGGCCCTCGATGCGCGCGAGCCGCTTGAGAAGTGCGTCCTTCTCGGCCGAGTACCCTCTGGTCTCTGTCTCCATCGGTCGACCGTAGCATACCGGGGGTGGGTATGCTAGGCTCGCCCCATGGAGCAGCTCACGTACACGGTTCCCGGCCTGAGCTGCGGGCACTGCGAGGCTGCGGTGACCGAGGAGGTGACCGAGGTCGACGGGGTCGAAGGCGTCGACGTCGACCTCGAGACGAAGCTCGTGGTCGTGCGTGGCGAGGGTGTGTCCGACGAGGACGTGCGCGCCGCGATTCGCGAAGCGGGCTACGAGGCGGCGTAGTGCCCGCGGCGGCGCGACTCGCGCTGTTCGCCGTCGCGCTCGCGGTCGTGGCGGCCGCTGCCACCCTCCTGGGTCGCACGAGCGGCATCACCGTCGCCGAGGCGGCCGAGGACGGCCACGGCGCCACAGCCGGCCCCGGTGCCGTCCCGAACGGCCTGTCCGACGTCGCCGGCGGCGTGAGGCTCGTGCTGGCGCCGACGGCGCTCGCCGCGGGCGAGCCCGCGCGAGTCGAGCTCCGGCTCGTCGGCGACGACGGCGGGCCCGTGACCGAGCTCGACGAGACGCACGACGAGCCGCCGCTCCACCTGATCCTCGTCCGGCGGGACCTGACCGGCTACCTCCACCTGCATCCCGAGCGGGTCGGCGAGGGCTTCGTCGCCGACGTGACGCTCCCGGAGCCGGGGGTCTGGCGGGCCTACGCCGACTTCGAGCTCGGCGGCGAGAAGATCGTTCTCGGCCGTGATCTGGTCGTGCCGGGCGCGTTCGCGCCGCGGGCGCTCGCCGCGCCCGACGACGTCGCCGCGGCGGCCGGCTACCGGATCGCGCTCGCCGCCGGCGACCTGCGCGCGGGCACCGAGGCGACGCTCACGTTCGGGCTGACGCGCGACGGTGACCCCGTCGTGCCGGAGCCGTACCTCGGCGCGAGCGGTCACCTCGTCGCCATCCGCGAGGACGATCTGGCGTACCTCCACGTCCACCCAATCGAGAGCACGGCCGGCTCGACGGTCGCGTTCGACGCCGAGCTCGCCGAGCCGGGTCGCTACGCGCTCTTCCTCCAGTTCCGGGACGAGGGCGCGGTGCGGACGGCTCGCTTCGCGGTCGAGGTGAGGCGATGAGCGCCCCGGCGCCCGAGCGGCTCGAGCTGCCGATCGAGGGGATGACGTGCGCGTCGTGCGCGAACCGGATCGAGAAGCGGCTGAACAAGCTCGACGGCGTCGACGCGACCGTCAACTACGCGACCGAGAACGCCGCCGTGAGCTACGACCCGGGCGTCGTCTCGCCCGACCAGGTCGTCGCTGCGGTCGAGGCGGCCGGCTACCACGCGCGGCTGCCGGCGCCGGCGCCTGCGCCTGCGCCTGGTGCGGCGCGGCTGGAGGCGGAGGCCGAGGATCCCTCGCTGCCGCTGCGCCGCCGGCTGCTCGTCTCGGCCGCGCTCTCGGTGCCCGTGCTGCTCCTCGCGATGGTCGAGCCGCTCCAGTTCGACTACTGGCAGTGGCTCTCGCTCCAGCTCGCGACGCCCGTCGTCCTCTGGGGCGGCTGGCCGTTCCACCGCGCCGCGTGGCTCAACCTGCGGCACGGGACCGCGACGATGGACACGCTCATCTCCGTCGGTACGCTCGCCGCCTGGGGCTGGTCGGTGGTGGCGCTGTTCTTCCTCGGCGCCGGCGAGCCAGGGATGCGGATGCCCTTCGATCTCGTGCTCGACCGCAGCGAGAGCGCGGGCGAGATCTACCTCGAGGTCGCCGCCGTCGTGATCGTGTTCATCCTCGCCGGGCGCTACTTCGAGGTGCGGGCGAAGCGCCAGGCCGGAGCGGCTCTGCGCGCCCTGCTCGAGCTCGGCGCGAAGGAGGTCACGATCCTCGGCGAGGACGGCGTCGAGCGCCGCATTCCGACAGACGAGCTTCGCGTCGGCGACCGCTTCGTCGTGCGGCCGGGCGAGAAGATCGCCACCGACGGGGTGGTCGAGGAGGGCGCGTCCGCCGTCGACAAGTCGCTGCTGACCGGCGAGAGCGTCCCCGTCGAGGTCGAGCCGGACGACGCCGTCTTCGGCGCGACGATCAACGTCGGCGGACGGCTGGTCGTACGCGCGACGGGCGTCGGGGCCGACACCGCCCTCGCGCAGATCGCGCGCCTCGTCACGGAGGCCCAGTCGGGCAAGGCGCCCGTGCAGCGGCTCGCCGACCGCGTCTCGGGCGTCTTCGTCCCGATCGTGATCGCCTTGGCCGTGGCGACGCTCGGGTTCTGGCTCGGCGCCGGCGCGGGCAGCGCGTTCGCGTTCGCGGCCGCCGTCGCGGTGCTGATCATCGCCTGCCCGTGCGCGCTCGGGCTCGCGACGCCGACGGCGCTGCTCGTCGGCACGGGGCGGGGTGCGCAGCTCGGGATCCTGATCCGGGGGCCGGAGATGCTGGAGTCGACGCGGCGCGTGGACACGATCGTGCTCGACAAGACCGGCACCGTGACCACCGGCAAGATGGCGCTCGCCGAGGTCGTGCCCGCGAGCGGGGTCGACCGCGGCGAGGCGCTCCGGCTCGTCGGCGCGCTCGAGGCCGCCTCCGAGCATCCCGTCGGGCGCGCGATCGCCGCCGCCGCCGGGACCGGACTGCCGGTGCCGGAGGCCTTCCGCAACCGGGAGGGGCTCGGTGTGGAGGGCGTCGTCGACGGGCACGCCGTCGTCGCCGGGCGTGCGTCGCTCCTCGCCGAGTGGGGGATCTCGCTGCCGCCGGAGCTCGCTGACGCGCAGGCCCGCGCCGAGCGCGCGGGGCGGACCGCGATCGTCGCCGCCTGGGACGGCGAGGCGCGCGCGGCCTTCGTCGTCTCCGATGGGCTCAAGCCGACCAGCCGTGAGGCGGTCGAGCGTCTGCGCGGGCTCGGCCTGCACCCGGTCCTGCTCACCGGGGACAACGAGCAGACCGCGCAGGCGATCGCCGCGGAGGCCGGGATCGAGGAGGTCGTCGCGGAGGTATTGCCGGCGGGGAAGGCGGACGTCGTGCGCCGGCTGCAGGCGGACGGCCGCGTCGTGGCGATGGTCGGCGACGGCGTCAACGACGCGCCGGCGCTCGCGCAGGCCGACCTCGGGCTCGCGATCGGCACCGGCACGGACGTCGCGATCGAGGCGAGCGACCTCACGCTCGTCTCCGGCGACCTGCGGGCTGCGGCCGACGCGATCCGGCTCTCGCGTCGCACGCTCGCGACGATCAAGGGGAATCTCTTCTGGGCGTTCGCCTACAACGTCGCGGCGCTCCCGCTCGCGGCGGCCGGGCTCCTGAACCCGCTCATCGCCGGCGGCGCGATGGCGCTCTCCAGCGTCTTCGTCGTCTCGAACTCCCTGCGGCTGCGCCGCTTCCGCGCCGCTTAGATGGTTGCTGCCACGAGGCGGTCTCGCGCGAGGCGCGAGCTGGTCGCTCTGGGGCGTGTGATCAGGCGCTCGCCGATGCTGGTGGCATCGGTGAGGGGCTGAGCGCACGCAGCGGACGGCCTGGCGGAGCGGGCTCGCCCGCTCCGGCAGGCCGGGAGCGGCCCAGACACGCCGGCTCGCGCATCCGCACACGCCGGATCGTGGCATCAACCATTTAGTCCACGGCCGGCACGCGCCGGGACGGCCACCAGCTGCGCTCGCCGACGAGCAGGACGAGCGCCGGCACGAGCAGCGAGCGCACGACGAACGCGTCGAGCAGGATCCCGACCGCCATCACGAAGGCGAGCTCGCGAAACGGCTGCAGGGGCACGAAGGCGAGCATCGCGAAGCTGCCCGCCAGGGCGACGGCCGCGATCGACACCGCCCGGGACGCAGCCGGCACCGCGACGGCGACGGCGTCACGGATCGGCCGGTCGCGCGCCGCCTGCCAGATCCGGCCGACGACGAAGACGTTGTAGTCCGAGCCGAGCGAGAGCAGCAGCACGGCGGCCGTGAACGGCACGTAGTAGGTGATGTCCACCTTGTCGAGCGCGTTGCCGAAGAAGAGGTTCGTCAGGCCGAGCGCCGCGCCGAGCGCGAGCGCGGAGGAGACCAGCAGGTACAACGGCGCGACGAGGGCCCGCAGGAAGAGCGCCAGCAGGCCGAAGTTGACGAGGAGCGCCGCAGCCGCGATCCGGGCGGTGTCGCCCCGGATCCGCGACACCGTCTCGTGCGCGAGCGCGGTGTCCCCGGCGAACGCGACGGTCGCGTCGTCGAGCCCCACCTGATCGAGCAGGCGCGGAGCCGCGCGCTGGAGTGCTTCGAGGTCGTCGAGCGCCGGCGCCGAGAGCGGCTCGTTCTCGAGGATGACGACGAAGCGGGCGGCGGCACCGTCCGGGGCGACGAACGCGTTCAGCCCGACCTGCGGCGGCAGCTGACGCGGTCCGACCACGCCGGCGACGCCGGGCCGCTCCGCGAGGCGGCGCTGGAGCTCGACGAGCGCCTGCCGCCGCTCATCGAGGCCGCGACCCTCCACCAGCACGAGCAGCGGCGAGAGCACTCCCGGCGCGAAGCCGCGTGCCGCGGTGCGGTAGGCGCGCTCGGTCTCGCTCGTGTCCGGCAGGCCGCGCACGAGCGTGAAGCCGAGCCGCTGGTCGAGCGCGGGCGCGGTGGCGGCGAGCAGGCCCGCGATCACGACGGCGGCGACCAGGCCGGCGACGAGCCGGTTCGTGGCCAGTCGCGGCAGCCGTCGCTGGCGCCGCTCCGCCCCCGGCTGGTAGCGCCAGGGCCAGAAGAGCGCGCTGCCGCCGATCGCGAGCACGGCGGGGACGAACGTCAGCGAGACGGCGAGCGCGATCGCGACGGTCAGCCCGGCGGCGGGGCCGAGTGTGCGGAAGAACTCGAGCCGGCCGACCACGAGCGCAGCCGCCCCGAGCGCGACGATGAGGCCGGCGACGGCGACGACGTGTCCGTTGAGGCGCACGCTCGCCTCCGCGGCGGAGCGGGAGTCGTACCCCTCCTCGAGCCGGCGGCGGAAGCTCGTGACGAAGAAGATCGAGTAGTCGGTGACGACCCCGAGCAGGAGCACCACGAGCACGGGCTCCACTTCCCGCGGCACCGTGGATCCCGCGACGTCCCCGAGCGCCGCGACCGAGCGGCTGGCGAGGACGTAGGTGAGCCCGGCGGCCGCGAGCACGACGACCGGCACGACCGGTGTGCGGAACGTGAGCGCCAGCAGCACGAGGATGAAGGCGACGGTGGCGAGCTCGACGAGTGGCAACGCGTCCTCGATCGCCTCCCACTGTGCGAGCCGGGCCGGAACCGCGCCCGTGACGCCGGCGACGGGATCGCCTGCGCGCTCGATCCGCTCCGCATACGTCTGCGCGAGCGCCCTCCGGGCGTAGAGGCTCGCGTCCGGCCGGTAGAAGAGGTACGTCAGCGCGGTCGTCCCCCGCTCGCGCGACCCGGGGAAGAAGCCGGCCGCGTTCGTCACCGGCAGCGCGAACACGACCGTTGCCAGCAGCGGGTCGCGGCGCTCGTTGATCCGCAGGGCGCGCTCCGCGATCCGCGCCTGCTCACCGGTGCTGAGCCCGCCGGCGTCGCGCTGGACGACGAAGGTGCGCGACAGGAGCGGGAACGGGAAGGCCTCGAGCGAGCGGCGCTCGGCCTCAACGGCCTCGGCATCGGCGGCGACGAGGCCTCCGAGCGAGGTGCTGCCCGCGCCCGCGAGGCTCGGCAGGTAGACGAGCGCGGCCGCGGCGACGGCGAGCCAGGCCGCGACGATCGCGAAGCGGAGGCGGATCAGCAGGCGCGGCCAGCGCGACGCGCCGGCGGGCGGCTCAGCCCGCAGTCGATCCACGTTCGAGGCCGAGTCGTCTCAGCTCGCGCTGGGCGAGCGCATCGATGTCCTCCGGCCTCGGCTCGCCGTCCTCCGTGTTGCGGCTGAAGGTCGCGTAGTCGGCGTGCGTGAGGGCGCGACGCGCGAGGAAGTGACGCACGTCGGCGCGCCCGGCTGCGATCGCGGCAGCGACGGCGCGGCGGTCGCGGCGCCAGCGGAGCCGCAACGGCAGGTAGAAGAGGAGCAGCGGCAGCGTCGGCCCGGTGGCGATCGCGAGGGTGATCGCGGTCGCGTAGGTCTCGAGGTCGTCACGGCTCTGGCGGCCGGCGACCGTCGTCCGGCGCGCTGCGCTCCGCACCTGGTCCTCGAGGTCCGGGATCGAGCCGCCGACGAACGGGATGCCGGCGACGACGTTCAGCGCGTCCGCCGTCGTCGTCAGCGCCTCGCCGGCGGCGATCGCCGCGTCGCTGAGCTCGGACAGGTGGCGCAGATCACGGTGGACGAGCACCGCGAGGGCGATCCACAGCGCGAGCCAGAGAACGAGGGCCACGTCGGCGGCGCGAATCGCCCGGCGCGAGAGGCGTGCGTGCATGTTCTCCAGATTCCGCGTGCGTCCGGACGGGAACCCTCCCGTCGTGACCGCTTCCGCGACGGACGTTCGCCACGCGCGCCTCGAACTGCTCGTAGAGCGCCTCGACCCCTTCATGGCGTGGCTCGGCGTCGTGTTCGCGCTCCTCGTCGGCTACGAGATCGCCGTCGAGCTGAGCCCGGACACCGCCGCGACGGTCCGCGCGGTCGGCTGGGCGATCTGGGCCGTCTTCCTCGCCGAGTTCCTGCTCCGTCTCTGGCTCGCGCCCAGTCGGCTCCGGTTCGTCGGCGAGAACTGGTTCCAGGTGTTCACGCTGGCGGTGCCGACGCTGCGGTTCTTCAAGTTCCTCCGGCTGCTCCGGCTCGGGCGCGCCCTGCCGGCGGCGCGCGTCGCGTCGGCTTCCTACCGCTCGATCGGGACCGCGCGCCGTGTCGCGCGCTCCCGCCTCGGCTACGTCGCGGGCGTCTCCTCGGTGGTCGTGGTGGCGATCGCGGAGCTCGCGTACCTCTTCGAGCGCGACCGCGACGACGGCGCGTTCGAGTCCTTCGGCGACGCGCTGCTCTGGGCTGCGGCCACCGTCTTCGGGCAGCAGGCCGACCCGGTCCCGGCGAGCGTCGGCGGCCGCCTCGCGATGATCGGCGGCTTCGTCCTCGGCATCGGTGTGGTCGCGACCGTCGCGGCCACGCTCGGCGCCTGGTTCATCGACGACCGCCGGGAGCGGGCGGAGGAGGGGTCGGCGACGGCGTAGCCGTGTGAGAAGCTGGCGGCGTGGAGCGCTCGTTCGACGTCGTCGTCCTCGGCGCCGGCCCGGCGGGCGAGACGGCGGCGGGACGCCTCGGCGAGGCGGGCCTCGAGGTGGCGATCGTCGAGGCGCACCTCGTCGGCGGCGAGTGCTCGTACTACGCGTGCATGCCGTCGAAGGCGCTGCTGCGGCCGGCGCAGGTCGCCGCCGAGGCGGAACGCACCCCGGGGGTCGGAGCAGGGTCGCTCGACGTGCCCGCAGTGCTGCGCCGTCGTGACGAGATCGTGTACGGGCTCGACGACGCGGCGCAGCTGCCGTGGCTGGAGCAGCGCGGCGTCAGCCTGGTGCGCGGTGCCGGCCGGCTCGACGGCGAGCGGCGCGTCGCGGTCGGCGGCGACGTGCTCGTCGCGCGGCGGGCCGTCGTGCTCGCGACGGGAACCGGCCCGCTGCTGCCGCCGCTGCCCGGGCTGGCCGAAGCGGCGGTGTGGACGAACCGCGAAGGCACCAACGCGAGCTCGGTACCCGGGCGGCTGCTCGTGCTCGGCGGCGGCGTGGCCGGGGTCGAGCTGGCCCAGGCGTGGGCCTCCCTGGGCGCCGACGTGACGGTGCTCGAGGGCGCCGAGCGGCTGCTCGTGCGGGAGGAGCCGTTCGCGGGCGAGCAGGTGGCCGAGGGGCTGCGGGCCCTCGGAGCGACGGTCCGCACCGGCGTGCGCGCGGTGGCGGTGCGGCGTGAGGGAGACGTCACCGTGGAGCTCGACGACGGCTCGCGCGCAAGCGGCGACGAGCTGCTCGTCGCAGTCGGCCGGCGTCCGGCGACGAGCGGGATCGGCCTCGAGTCCGTCGGCCTCGAGCCCGGGGACGCCGTCGAGGTCGGCGACGACCTCCGGTCCGTGCGGCACGACTGGCTCTGGGCGGTGGGCGACGTCAACGCGCGGGCGCCGCTCACGCACATGGGCAAGTACCAGGCGCGGCTCGCAGCCGACGCGATCCTCGGCCGCGACGTGCGCGTGCGCTCCGACGGCGCGCTCTCGCCGCGGGTGATCTTCACGGAGCCGCAGGTGGCCGCCGTCGGCCACACGCTCGTCACCGCCCGGGAGGCAGGGCTGACCGTCCGTGCCGTCGACGTCGACACGGCCGGCTCGGCCGGCGGCGCCTTCACGGGCGCCGGCGCCGCCGGGACGTCGCGCCTGGTCGTGGACGAGGACCGCCGTGTCCTCGCGGGCGCGACCTTCACCGGCCCCGAGGTGGCGGAGTGGCTGCACGCGGCCACGATCGCCGTCGTCGGCGAGGTGCCGCTCGACACCCTCTGGCACGCTGTGCCGTCGTTCCCGACGCGGAGCGAGGTGTGGCTGAAGCTGCTCGAGGCCTACGGCCTTTGAGCCACCGCTCTGCCGGACCGGTCCGGGGCCAGCCCCCGGCCGTGTCCGCTGCGGCCATCATTGAGCAATGGCCGCTCCCGACGACCTCGTCAACGACCTCATCGACGGGGCGGGTCTCACGCGCGCCGTGTTCTCGAAGCCGCGGTCTCGGGAGCTGCCCGCGAAGGTGACGGTGGAGCCCGTCGAGCTTCGTAGCGACCTCGCCTACCGCTTCACGACGCACCTCCCCGACCGGGCGCTGCACGAGAACCTGCCGCCGCAGCGGGCCCGGGAGCGCCTCGGCGTCCTGCTGGCCGACTACCGCCAGGGCTTGCTCCAGAGCACCGAGGCCGACTGGCAGGTGCTGGGGGAAAAGGTGCTCCGCCGCCCGCCGACGCGACCGCGGGCGGAGCGCGCGCACGACCGGCGCAAGCGCTACCTGCTCGAGGAGGGGACGCCGGTGCCGTTCCTCATCGAGCTCGGCGTGATGACGCCCACCGGTCAGGTCCGCAAGAGCCGGTACGACAAGTTCCGGCAGGTCAACCGCTTCCTCGAGCTGGTCGACGACGTCCTGCCGGCGCTCCCGCCCGAGGGCACGCTGCGCGTCGTCGATTTCGGCAGCGGCAGGTCGTACCTCACCTTCGCCCTCCACCACCTGCTGACCGTGCTCCGCGGCCGGGAGGTCGAGCTCGTCGGGCTCGACGTGAAGGAGGACGTGGTCGCCGAGTGCTCGGCACTCGCCCGCCGGCTCGGCAGTCGCGGCCTCCGCTTCGAGCGTGGCGAGATCGCCGGCTTCGACGCTGCGGGCGACGTCGATCTCGTCGTCAGCCTGCACGCCTGCGACACCGCGACCGACGAGGCGCTCGCGCAGGCCGTCCGCAGGCGGGCGAGCGTGATCCTCGCCGTGCCCTGCTGCCAGAAGGAGGCCTACCGCCAGATCGAGAGCGGCCTGCTCGAGCCGCTCCTCCGGCACGGGCTCGCGAAGGAGCGGTTCGCCGCGCTCGTGACCGACGTGCTCCGGGCGCAGCTGCTCGAGCTCGCCGGGTACCGGACCCAGCTCGTCGAGTTCGTCGAGCTCGAGCACACGCCGAAGAACGTGCTCGTCCGCGCCGTACGCGGGCGGCCCGCGGGGGCGGACGTGCGCCGCGCCTACGAGGAGCTGCGCGACTCGCTCGGGCTGGAGCCGTCGCTCGAGCGGCTGCTCGGGCTCAGCGCCGCGTGAACACGTAGTCGGTCGCCTTGGCCTGCGCGTGGCAGGCGGCGCACCCCGACTCCGGGAACGCCACGCGCGTGAAGCGCTGCCGCGGCGAGGTGCGCGTGAACTCCTCCCAGCGCCAGCCGCCGTTGCGCGTGCCCCGCACCCGGCGCATCGTCGCGACGAGCGACAGCCACCGCTTCCCGCGCGGCGTCGCCGTCTTGACGACGATCGTGCCCAGGGGGAAGCGGGCACCGCGCCGGCGCTTGCTCGCGTACACCTGCTTCACCCCGACGTGCGCCGCGGAGCCGCCCACGATCGCACGCCGGTTCAGCTTCGGCCACTTCGCGTAGCCGTCGACGTACCGCGGCAGCCCGTCGGCTCGCGCCGCCGAGGGCTGCGCGTGCGGCGTGAGCGCGAGCGCCGCGCCCGCGGCGAGCAGAGCTGCGATCGTGGCCGAGACGATCGCGATCCGCATTGCTCGTCCTACGCCACCGGTGTCGAGAGCGCGTCGTCGACGCTCTCGTGGACGGAGAGGTGCTGGTCGAGCCCCGAGATCCGCAACGCCCGGTGCGTCTCGCGCCCGGGGGCGGCGAGCAGGAACGAGCGCCGGTTGGCGAGCTTCGTGCGGGCCTCGATCAGCACGCCGAGCGCGGTCGAGTCGACGAAGTCGACGCGGCCGAGATCGACCACGAGTCGCTCGGGCTCCTCGGCGCACACCTCGAGCAGCGCCGTCCGCAGCTCCGGGGCGTTGTAGAGGTCCAGCTCGCCGACGAGGTGGACCACGACGGCGCCGTTGAGCCGCTCGATCGCCCCCACCGGATGCTCGCTGAGCCGCGTCTCCTCAGTCATCCTCACTTCAGCATACGCCGCTAGCGTAGGCCCGTGGTCGTCGCGATCTCAGGTGGGGCGGGCTTCCTCGGACTGCACCTCGCGCGGCGGCTGCTGCGCGAGGGCGTGCAGGTGCGGTCGCTCGACCTCGCCCCGCTCGACGACCCGCAGCTCGAGGCGGGGGTCGAGGAGCTGCGCGGCGACGTGCGGGACCCGGCCGCCGCTCGGCGGCTCGTCGCCGGGGCGGACGTGCTCGTCCACGCAGCCGCGGCCCTCCCGATCCAGGCCTCCGGGGACTCGATCCGGGCCGTGAACGTCGAGGGCACGGCGACCGTGCTCGCGGCTGCGCTGGAGGCGGGCGTGCGCCGAGCCGTCTTCGTCTCCTCGACGGCGGTCTACGGCGTCCCCGAGCGGCACCCCATCCGGGAGAACGACCCGCTGGTCGGCGTCGGCGCCTACGGCGAGTCGAAGATCGAGGCCGAGGAGGTGTGCCGGGCGTTCCATGCCCGCGGCCTGCCGACGGTGATCGTGCGTCCGAAGACGTTCGTCGGCCCCGAGCGGCTCGGCGTCTTCGAGATCCTCTTCGACTGGGTGCGTGAGGGACGGCGCATCTACCTGCTCGGCGACGGGGCCAACCGGTACCAGCTGCTGGCGGTGGCGGACCTCGTGGACGCGATCGTCCGTGCCTTCGACGCGCCGGCGGCCCCTGGTGAGGCCTTGAACGTGGGGGCCGCGGAGTTCGGCACCGTCGCCGAGGACCTCGGCGCCCTGATCGAGCACGCCGGCTCGGCGTCGCGGCTCACGCCCGTTCCCGTACGGCCGGCGGAGCTCGCCCTGCGAGCCCTCCAGCTGCTGCGGGTCTCGCCGCTCGCGGAGTGGCACTACAAGACCGCGCACAAGGACTCCTTCGTCTCGACCGAGAAGGCGGAACGGCTGCTCGGTTGGGCCCCGCGGCTCTCGAATGCGCAGACGCTGATCGAGACCTACAGCTGGTACCTCGAGAACCGCGGCCGGGTCGGCCTCGCCGGGACGACGCACCGCGTGCCGTGGGACCAGGGTGCGCTCGGCCTGCTCAAGCGGCTGAGCTAGATGGTTAGCCGACCGAGAAGCCGTCGAGCCCCTCGGGCTCCTCGTTCGCGACGTCGACCCAGTCGACCCGGGCTCCGCGCGGGCCGTCCTGGCAGAAGGCGATCACCCCGGCGACCGCCTCGGGCTCGCCCTCGAGCACGGCCTCGAGGGAGCCGTCGGGGAGATTCCGGGCCGACCCGGCGACGCCGGCCGTGGTCGCGCGGCGGCGGATCGACTCGCGGAAGAAGACGCCCTGGACCTGTCCCTGAACGACGACCTTGCGCCGGATCACGCCCCCAGTCTGACGATGGGGTCCGACGATCCGGGCCGGC
>DASUOK010000220.1:0-17235 GCA_036276675.1 Gaiellaceae bacterium | reverse complement strand
CGCCGCTCGAGCTCCTCGACGTAGGCCGCCGTCTCGGAGTCGCTCGCCACCGCCTCCGTGACCTGCTCCGAGTACGCCTCCTCGGCCTCGGCCAGCTCGACCGTGTCGATCTCGACGCCGAGCAGCGTCCCCAGCCGCTCCGCGAGGGCGCGAGCCGCGCGCGGGCTCGGTGCCTGGGAGACGTAGTGGGGCACGGCGGCCCACAGGCTCGCCGCGGGAAGCCCCCGCGTGCGGCACGCCTCGCCGAGGACGCCGACGATGCCCGTCGGCCCCTCGTAGCGGGAGTGCTGCAGGCCGAGGCTCGCGACGAGATCCGGGTCGCTGGCGGCGCCCGTGACCGGCGCGGCGCGCGTGTGCGGCACGTCCGCCAGGAGCGACCCCAGCGTCACGACGAGCTCCACGCCGAGCTCGTGCGCCAGGTCGAGCACGAGCCCGCAGAACGTGCGCCACCGCAGGTTCGGCTCGACGCCCAGCAGCAGCACGACGTCGCGGTCCGAGCCCGGCAGGTGGGCGTGGTAGAAGGCGTTCTCCGGCCAGTCGATCCGGCGTGTCAGGCCCTCGTCGAGGGAGACCTGCGGCCTGGCGGTCTGGAAGTCGAGGAACCCCTCCGGATCGATCTCGGCGAACCGCTCCGCGCTCCAGAGCCGGGCGAGATACCCCGCCGCGAGCGTCGCGCCCTGACCGCCGTCGTTCCAGCCCCGGAACGCGGCCACGAGGACGGGGCGCTCGAGCTCGGGCTTCCCGAGCATGCGCAGCTCACTACCGGCCACGCCTCCAGTCTACGCGCGGGCAGCCCCGCCCGGTGTCCGCCAGAGCGCCGCCGCGAGGCCGACCGTCCAGGCCCAGACGCCGCCGGCCAGGACGACGTGGATCAGCACGAGCCACCAGGGGAGCTCGTTCCGCCACTGCAGCTCGCCCACCGCCATCTGCACCAGCAACAGCACGACGAGGCCGAACGCCGCGGGCAGGAGGAGCCCGACGCGGGCCCGCTGCCAGGCGAGGTAGCCGAGCAGCACGAGGAAGCCGAGGCCGAAGACCGCCGTCGCCCGCACGTGGAGGTGCACGGCGTCGAGCAGGTTCCAGAAGCGGTCGATCTCGGCGCTGTCGCCGGGGTGCGGCCCCGCGGCCGTGGAGAGCGCCCCGGTGACGACGAGCACGCCGCAGGCGGCCACGAGCACGAGCCCGACGACGCGCAGCCACGGCGGCACCGGCGAGGGCACGCGACCGCGCGCGTTGCCGAGCGCTTCGACCGCGATCACGACCGCACCGGCGAGCACCACCAGCGCGAGCAGGAAGTGCGTCATCACCATCAGCGGGTGCAGGTCGAGCCGGATCGTAAGCAGGCCGAGCGGCGCCTGTGCGAGCGTGCCGAGGAAGGTCGCCGCTGCCACCCACGTCACCCAGCGCGGCAGCCCCGGTGTCCGCGGCGCCGCGAGCCATGCGACCAGCGTCAGCACGAGCGGGAAGAGCGCGAAGACGCGGTTGCCGAACTCGATCGCCGAGTGGCTCCCCACCGCGGGGAAGAAGGCTCCCTCCTGGCAGCCGGGCCACGACTCGCACGCGAGCCCGGAGCCGGTCAGCCGCACGGCGGCGCCCGTGAGGATGATCAGGTAGAGCGAGAGCGCCGACGCGGCCGAGAGCCGGAGGAAGCGCGACGGTGAGATCTCGCGCAGGCGGGCGCGGGAGAGCACCGTGTCCACGCGACTCATCCTAGGCCAGCATGACCCCCGCGCCCGGCTCGACGCGGCCGATCCGCCACAGGGGGAGCTCCCTCGCCGTGAGCGCCGCCTGCAAGACGGCGGCCTTCGCCGCCGGGAGCGAGACGAGCAGCCCGCCGGCCGTCTGCGGGTCGTACGCCAGCGCGAGCACCTCGTCCGCCACACCCGCGGCCTCGACGTGTGGCTCGGCGAAGTCGCGGTTGCGGCGGTCGCCGCCCGTGCGGATGCCGGCCGCGGCGGCCTCCAGCGCGCCCGTCAGCGCCGGCAGCGCCGCCGCGTCGAGCACGACGTGCACGCCGCTGCGCTCGGCGACCTCGTGTGCGTGCCCGAGCAGCCCGAAGCCGGTCACGTCCGTGACGGCGCCCGGCGAGAACGGGCGCAGCGCGTCGGCCGCGTCACGGTTCAGCTCCGTCATCGCGGCGTACGCCTCCGCCAGCCCGGCCTCGTCGCGGCGGCCCTGGCGCGCCGCGTGCAGGAGCAGGCCGGTGCCGAGCGGCTTGGTCAGGAAGAGGGCGTCGCCCGGACGCGCGCCGGCCTTCGACCAGAAGCCCTCCGGGTGGACGGTGCCGACCACCGCGAGCCCGTATTTCGGCTCGTCGTCGCGGAGCGTGTGGCCGCCGGCGAGGATGCCGCCGGCCGCGCGTACCTGCTCGTCGGCGGCGCCGAAGATCGCGGCCAGCGTCTCGTTCGGGAGGCTCTCGGGAAAGGCGGCGATCGAGAGCGCGAGCAAGGGCACGCCGCCCATGGCGAAGACGTCGTTGAGCGCGTTCGTCGCCGCGATGCGGCCGAAGAGGGCCGGATCGTCGACGAGCGGCGGAAAGAAGTCGAGCGTGAACACGAGCGCGCGCTCGTCGTCGAGCCGGTAGACGGCGGCATCGTCCGCCGGCGCCAATCCGACCAGGAGGTTCGCGGCCTCGGCGGGCACGAACCCACCCAGCAGCTCCTCCAGGCGCGCCGCCGAGTACTTCGCCGCGCAGCCCCCACTCTGCGTGAGGTCGGTCAGCTTCACCGCCACAGGCCCAACATACGCGACGGCCGGGCGTGGGCCGGCCGTCGCAGGGGAGAGGAGGAGCGTGGGGTTCTCGGCCAGGTTCCACGCGCCGGCGGCGGTTCCTCCGCGCTTTCTGAGATAGTCGAGCCATGTCTGCGCCGGCCCGCTCCGCCCTCGTGACCGGCGGCTCGTCCGGGATCGGGCTCGCGATCGCGCGGATGCTGCAGGAGGAGGGCTTCGCGCTCACGCTCGCCTCGCGCACGGCCGAGAAGGTCACCGCCGCCGCGGCCGAGCTGGGCGCCGAGGCGGTCGCCTGCGACGTGTCGAAGCCGGAGGACTGCGCGCGCGTCGTCGCCGAGCACGTCGAGCGGCACGGCGGCCTCGACGTGCTCGTCAACTCGGCCGGGATCGGCATCGCCGCCAGGGTGGAGGACGCCCAGCTGCGCCACATCGACCGGCAGCTGAACATCAACCTCCGCGGCCTCGTGCTCGTGACGCAGGCGGCGATCCCGCACCTGCGCGCGACGAGGGGCTGGATCGTCAACCTCGCCTCGATCGCCGGGACGGCGCCGGTGCCGATCCTGCCGATCTACGCCGCCTCGAAGGCCGCCGTGATCTCGCTCACGCGCTCGCTGAGCGACGATCTGGAGGCCGACGGCGTGCGTGCGATCGCGCTCTGCCCCGGCTTCGTCGACACGCCGATGGCCGAGTTCACCGGTCTTCCGGGCCAGGAGATGATCCAGCCGGAGGACTGCGCCGAGGTGGTGCGGATGTGTCTGCGCCTCAGCCCGAGTGCGCAGATCCGCGAGGTGGTGATCCAGCGCGCCGGCGCCGTGGGCGGCGTCGGGTAGCTACGCCCCCTTCTCGATCGGCACGTCCACGAGGTTGCCCCACTCGGTCCACGAGCCGTCGTAGTTGCGGACGTTCTCGTAGCCGAGCAGCTCTCGCAGCACGAACCAGGTGTGCGCGCTCCGCTCGCCGATGCGGCAGTAGGCGAGCACCTCCTTGTCGGGCGTCACGCCCTTGCCGCCGTAGAGCTCGCGCAGCTCGCCGGCCGGCTTGAAGGTGCCGTCGTCGCGCACGGCCTGAGCCCACGGCACGGACTGCGCGGTCGGGATGTGGCCGCCGCGCGAGGCGCCCTCCTGCTCGTATCCGGGCGGCGCGAGCAGCTCGCCCGCGTACTCCTGCGGGCTGCGCACGTCCACGAGCGTGCGCCCGTCGCGGCCGAGCCCCGCCAGGACGTCGTCGCGGTAGACGCGGATCGACTCGTCGCGCTCCTGCGCCGTGTACGTCGCGGGCCGGACGGCGGGCGCCGCCGTCGTCAGCTCGCGGCCCTCGTCGATCCACTTCTGCCTGCCGCCGTCGAGGATGCGGACGTCGGCATGGCCGTAGATCTTCAGGTACCAGTAGGCGTAGGCGGCGAACCAGTTGTTCTTGTCGCCGTAGAGCACGACTGTCGTGTCGTTGCCGATGCCCCGCTCGCCGAGCAGCCGCTCGAAATCGGCCCTGTCGACGAGATCGCGGCGAACGGGGTCCTGGAGGTCGTCCCGCCAGTGCAGCTTCACCGCGCCGGCGATGTGCCCCTCCTCGTAGAGATCCGGGTTCTCGTCCACCTCGGCCACGACGACACCGTCGTCCGCGCCGTGCTCCGCCAGCCAGTCCGTCGTCACCAGCACGGGCTTCTCGTAGCCGTTGCCGCTCATGGCGTCCTCCTCGCTTCACTTATTGAAGTATCGGCCGAGCGTACTACAGATCGCCCGGCGTCCGGAAGATCCTCCAGAGCTCGAAGAGGCCCAGCGCGACGGCGATGCCGAAGCCGACGAGGGAGACCGTCTCGTAGACGTCGGCGATGAGCGCGGACGAGACGAGGAGCGCCGCGATGATGATCGCCGCGCCGAGCCGGTTCGCGAACGAGCGCACGACGTGCTCGAAGTCGTCCAGGTCGCTCGGGACGATTCCGAACTTCAGCGTTCCCGTCTCCGCCCTGTTGAGGAGGTGGCTCACCCGCCGCGGCAGCCGTACGAGCGGCTCCGCCTGCGTGTAGGCGAGGGCGAGCAGCTGGTTCGGCTCGAGCCACCGCTCCGACTCCTGGAGCATCGCTGCGAGCCCGTCTTCCTCGAGCAGCTCGATCGGGTCGAGGGTCGGGTCGAGCGCGCGCGCGATCGAGTCGGCCTGGGAGAGCGTCTTCCCGACGAGCGCGAAGCTCGTGGGCAGGCTGATGCCGTGGCGCAGGGCGATTCGCTGCAGGTCGGCGAGCGCCTCGCCCGTGCGGATGCCGGAGAGGGGGCGCCAGTGGTACCGGGGCAGCTTGCGCCGGAGCTCGTGCACGAACCCGGCCTCGTCCGACTCGAGCCGCGTCAGCGAGAGCCCCAGGATCAGGTCGCCCACGTCCTCGGCCCGGTTCTGCGCGAGCGCCAGCAGGAGGAGGCCGAGCGTGCGCCGGGTGTCGTCGTCGAGCCGGCCCAGCAGGCCGAAGTCGAGCAGCACGAGGCGGCCGTCCTCCGCCAGCAGCACGTTGCCCCGGTGCGGGTCGGCGTGGTAGACGCCGTGGACGGTGATCTGCTGGACGTAGGCGCGGAAGAGCTCGCGCGCGAGCGTCCGGGCGTGCTCCTGCTCGAGGGCGTGCTCGGGCGTCACCTTCACGCCGTCGATGCGCTCGAGCACCAGCACCGTCTCGGTCACGTGCGGGTGGACGACCTGCGGTACGCGCAGGTGCTCGAACCCGGCGACGAGGCCGGCGATCACCTCCGCGCCGTGGGCCTCCTCGACGAAGTCGAGCTCGCCGCGCAGGTGCGACTCGAGCTCGTCCGCGAGCGGTGCGAGCTGGAGCAGTCGCGCCGTCTCGGAGCGGCCCTCGGCCATCGACGTCAGCGAGCGCAGCAGGTCGAGGTCGAGCGCCACCTCCTCGGCGATCCCGGGGCGGCGCACCTTGACGACGACGTTGCGCCCGTTGCGCAGGAGCGCCCCGTGGATCTGGCCGATCGAGGCCGACGCGATCGGCTCCTCGTCCAGGCGCGAGAACGCGTCCAGGCCGACCGCCGCGTCGAGCTCCCGCCGCACGTCCGCGAACGGCACCGGCGGCACGTCGTCGACGAGCGTCGAGAGCTCGTCGATGTAGACGTCCGGCAGCAGGTCGGGCCGCGACGAGAGCAGCTGCCCGAGCTTGACGTAGGTGGTGCCGAGCTCCTCGAGCGACCGTCGGAACGCCTGCGCGCCCTCGCGCGTCGCCGGCCGCTGCGAGCCGACGGCACCGAGCTCGTGCAGCACGCGCAGCAGCTTCCCGCGCCGCGCCACCCGCGTGACCTCGAGCGCGCGGCGGGCTCGGCGTGCTCTCGCGGCCATCGAGCCGGTTTGCCCGGTCCGAAAACGCGGGAAACTCGGCGGAGCCTACGCCCCGACGAGATGCTGCTCGACGGCCTCCGCGAGCTCGCGCACGGAGACGGTGCCCTCGAACTTCTCCTTGATCAACCCGTCCGCACCGACGACGAAGGTGAACGGCTCGGACGGGAGGTTCCACTCCCGCACCCACTGATTCGTCTCCTTCGCCGGATCGTTGTCCTCGTAGATCTCGACGTGGATGAAGCGGACCCCCTGCGACCCGTACTGCTCGCGCACCGCGTCGACCACGTCGACGACGGGGCCGCAGGTGCGGGTCTGGCAGTAGCGCGGAGTGGCGAACGTGACCACGAACGGCACCTTCGCCTCGAGCGAGTCGGCGATCGAGTGCTCGAGCAGCTCGCGGTCGGGCGGATCCTGCGTCGTCAGCGCCTCGAAGTCGCCGCCGGTGCTCGCGATCGTCGGCGTCTCCGACGCGACCGCCGGCTCGCCCACCGCGGGCGCCGCCGGGTCGTCGACGACGACGACGTTTCCGATCGCCTGGATCTCCCGCCCGCCCACCGGCTCGGCGAGCACCCAGTACGTGCCCGGCTCGGCCAGGTCGAGGTGGGTGACGAAGATCGCCTCCGCGTCCGCCTCCTCCGAGCCCTCGACGCCGATCGGCTCCGAGCGCGCCGTCGTCTCCGCGAACGGCTCCTGCTCGAGGCCCCGCGCGACCCAGACGCGGGCGGTGGGGCGCGTGACGACCCGCCCCTCGTCGTCGACGACGAGGAACGTGAGCCGCACGCGCCCCGGCCCGAAGTCCGCCGTGCCCGGAACGATCGCCACGTCGTCACCGGGCGCTCGCCAGAGCGCCTCGAGAGTACCGTCCTCCGGCTCCTCCTGAGCTGCTCCGGAGGAGCCGCCACAGCCTGCTACCAGCAGGCCGGCGGCTAGAGCGAGGGCCGCAGCGCGGAGCACGCGGCCAGTCTAGCCACCTGCTTCCCTAGTGCCCGTCGTGCCAGGAGCGTGTGAACGCATCGAGCCAACCGCCGGCAAGCGCCGCGATCAACACGGGAGCCGAGAGCAGCAGTGAGAGTAGCCGCGTCTTCATCCTTGCACCCTCCTTTCCATCAGAACCGGATTTCCTGGAGCGCCTCAGCCGCATTCCGGTAGCGGCGAGAAGCCTCGGCATCGTCCCCGCGGCGTGCGGCGAGATCGCCCAGCGCGACCCACGCGCCGGCGCGATGGGCGATGGACGCGAGCTGTTCGAAGCTGGCATCGGCGGCCCGGAAGCACTCCTCGGCCTCGTCCAGACGGTCACGCTCGAGCAAGGAGCGGCCGAGGACGATCTGGGACTGGCCGATCTCGACCAGGAAGTCGACGCGGCCGTCGAGCAGCCGCAGCGCCTCGCGCGCGTGCTCCTCGGCCTGCTCCCAGTTGCCGAGCTGGAGGTAGACGGCGCCGAGACCGCCCATCGCGACGGCGGCGTCTGCCTGGGCCTCGACCTCGACGGCGACGGCGAAGGCGGCCTTCAGCTGCTCGATCGCATCGTGCGGCTTGCCGAGCAGGAGGTTGAGCCCGCCCAGGTTGTTCATCAGGCGACCGACCGTCCGCTCGTCGTTCATCTCCTGGTAGAGCGCCTTGGCCTTCTCGGCGTAGGTCCGCGAGAGCAGCCAGTGGCCGGTGCGCTCCGCGACGAGCGACGCCTGGAAGTAGCCGTTCGCCGTCTGGCTGCGGTCGCCGACGGCCTGCGCCAGCTCGAGCGCGCGCTCGACGTCCTCACGCGCGGCCTCGTAGTCGCGCTGGCGGCGGTGGCAGCGCGAGCGCCACTGGAAGATGTCCGCGCGCAGCACGTCGCAGGGGAGCTCCGACCGCTCGGCGAGGGCCAGCGCCTCGTCGAAGAGCGCGATCGCGGTGCCGATGCTCGAGAGCTTGTAGCGGCAGACGCCGAGGCGGAAGACGAGATCGGCGCGGTCGACGTCGGAGAAGCCGTCGCTCTCCGCGATCGCGCGCGCCTCGTTCAGGAGCTGGATGCCGGTGCGGGGGTCGCCCTCCTCCATGCGCGCCCACGCCTCGCCCGAGCGGGCGCGGACGTCGAGCGGGCCGGAGTTCGTGGCGCGGACGGTGCTGCGGACGTCCTCGTACTCCGCGATCGCCTCCTTGTAGCGGTGCGCGTGCGTCAACGTCTCGGCGCGGGTGAGCTGCGCCTCGACGCGGCCGCGCTCGTCGTTGGAGACGCCGTTCGTCAAGAAGGCGGCATCGACCTCGAGGCGGCTTGCGAGCCACGCGATCGTCTCCGCCGTCGGGCGCGTCTTGCCGCGCTCGATCTGGCTGACGTACTCCTTGCTGAAGCGGTCGCCGGCCAGCTCCGTCTGCGTCATGCCCGCGGCGACCCGCAGCAGGCGCAGGCGGTCGCCGAGCCGCGCCCCGGAGGAAGGGGTGGCGGAACGGGCGGAGGAGGGGTTCGAGGAGGCGGTGATCTCGGTCATGACGGCGCTGACGAACCTAAGTTGGTGACGGGGTCGGGCGCATACCGCTTTGGGGGGATATCCGGGCTCCCTGTCGAGGCGCCCGGGCGGAGTGAAGCAACAGTACCGCAAATCACTTGACCGAGCTACTTGACTTTCCCGGACATCGCTCCTACAGTGCAGTCAACTTGCACCGGCCAGACGCCAGGTCGTGCAAGTGGCGCGCCACCCACAAGGCGACCGCCGCAAACCGCAGGAGCGTGGCTGGGCCGCAGAGTCACGCCCGCGGAAGGTCGCTCAGTGTGGCAGCTTGCCTCAACGGATCGTCCCCGGAGCCGCAGCCGGGGACGATCTCTGGTCCGGGGCCGGTCGCAGAGCTGCTGCCGGCCGCGGCCCATCCCTTCGCTCTCTGAGAAGATCGGCGCGGGATGACTGCCGGGGGCGACGAGCGCAGGTGGGCGTGGACGCCCTCGGCCGCGCAACTCGAGGGCGCGAACGTCGTGCGGCTCGCGCGAGCGCTCGGCTGCGCCGAGTACGCGGAGCTGCACCGCGTCTCGGTCGAGGAGCCGGAGCGCTTCTGGCGCGCCGTCGTCGACGACCTCCAGCTCGAGCTCGCCCGCCCGTGGGACGAGGTGCTCGACGAGTCGCGTGGCATCGAGTGGGCGACGTGGTTCGGCGGCGCCCGCCTCAACCTCGCGACCGCCTGCTTGCACCGCTGGGCGCGTGACCGGCCCGACGACGTCGCCGCCGTGTTCGCGCCGGAGGAGGGCGAGCGGCGCGAATGGTCCTTCGCCGAGCTCTCGCGGGAGACGACGCGCCTGGCGGAGGCGCTCGCCGGGCTCGGCGTCGACGCGGGCGACCGCGTCGCGATCTACATGCCGATGTGCCCCGAGGTGGCGATCGCCTCCCACGCGTGTGCGCACCTCGGGGCGGTGCAGGTGCCGATCTTCTCCGGGTTCGCCGCGCCTGCGATCCTGCAGCGGCTGCAGGACTCGGAGGCGAAGGTCGTGATCGCGGCCGACTGGTCGTACCGGCGCGGCCGCCGCGTGCCGATGCGGGAGACGGTCGCGGCGGCGCTGCGGGAGGCGCCCTCGGTGCGCCACGTCGTCGAGTGGCGCCGCGAGGACGGCAGCTGGAGCGTCGAGCTCGGACCGGGAGAGCTGCCGCCGCTCGAGGTCGACTCGGAGCACCCGTACCTGCTCGCGTACACCTCCGGCACGACGGGGCGGCCGAAGGGCGCCCTGCACGTGCAGGGCGGCTTCCTGATCTCGATCGCGCGCGAGGCCGCGTACCAGTCGGACCTGCGTGCGGGCGACCGTGTCCTCTTCTCGACGGACATGGGGTGGATCATGGGGCCCTGGACCGTGGTCGGCGCCGGCGCGCTCGGAGCGACGATCGTGTTCACAGAGGGCGCGCCGGACTGGCCCGCCGACCGGCTCTGGCGGCTCGTCGAGCAGGAGCGCGTGACGATGCTCGGCGTCTCGCCGACGTTGATCCGCGCCCTGATCCCGAAGGGCGAGCCGCGGGCCGACCTCACCTCCCTGCGCGCGCTCACGACGACGGGCGAGCCGTGGAACGCCGGCCCCTACGACTGGCTGAACGAGCACGTGGCGGGCGGCGGCCGCATCCCGATCGTGAACATCTCCGGCGGCACCGAGGTCGGGGCGTGCTTCCTCTCGGTGACGCCGATGGCGCCGACGAAGCCCGTCTCCCTCGGCTTCCCGGCGCTCGGCCAGGCGATGGACGTCTACGGTTCCGACGGGCGGCCGCTGCGCGGCGAGGTCGGCGAGCTCGTCTGCACGCGGCCCTGGCCTGGGATGACGCGCGGCATCTGGCGCGACGACGAGCGCTACCTGGAGACGTACTGGCGTCGCTTCCCCGGCGTCTGGACGCACGGCGACTGGGCCTCCGTCGACGAGGACGGCTACTGGTTCCTCCACGGCCGCTCCGACGACACGCTCAACATCGCCGGCAAGCGGATCGGGCCGGCCGAGCTCGAGTCGGCCGCGCTCGACCACCCCTCGGTCGCCGAGGCAGCGGCCATCGGCGTGCCGCACGAGGTGAAGGGCGAGACGGCCTGGATCTACTGCGCGCTGAAGCCGGGCGCGAGCGAGGATCCCGAGGGCATCACCGCGTCGGTCGCGGCCGCGCTCGGCAAGGCCTTCGCCCCCGAGCGTGTGATCTTCGTCAGCGCCCTCCCGAAGACGCGGAGCGCCAAGATCGTGCGCCGGGCCGTGCGCGCCAAGGCGCTCGGCGAGGATCCCGGCGACCTCTCCACGCTCGAGAACCCGGAGACGCTGGACGAGATCGCGAGCGCGGGCCGGTGACGGACGGAGCCGCCGGCGACCTCGAGTGGGTCGACGAGCTCGCGATCGAGATCTTCAACGACCACACCCTCGCGGGCCTGGCGGTCGGCATCGTTCGCGACGGCGAGCTCGCACGCTTCGCCGGCGTCGGGCTCGCGGACGCCGCGGCGGGCCGGCCGGTAGAGGCCGACACCGTCTTCCGCATCGGCTCGATCACGAAGACGTTCACCGGCATCGCGACGCTCCAGCTCGCCGAGGAGGGGCTGCTCGCGCTCGACGACCCGGTCAACGAGCACCTCCGCGCGTTCCGGGTCGAGCACGACGATCCGGCGACGCCGCCGGTCACGGTCCGGCACCTGCTGACCCACACGGCGGGGCTCGGCGAGCTGCGGCGCTGGTCGGATCTCCTGCGCCCGACGATCGGACTGGCGGCGAAGCTCGGCCGGCCGCTGCCGTCGCTCGACGACCTCTACGCGCCGGTGCTGCACGCGGAGCTGCCGCCGGGGGCGAAGTGGGCCTACGCGAACCACGGGTTCGCCGCGCTGGGCCAGCTGGTCGAGGACGTCGGCGGGGAGCCGTTCGCGGACCGGCTGCGCACGCGCATCTTCGAGCCGCTCGGGATGGAGCACACGGATGTCCTCCGCACCGACCGCGTGCGCGACCGGCTCGCGATCGGGTACGCCCTCGGTCGGCGCGGGCCCAAGCCGGTCAAGGACACCGAGATCGTCGTCGCTCCCGCGGGCTCGATCTTCTCGACGACGGCTGACCTGGCCCGCTACGTCGCCGCGCTGACCAACGGCGGCGCGCCCCTCCTGCGGCGGGAGTCGCTCGAGCAGATGCTCTCGCCGCAGGCCGGCGAGGACGAGCTGCCGGCCATGGGGCTCGCGTTCATGGTCGACCGACTGGGCGAGCACCGGATCGCCGGCCACGACGGCGGCTGGCCCGGCTTCGTCTCGTCGCTGCTCGTGGCGCCCGACGCCGGCGTCGGCGTCGTCGCGTTCACGAACACGAGCGCCGGGGTCGCTCCGCACTCGTTCACGGAGCGCTCTCTGGCCCGGCTGCTCGGCGTGCCCGACCCGGCGGAGGTCGAGCGGCCTCCCGTGCCCGCCAGCCCGCACGTCTGGCCGGAGCTCGTGGGCCTCTACAAGCCGTCGCCGGGCCTCGGCACCAACTTCCGCTGGTGGCAGCTGCTCGGCGGCGAGGTCGAGGTGGTGGTCCGCAACGGGCACCTGACGGCGCGGGCGCCGTCGCCGCTGAAGGTGCTCCGCCGCGGCGTGCGCCTGCACGCGGTCGAGCCGGACGACCCGCTCGCCTTCGAGATCCGCCACGACGACGTCGTCGTACCGGTCCGCTTCGCACGCGGTCGAAATGGCACCATCACATCCGTGCGCACCGGCTCCACACGCGGCGGCTTCCTCGAGCTCCACCGGCGACCGCGAGCCACGAGCCTGCGGCTCTGGGGCAAGGCCGGCGCCGGCGCGGCCGCGCTCGGAGCCGGGACGGCCCTCGTGCGGAGGCGCCGGCGATGAGGGCGCTCGTGACCGGGGCAGGCCGCGGGATCGGCGCCGACATCTCCCGTGAGCTCGCCCGCGCCGGCTGGCACGTCACCGTGACCGGGCGCACGGCCGCGCAGGTGCAGGCCGTCGCGGCCGAGCTCGGCGGCACGGCCGTGGTCGGCGACGTCTCGCAGCGCGGGGACGTGGAGCGGATGATCACGGCGGCCGAGCCGCTCGACCTGCTCGTCGCGAACGCCGGCATCTCGCACTGGGAGGAGTCGTGGGAGACGGATCCGGACGAGTGGTGGCACGTCTTCGAGGTGAACGTGCTCGGCGCCTACCTCACCTGTCGGCTCACGTTGCCCGGGATGGTCGAGCGCGGCGGCGGCCGGATCGTGATCACGGGCAGCGGCGCGTCGTACCTGCCGGGCTCGACCTCGAGCGCGTACGCCGCGAGCAAGGCGGCCGTCGGCCGCTTCGGCGAGGTGCTGGCGAAGCAGGCGGGGCCGCACGGCGTGAAGGTCTTCGTGATCAGCCCCGGGCTCGTCCGCAGTGCGATGACCGAGGGGCAGTTCCCGGACGACGCGCCCTGGACGCCGCCGGAGCTCGCGCCGCAGCTCGTCCGCGAGCTCGCGTCCGGCCGCTTCGACGCACTCGCGGGGCGCTACCTGCATGCCGAGCACGATCCGCCCGACGAGCTCGAGGGCCGGATCGAGCAGATCCTCGCCGACGACCTCAACGCGCTGCGCCTGCGCCGCTAGACGCGGGGTGCGATCCAGATCTGCCGCGCCACCGCGAGCAGCTCGCCGTCGGCGGTGAAGAGGGCGGTCCCGGCGTGGAGCTTGCGCCCGTCCTCCCCACGGGGCCAGCCGATCACGACGCACCGCTCGTCCGCGTGCGGCAGGCGGTCGATCCGCGCCGCCATGCGGCCGAGCACCGTCTCGCCGCGCCCCTCCGAGCCGATCGCGTACGCGCCGGAGCAGTCGATCGCCGCCCAGACGACCGGCACCGAGGGGTCGCGCGCGACCCACGGCGCAGCCACGAGCTCGCGGCCGGGCACGCGGCCGGGCAGGATCCGCAACCCGTCACCCTCGTCGCGGATCGCACCGCAGCTGAAGCAGCCGCGAAAGGTCTCGGCGCCGAAGGGCACGTAGCCGGCGCTCGCCGACACCGCCTCGTCGAAGGAGGGCGGCGAAGGGGGGTCGACGTCGACCGCCGACGCGACGGCCTCCGCGACCACCGCGTCGCCATCCAGCAGCACGGCGCCGCCGTCCCGCCGCTCGACCGTCAGCTCCCGCTCGAGCGGCGGCGGCAGCCTCAGGGTCACCTCGGCCGGGCCGTCGAGGAACGACGCGAGCAGGCCGGCCGCATAGCCGCCGTTGGCGGAGTCGGCGGGGCCGCGAAAGCGGCGGTCGATGCGGACGTGATCGCTCATGGTAGGTTTTAGCCTCAGAGTCTGAAACTGGAGGGCAGATGCGCCTCGCGCTCGCGCAGATCAATACCGTAGTCGGCGACCTCGCCGGGAATCGTGCGCGGATCGTGGCCGCCGTGGCGGAGGCGCGTGCCGCGGAGGCGGACGTCGTCGTCACGCCGGAGCTCGCGGTCACCGCCTACCCACCGGAGGACCTGCTGCTCCGCCCGGCCTTCGTGGCGGCCGCGGAGGCGTCGACGCGGGAGATCGCCGCCGCGTGCGAGGGGATCGTGGCGCTCGTTGGCACGCCGTGGCGCTTCGGCGGGGAGCTCGCGAACGCATGCGCCGTTTGCGGCGACGGCGAGCTGCGCGCGCTCTACCGCAAGCGGCTGCTGCCGAACTACGGCGTCTTCGACGAGGAGCGCTATTTCGCGCCGGGCGACGCCGGCCTCGTCGTGCCGCTGGCCGGGCAGCGCGTCGGCCTCACCGTCTGCGAGGACGTGTGGCAGCCGGGGCCGGCGGCGGAGCTTGCGGCCGCCGGTGCCGAGCTCCTCGTCAATCTCTCCGCCTCGCCCTTCCACGTCGGCAAGGCGGAGGAGCGCGAGGAGATGCTCGCGACGCGCGCGCGCGACAACGGCGTCCCGCTGGTCTTCTGCAACGCGGTCGGCGGACAGGACGAGCTGCTCTTCGACGGCCACTCCGTCGTGCTCGACGCCGCCGGCGAGGTGCGCGCCCGCGCGCCGGGCTTCGAGGAGCACCTGCTCGTGCTCGATCTCGGGGCGCGCGGCCGGATCGCGCCGTTCGCACCGCCGCTCGAGCAGATGCGCCGCGGGCTCACGCTCGCGCTGCGCGACTACGCGGGCAAGAACGGCTTCGCGGAGGTCGTGCTCGGGATCTCGGGTGGGATCGACTCCGCGCTCACCGCAGCGCTCGCGGCCGACGCTCTGGGGCCGGAGCGCGTCCACTGCGTCTCGATGCCGTCGCGCTACTCGTCCGAGGAGACGCGGACGGATGCCCGCCGCGTGGCGGAGAGCCTCGGCTGCGACTACCGGGAGCTCGCGATCGAGCCCGTCGTGGCTGCCTTCGACGAGACCCTGCCGGGCCTCGAGGGGCTCGCCGCGGAGAACCTGCAGGCGCGGATCCGCGGCATGCTGCTGATGTCGCTCTCGAACACGCACGGCTGGCTCGTGCTCGCGACCGGGAACAAGTCGGAGCTCTCGGTCGGCTACTCGACGCTGTACGGCGACCTCGCCGGCGGCTTCGCGCCGCTCAAGGACGTCTACAAGACGGACGTCTTCCGGCTCGCCCGCCACGTGAACGAACGCGCGGGGCGCGAGCTGATCCCGGTCTCGATCATCGACCGGCCGCCGTCGGCCGAGCTGCGCCCCGACCAGCGCGACCAGGACTCGCTGCCGCCGTACGAGCTCCTCGATGCCGTCCTGGAGGAGTACGTCGAGCTCGACCGGTCACGTGAGGAGCTGCTCGAGGACGGCTTCGACCCCGCCGTCGTCGAGCGTGCGCTTGCGCTCGTCGACCGGGCCGAGTACAAGCGGCGGCAGGCACCCCCGGGTGTCAAGCTGCGGCCGAAGGCGTTCGGGCGCGACCGACGCACGCCGATCACGAACCACTGGCGGGGTTGACAGTCGCTCATCGGTAAGCGTATGCTTACCGTAAGTGAGCACTAACGGATCCCTCGACGCGCTCGGCGACCCCACCCGGCGGCTGATCTTCGAGTCGCTCCGGGAAGGCCCGCGCTCGGTCGGCGAGCTCGCCCACGGCCTGCCGATCAGCCGGCCGGCGGTCTCGCAGCACTTGCGGGTGCTGAAGGAAGCGGGCCTCGTGCGCGACCGCAAGGAGGGGACTCGCCGGCTCTACCGGATCGACGGCGGCGGCCTCGCGTCGCTCCGCGACTACTTCGACGGCTTCTGGGGCGAGGCGCTGGAGCGCTTCGCCGCGGAGGCACGAAAGGAGAACCGATGAGCACGACCACGATCGCGACCGTCCACAAGACCGTCGTCGTCGACTTCACCCCGGAGGAGGCCTTCGACCTCTTCACCGCCGGCATCGCCTCCTGGTGGCCGGTGGGCACGCACTCCTACGGCGGCGACGCGGTCACCGACGTGGTGTTCGAGCCGCGCGCGGGCGGCCGCGTCTACGAGGTGACAGCGGCGGGCGAGCAGGACTGGGCCACCGTGCGCAGCTTCGACCGGCCGAACGGCTTCGTGCTCGACTGGCTGATCGGCAACGCGTCCGGCTCCGAGGTCGAGGTGCGCTTCACGCCCGAGGATCCCGGCGCGCGCGTCGAGCTCGAGCACCGCGGCTTCGCCGCGTCGGATCCGCGGGAGCGCTACGCGACCGGCTGGGACGTCGTGCTGGCGCCGTACGCGGAGCGGGCCTCGCGCTAGACGCCCGCGTCGACCGGCTCCCCGGGCGGGCCGTCGCGCAGCAGGGCGGCGACGAGCTCGGGGAGCCGCCGCGGCGCGAACAGCTCCTCGGCGGCGGCGAGCTCCGCCTGCGTCCACCACCTCACCGCGGTGACGAACTCCGCTGCGAGCTGGTCCGGCGTGAAGCGCGGCGCCGGCTCGAACGCGGGCGTCCGCACGAGGACGTACCGCTCCTGCTGGCCGTCCCACCGGCCGCTCTCGAAGGGAAAGACGTGCGTCCGCGTCCAGATCCACGGGCCGAGCTCGACCTCCTCGAGCCCCGCCTCCTCCGCCAGCTCGCGCACGATCGCCTGCTCGTGCGTCTCCCCGTGGTCGATTCCGCCGCCCGGCGTCGCCCAGACGGTGCGGGCGGGGAACTGGAAGCGGACGAGCAGGATCCGGTCGGCCGGATCGAGCACGACCGCGCGGGCCGCTTGCCGCAGCCTCACGGCAGCGAGGCGCGAAACGCCCGGAACCAGCGCAGGCGCTCCGCGTACGGGACGGCGGCGTTCGCGGGGGAGGTCGACGGGAGCACGTAGAGCGCAGTCTCCCCGAGCCGCCGCTCCTGCGGGCCGAGCTGCGGCCGTTCGCGGAAGGCGCCGCGGTAAGCCTCCTTGCCGACGAAGGCGATCGCGCGCGGGCGCAGCTCGAGCGCAATCCGCTCCAGGCGCGCCGCCGCGCCCGCGAAATCGGCGCTGCGGAGGTCGCCCGAGCCCGGGGTCGTCCGCAGCGCGGCGTTCGTGACGCCGAGGCCGTGCTGCAGGAGCTCCTGCTGCTCGCTCGGCTCGAGCAGCCGCGGCGTGAAGCCCGCGTCGTGCAGCAAGCGCCAGAAGTCGTTGCGCGGATTCGCGAAGTGGGCTCCGGCGGCGGCGGAGACGCGCCCCGGGTTGATCCCGCAGAAGACGGCCGTGAGCGCCGGCGCGAGGACGTCCGGGACGTCGCTCCGGGCGGCCACCGTCGTCCTAGGCGGCCTCGGGCTCCCTGGCGTCGAGCTTGTCCTCGAAGAGCGCGCGTAGGAGCTCGCCCGACGCGGCCCGGACGTCGGCGTGGCGAGGAGCGACCTTGACGACCCGCACGGCCTCGTCGCTGCGGCCCCCGTAGCAC
>DASUOK010000219.1:0-2159 GCA_036276675.1 Gaiellaceae bacterium | reverse complement strand
CAGAATCGCCAGACCGTGGGGTCCGCAGCTGACGGAGTTTCCAGCTGCGGCTGCCGCCGAGGTGTCGCCCGCGGCGGAGACTTGAACGCTCAGCTCGTCCATCCGACGAAGCAGGGTGTCCGGCGTGAGCGACATCAGCGCGTGCGCACCTTAACGCGCCTCCGAGGCGAAACGGAGCGGGGGCCGCGTCGGGTCGGTGGGTCAGTTGCCGCCTCTCCCGAACACCACCCGTCCTTGCGGTTTCAACGCGACGGGCCCTCGCTCCGTGACTGACGACTTGCTGGACTGATCTCACCACGTGGCGTTCGGCACGACCACTGGCCGCAGGTGCAGTTCGACGGCTAGGGCCGCTGCGGCACGGGTGCAGGCGTGAAGGCCTCCTTCACGAGGCGAATCACGCTCGCGCGCTTGCCCTCCGCCACGGGTTGCAGGCCGCCGAGCTCGAGGCGCGCGAGCTCCACGCGGCCCTGGGCCCGCACCGTGCGGAAGCCGAAGTCGCCGAGGAAGTCGCGCGGGAAGACCGTGCGGTGGACGAGGAAGCGGTCGTAGCTCGTCTCCCCCTCGTCGTAGCGGTACGCGAACGCCTCGAGCGCACGCTCGCCGCGGTCGCGCGCCTCGCCGATGGCGGCGAGGAAGAGCGACTGCTCGACCCAGGGGCTGGCGGAGGAGAGGAGGTAGACGCACGTGACGAGGACGGCGTCGTCCGAGGGCGGCCCGGCCGGCAGCTCGGCCGCGCGCGGGAACAGGTCGGCGGGGCCGTACTGGATCGAGCCGAGCAGCCGGCCGTCGTCGTCGTGGTAGAGCGCCCCCCACGTGCCGCGCTCCTCCTCGGCGCGCTCCATCCACCGCTCCTTGTTCGCCTGCCGGCCACTGCGCGACTGCCACCAGACGCACTCGTGGCACACGCCGGGGGCGTCGCGCAGCGTGACACCGGTCAGCGCCTGGAGGCGGGGGGCCACGGCTACGGCTTCGGCGTGAACTCGTCGACGACGACGTCGACCACGTCGGGGCGGACGTCGGCCATCCGCGCGAGGTAGTCCGACACGGCCGACTGCACCTGCGCGCCGACGGCGGGAGCGCTCGCCCCCCAGGCGAGCGCCAGGTGCAGCTCGACGCCGAGCCGGCCGTCCTCGCGCGTGACGCGGACGCCGTCGTGGCGGTGCAGCGCGCTCCCGACGAGGCCGCTCACGCCGGCCACCTCCCGTGCCGCGTCGGCGGCGTAGCTCGCGAGGATGTCGGGCGAGATCAGCGACGGGCTCATGCGCCCGATTGTAGGACGAGCTCGGTCGCCTCGGGCCGGGCGAAGAAGCGAAGGGGGACGAACGTCGTGCCGAGGCCGGGCGAGACGTGCAGCGTCACGCCCTCGTGCCGGTAGACGCCCTCGGCGAGGCGGGAGCGGAGATGGGCGAAGCGGACCTTGCCGCCCGGATACGGGAGGACGATCTGACCCGCGTGCATGTGCCCGGCCAGGACGAGGTGGTAGCCGCCGACGCGCAGCCGCGGGTAGTGGGTGAGGAGGACGCGGAGGGCGGCCCGGCCGTCGGCCTCCGGCACGGGCGTGTGGTAGCCGGGCAGCGTGCCCGCCAGCTGCACCCGCTCGCCGTGCCGCTCGAGGATCCGGGACTCCTCGCGGAGCAGCGTCGCCGGCAGCCCCTCGAGCGGGCTGGAGCGCGAGAACGGGTCACGCGTGACGGCGACGTCGTGGTTGCCGAGGACGACGTAGGCGTCGAGCCCCTTCAGCAACTCGTCGAGCCGGCCGCGGGCGCGCGGGTGCGAGAGCAGGTCGCCGGTGATGCAGACGAGATCCGGCCGGCGCTCGCGCACCCAGTCCACCGCCTGCGCGACCGCGTGCGCCCCCCGCGAGGGCGGCCCCAGGTGGAAGTCGGAGAGATGGGCGATGCGGAGCCCGGCCAGCGCGGGCGGCAGCCCGTCGATCGCGACCTCGCGGACCCGCGTCCGCAGCCAGCCCGCCTCGAACCAGCCCCAGGTGAGCGCCGCAGCCGCGAGCGCGAGCAGGATCCAGAGAAAGGTCAGGCCGGATGCCCCCCAGAGTCATCCGGCCTGTTACCGCCCCTCCCACCACAGAGACGCGAAGGCGCCGAGAACCTTGCGCTGGGAGGGCTCAGACCGACAGCTTCTCGACCACGGGCTGCACCGAG
>DASUOK010000218.1:0-3551 GCA_036276675.1 Gaiellaceae bacterium | reverse complement strand
GGTCGAGCCGCGCGAGCGCCGCCGCGCGGAGGTCTACCTCGCGCAGGCGCTGATCGAGCTCGCCCGGTTCGACGAGGCGAGGCAGCTCGTGGACGGCTGGCGCGACGGGGTGCTCACCGACTCGCAGCTCTGGGCCGTGGTCGAGCTCGAGCACTGGAGCGGCCGGCCGCGCGAGGCGAGAGTGGCCGCCGCGGACTGCCTGGAGAACTTCCCGGCCGACGGTCCGCCGATCTTCGTGCGGCTGATCGAGTGCTGGGCCTCGCTCGAGCTCGGCCTCGATCCGGGGGCGCCGCGGCTCGCCCCGTACCACCGCATGGCCGAGGCGGCACCGGCCGAGGAACTGGCCGTACGCGCGCTCGCGGACGGTCGCCCGGCGGAGGCGGTCGACCTCCTCGACCGCGCCGCCTCCCTCTGGCGCGGCCGGCACAGCCGAGGCGAGGTCCGCTGCCTCTGGGGAGCGGGCGAGGCCGCCCGGCGTGCGGGTGACGTCCCGGGAGCGCGGCGCCGACTCGAGCTGGCCGAGGCGCGGGCGCTCGAATGCGGGGCGCTGGCCATCCACGCCCGCATCCACCGCTCGCTGCGGCTCGCCGGCGTTCGGCGCGCCGCGGCGCGCGGCGGGCGCCGCTCCGGCATCACGGCCCGCGAGCGGGAGGTGCTGGCGCTCGTCGGCGCCGGCCTCAGCAACGCGGAGATCGGACTGCGGCTCGGCATCGGCAGGCCGACCGTGGCCCGGCTGGTCACGACGGCGTCGGTCCGGCTCGGGGCCGGCTCACGGCTGCAGGCGGCCGTCCTCGCGGCGCAGTGCTGAGGGCGCCGCGTCCGGCCGGGCGTCGACACGTGCGGTCGCGGCGGCGCCGTCCTCGCGCGCGACGTGCACGGTGAGGAGGTGCTCCTCGACGGCGGCGAGCAGAGCCTCGCCCGTGCCCTCGACGAGAGCCCCACACGTACACCGGAGCACCGTCATGCGTGGAGCCTGGCGGATCCCGTCCGCCGGCTCATCGTCCAGTTGCGCCACGCCCTCGCCCGCCGGAGAATCGAACCGTGAAGCCGCTGGTCGTCGTCGAGGGCGCGGACGGCGCCTACGCCGACGCGCTCGCGGAGCTGCGTGCCGCCGGCTGGCGACTGGTCTCCGGCTGGGATGCCCGTACCGCCGACGCGGTCTGCGTCGGTTCCGTCGCCTCGGCGGAGGAGGCGGCAGCGGCGCTGCTCGCCGCGGTCGGCGGCGCCGGGCTCGTGATCGACGCCCGCGCCGACCGCGAGATCCTCGACCGCCTCTGCGACGACCTCCGCCGGCTGGGGCGGCTCGACCACCGCGTCGGGGAGGAAGCCCACCGACCACGGCTCACCCGCGACGAGCAGGCGCTCGTCGACCTCCTCCTCGGAGGTACGACCTTGGGCGCGGCGGCCCGACAGCTCGGACTCGCCCGCCGTACGGCCGACCGACGGCTCGCATCCGTGCGGAGCAAGCTGGGCGTCCGGACGACCGCGGAGGCGCTCGTCCGGCTCGCGACGGCGGCAGGGCGACCGGTCACGCCGGTGGGTCGAGGACCCGTTCGCTGAGGCCTACGACGGCGGGCTCGCGGCTCTCGCTAGTGCTCGGCCGCGTCGGCGTCGGCCTTCGTCCGGTGCACGGTGCCGTCCGGATGCTCGGGCGGCGAGTAGAGCGAGTAGAGCTTCAGCGCGTCCGAGCCGGTGTTGACGACGTTGTGCCACTCGCCGGCCGGCACGATCACGGCCCAGTCGGCGCCGACGTCGTGCGTCTCCGCAGGGGCGCCCTCCTCGCCGCCGAGCTCGACCCGGGCGGTCCCCGACTCGACCCGGAGGAACTGATCGTGGTCCGGATGCACCTCGCCGCCGATCTCGCCGCCGGCGGGGATGCTCATGACGGTCAGCTGCGTGTGCTCGCCGGTGAAGAGCACCGTCCGAAACGTGTCGTTGTCGAGCGTGGCGCGCTCGATGTCGTCGACCCAGCCCGTCATCCCTGCTGTTCTGCTCGCGGAACCGCAGCGCCAAACGGCGCCGGGTTGCGGGAAACCCGCGACGGGATCGGTGTTCCCCCCGTCGGCCGACGGAGCCGCGCGGGCTTACCCTCAGCCTCGTACGAAAGCCCCTGTTCCTCCCGAACAGCCGAAAGCCGCGGCCACCGCGGCTTTCGGCGTCGTACCCCCATACTGTGGCCGTGCCGGAGACCGAAGCCGTCGACGTCATCCTGCGAGAGGGGAGCACCCTGCGGCTGCGTCCTCCGCGCGCGGAGGACGCCGACGCGCTGCTCGACTTCTTCCGCGGCCTCTCGCGCGAGAGTCTCTACAGCCGCTTCCACGGGTTCCCTGCGCTCGAACCGAAGCTCGTCGAGCAGCTCCTCGAGCCCGACTGGCACGAGCGCGGCGCGCTGCTCGGCGCGCTCGCCGAGGACGGCCGCGAGGAGGTCGTCGCCGTCGGGAACTACGTCCGCCTGCGCGACCCCGGCCTCGCCGAGTCCGCCTTCACCGTCGCCGACCGGTTCCAGCGTCGCGGCATCGGCACGCGGTTGCTGGAGCAGCTCGCCGCCCGCGCGGCGGAGGTCGGGATCGAGCGCTTCGTCGCCGAGGTGCTGCCCGACAACGAGGGCATGCTCGGCGTCTTCGAGGGTGCCGGCTTCGAGCTGACGCGCGAGCGCGAGGGCGGCGAGGTCGAGGTCGAGTTCCCGATCGCGCCCACGGAGCGCTACCGCGAACGGGTGGAGGAGCGCGACCACAGGGCCGTCGTCGCCTCGCTGCGCCCGTTCTTCGAGCCGAGCTCCGTCGCCGTGGTGGGCGCCTCGCGCCGGCGGGGCTCGATCGGCGGCGAGCTCTTCCGCAACATCCTCGCCGGCGACTTCGCCGGCGCCGCGTATCCGGTGAACCGCGACGGGGAGCCGGTCGCGGGCGTGCGTGCGTACGCCTCCGTCGAGGAGATCCCGGAGCCGGTCGACCTGGCCGTGATCTCCCTCCCCGCCGGCGCGGTGCTCGGCGCCGCCGAGGGGGCGCTGCGGAAGGGGGTCAACGCACTCGTCGTCATCTCGGCGGGCTTCGCCGAGGTCGGCGCCGAGGGCGCCGAGCGCCAGGAGGCGCTGCTCGCCCTCGTCCGGGCACACGGGGCGCGCCTGATCGGGCCGAACTGCCTCGGCATCGCCACCGCGGCGAAGAGCCTGAACGCGACGTTCGCCGCCCGCTCGGCCCCGAGCGGCAACATCGGCTTCTCCTCCCAGAGCGGCGCCCTCGGTCTCGCGCTGCTCGAGACTGCGGAATCGCGCGGGCTCGGGCTCTCGGCCTTCGTCTCGATCGGGAACAAGGCGGACGTCTCCTCGAACGACCTGCTCGAGTGGTGGGAGGACGACCCGGCGACGGACGTCGTGCTCCTCTACCTCGAGTCCTTCGGCAACCCGCGCCGGTTCGGCACGCTCGCCCGTCGCGTCGCTCGAACCAAGCCGATCCTCGCGGTCAAGAGCGGTACCACGGGCGCCGGGGCGCGAGCCGCGAGCTCCCATACGGCCGCCCTCGCCGGATCCGAGGCAGCCGTCGACGCGCTCTTCC
>DASUOK010000217.1:0-26575 GCA_036276675.1 Gaiellaceae bacterium | reverse complement strand
GACGAAAGCCCGTCGCCGCCCGACGAAGCAGCGGGTCCGGCCCGCAGTGCAACACGTCCTCGACGCGATCACCGGCGCTCCCGCGCTCGCGCGGAACGGCCGCTTGGACATCCTCGCCACGAACGCGCTCGCGCGTGCCTCTACTCGGAGATGTACGTCGACCCGGTCCGGCCGGCCAACCACGTCCGGTTGGGCGAAATCCGCGCGCCGCTGACCCCATGCTTGGGAAGCAGTGACACCGTCGGTGAAGCAGTTGCGGTCACCGCTACCTCCAGCAATGGACGCTCGCCATGCCAGCTGACACGCGTTGACACGAGCCGCTGTCCCACCCGCACCCCGTGAGCGTGGGGGTGAGCCCCAATGTGTGAGGTTGGTTCATGCCGCAGGGGCCGGGGCGGCCGCGACAGGCAGTGTGCGTCGGCGCGGCAACCCCTCCCCCGCCGCCGGTGCGTGCCGTGGGGACTCCTGCGGCGACGGTGGGGGCGGCGGGACTCCCGTCTGCGTCAACAGACGGGGAGGTGCTACGTCACGAGTTCGACGGCCGGCTGAGTCGTCGCTTCGCTCTCCCGAGGCCGCTTATGCCGCCGTTAGCTTGCGAAGCAAGTCTTCTAGCCGACCCCAAACGGTCTTCGATCACGTCAAGCCGCGCCTCGATGCGCTCGGCCTGGCCCGCGGCCAGCCCGTGCTCTTCGGAGGCCCGCGCGACGAAAATCGACGTGATGACCGCGATGAAGACGGTCACGAAGGCGACGCCGTAAAACATGACGAAGCTGGCGATGATCCGGCCCGAAGGGTTGATCGGCGAGACGTCCCCGTAACCAACAGTCGTGACGGTTTGGAGCGCCCACCACATTCCGACCCAGATGTTCGGGTACTCGCTGTGGTCGAGCGCCCAGATCAGGACGCCGCTGCCGACGACGACGACTGCGGTTGCCGAGACGATCACGCTGGTCGCTACGCCTACGGACGGCGGTTCGCGGAGGACACGAGAGAATTTCTGCTCGAGGAACGAACGAGCTGTGCCTAGCATCGAGGGCGACCAGTCTCGGCGCACGCATGCTCCCGAGGCCGCTTCGATGGCGACGAGCGCGCACTCACAGGTGCGGGGTGAACGGTCGAAGCTCGTCGTCGCCGGGCTGGATGATCCCGACGTGGGACTCGGGGACCTCGTTCCAGGCGCCCTCGAGGTCGCCAAGAGGCTCGGAGAGGACAACACGGGTCTCGTCTGACAGCCCTGCGAGCTCCTCGCTCTCGGGATAGAGGGACTTGAGCGAATCCATGCGGGTGCTGAAGTAGAGCGACCGCGATTCTCCTTCGCTCGAGTAGCGGAAGGCGTAGATGCTGCGCCCGTCGGCGACCCCGATCGTCATCTGGATCGGATGCTCGATCCCGTGCCGGCGACCGGACTCTTCGACGAAGCCGACCATCCTCTCGACTGCGCCGACGGGGTCGCTCTCGAGCCCGAAGGTGAGAGCGAGGTAGAACATCGTCTCCGAGTCGGTGGTGCCTTCAATCGAGGTAAAGAGCGACTCGTCGACCGCGAGCACGAGCTCACGCCGGAGCCGCGGGAACTCCCGGATCAGACCGTTGTGCATCCACAGCCAGCGCCCGTACCGGAAGGGGTGCGCGTTGGTCTCCTGGATCGCCGTCCCCGTCGAGGCACGGATGTGGGCGAGGAAGAGGTGCGACGAGATCCCGGCTGCGAGCTCGCGCAGGTTCCGGTCGTTCCAGGCCGGATGAACGCTGCGGTAGAGCCGCGGCGTGTCGCCGTCGTCGTACCAGCCGACCCCGAAGCCATCTCCGTTCGTCGTCGTCGCGCCCAACCTCGAGTGCAGGCTCTGGTCGATCAGCGAGCGGTCGCGCTTGAGCAGCAGCTCCTCGAGCCTGATCGGCGACCCCGAATACGCAAGCCAACGACACATCGTTACTCCTTCCTCTCAGCGAGCCCGATCGGTCTGGCCGGAATGGCCCGAGCGAGGAACCCGTGACTTGACTGTGCGCTCACAGGAACGACCCGAGCGTGCTCCAGAGCCAGTTCACGAACCGCTCGCGCGCACCCTCCGGTGGGACACCCCGCTGCGAGCGCGCGATGTCCGGCTCGAACAGCTGCGCCTCGAGCAGCTCCGCCGTCTCGGCGCTCCGCGCGAGCATCATGATCTCGTTGTTCCGGTAGAGCGCCCAGGCGTCGAGATTGACGGTGCCGAAGCTGACGACGTCGTCCGCGACGACGACCTTGGCGTGGACGACCGTGCCTGGAAGCTCCCAGATCTCGACTCCGGCAGAGGCCAGATCGGCGTAGTAATGCTTCAACGCGGCCGTCGCCTGCGCGTTGTTCGACGTCTGCGAGACGACGAGACGCACCGCGACGCCGCGACGGGCCGCGGCAAGGATCCGGCCGATCATGTCGGCGTCCGTCACGTACGGGTTCATCACGTCGAGCCGCCGGCGGGCGCCGTCGATCTGCTCGCGGAGCGCCTGGGAGGCGGCGACGTGGCCGCCGGGGATCACCTGCGCGAGCGCGATCGGCGTCGAGCCCTCGTCCGCGGGAGCGGGGAAGTACACGGAGACGTCCGTCCCGAGCGGGCCTCCGTGCCCGCGAAAGCTGGTCAGGAACGCCGCCTGCGCCTGCCGGACGACGGCCCCGGTCACCCGCACCATGATGTCGTGGAAGCCGCCGTTCTCGAAGTGATCTTCGATCCCCGCTCCGCCGGTCCAGGCGACGGCGCCGTCGATCACGTACAGCTTGCGATGATCCGCTCGGCCGACCTCGTCCTGGCGCCAGTCGACCCGCTGGCCGTCCGGGAAGAGACCGTCGCGGTCGAGCGGGAAGACATCGTTGACGACGATCTGCGCACCAGCGGCAGCGAGGCCGGTGAACATCTCTCGTGCTTCCTCGTAGGGCCGCGAGCCGAAGCTGTCGACGATCACCCGGACTTCGACACCCTCGTCCAGCTTGCGACGGAGGAGCGCGGCCATCTCCATCCCCACCTCGCCTTCGCGCCAGCCGAACATCAGGATGTGCACGGACGATCGCGCCTCATCGATGTCCGCGAAGATCCGCGGGAAGAAGCTCGCGCCCTCGACCAGCGGCTCGATCGTCGCGGCGGTCGACCATGCGAACGGCAGCGCGGCATCGTGCGGGCCCGCGCCGTCGCGGGCGATGAACGACTCGGTCGCCGCCTGGGCGCCCGCGGAGGTGACGGCATCTGCCGGTGGCGGCCAGCTCGGCCGCTGGGTGATCCCGAGCACTTGCCGGTAAACGACGACGAAGATCGCCGCGAGCACGAGGCCCGTGATCGCAAGACCACGGCGTGGCGGGCGGCGCCGTGGACGAGTGGTAGCGTCGTCAGCCATGGGCGAGCCTACCCAGCGAGGCGACGCCACCGCGCGCCTGCGGCTCGTGTGTCGGATCGCGGTGGCCGCCGTCCTCCTTGGCGTCTTCCTGACCTGGGTCGCCGACGGACCGGTGCGGCTCGACGGGACGCAGGGACCGAACAACGGCTGGCTGGCCGCGATCGTGGCCGGGCTCGCTCCCCTGTGGATCCGGATGCTCGGGTCCTGGCCGGGCGTGATCGGGGTGCTCGGCAGTGGGCTCGTAATCGGCTGGACGACGCTCGAGAACTGGCTCGACGCCCGCGCGATCCTCGGCGCATCCGTCGCTCCCGGGCTGCTGCTCGTCCTCGCGGGGAGCGCCGTCCTCACGACCGTCTCGGTCGTGGGGGGTGTCGAGCTGACGCGGGACGCGCTCAGGCAACGGGAGGCCTCACGCGCCGCCTGATGGCGTGAGCCTGCCGCTCGGCACCCAGCAGCCAGCGGTGCAGCTCGACCCCGCAGAGGACGCCGAGCGCGACCGCGGCGATCGCCCCCACCACTGCGAACACGTCGGTCCCGGAGGCGGAGTCCGGAAAGGCCAGGAACGTGGTCAGCCCGATCAGGCCGAGGGAGCCGGGGACGAGCAGCCAGAACCCCGGCAGGAACATGGCGTACACGGGCATCGTCGACGGGAGCCGGGAGAGCTGATATGCCGCGAGCGTCATCACGACGGCGCCGACGAAGCCGCTCGAGTAGGCGCCGAACAGCGCGTCGCCGAGGACCTGGCCGGTCCACGCCGCGTAGAGCACGATCAGTAACGAGAGCAGCGCATCGGGCGGCGTCGAGTGGGCGATCGTGACGCCGACGCCGTAGACGAGCACGCCGAGCCAGGGCGCCCAGTTGCCGAGGAGCGCGTCGGAGCTGGAAAAGGCGCGCTCCGCGGGCACGCCGGCGGCGCTGACGCCCGCCACGATCCCGAACGCGATCAGGCCGAGCTGGGTGGTTGCCCAGACGAGCCGGCTCGAGCCGGAGATCATCTGGCCCTCGGTCAGCTCGAGGACTGCCGTGGTCAGCGCGACGCCGGGGATGAAGATGACGAGCGCGGCGATCATCGCCCGCAGCCCGGGATCGGTGACGTCGTGCTTCACGGCCAGGGCGGTGAGCAGGGCGACGGCGAACGCCGCGAGGAAGGGCATCAGCACCTCGAGCGAGCGCCGCCCGCGCGCGAGCAGCCGGAGCACGCCGACGACCGTGCCGAGGACGGCGGCGGCCGCGACGTCGCGCGGCGCCGGGCGCAGGATCAGCGCGATCCCGATCGTCAGCGTGGTGTAGCCGAGCACGCTCGCCAGCGGCCCGTAGCGGCTGCCCGTCGCCCGGATCTCCTCGAGCCGGGCGATCCCGGCCGCGGGAGCGATCACCCCCCGCTCGGCCCCCTCGGCGAGGCGATGGACCGCCGCGATCTGGTCGAGACGCGGCGTCGCGGACAGCCGCTTCGTCGGCTCGATCGTCGCCGCTTCGCCGCGTCCGAGCGTCAGGAAGAGCGAGGTCGGGAAGACGCTGAAGCGTGCGTCGTCGAGCCCGTAGGCGCGGGCGATCAGGGTGAGGCGCTCCTCGACGGCATCGACGGTCTCACCGATCGCGCTCAGCGCCGCGCCGAGGTCGGCGAGGAAGAGCAGGAGCTCGTTCCCGGGTGCCGCCTGCAGCGCACGCGGTGCTTCGGCCACCTACGCCGCCGTGGCACCGGGATCTGCCAAGGGCGGTTCCCCTACGGGCTGTGTCGGGATCGTGTGTGCGGCGGCTCCCGCTGCCGCAGCGGCGAGCCCGACTGCACTCGGGCGCGGCTGCTGATGACGCCCCATGAGGAGCGCCAGTGCCACGCCCAGGCCGGCCAGGATCCCCATCAGCACCGAGGCTCGCGAGAGGCCCACCGCCAGCGCCTCCGCCGCCGACGCGCCCGCGGCGGTCTCCTCGACCGTGGCCGAGTTGAAGATCGTGGCGACGGCGGCCACCACCACGGCCCCGCCGATGTACCGCGCCATGTTCGAGATCCCGGATGCCTGCCCCACCTGGTCCTGCGACACCACAGCGGCCGCCGTCGAGGCCGACGACGCCGGCCCATTCGCCAGGCCGAGCCCGGCCGCGAGCACCACGAGCGGGACGATGAGAGCCGCGTACGTCCAGGACGACTCCACGAACGCCAACGCCGCGAACCCGGCAGCGGCGAAGCCGAAGCCGGCGACGATCGCAAGCCTCGTGCCGATGCGCGCCGCGAGCGGCGTGATCAACGGGGTGACGGCGACCAGGCCGGCAGCCGCGGGAAGCGTCGCCACGCCCGTCTCGAGGGCGCTCATCCCGAAGGTCGCCGGATCCTGGAGGTAGAGGCTGAGCACGTACATCAGGCCGTTGAGCGCGCCCGCGACGATCAGGATCGCCAGTGTCGCTCCGACGAGCACCTGGTTGCGGAGCAGCTCGAGGTCGACGATCGGGGCGGAGACGCGCTTCTCGGCGAGCACGAAGAGCACGGTGCCGACGACGGAGGCGAGAAAGCAGCCCAGTGTGGCCGCCGACGTCCAGCCCCAGTCGCCGCCCTTGCTGAAGCCGAGGACGAGCGGAACGAGCGCGACGGCGATCAGGACGGTGCCGGCGTAGTCGATCGAGCGGGACCGGTGCGGGTCGCGCGACTCCTGCACCTTGGCGAGCGTCAGCGGGATGCATGCGGCCGCGATCGCACCGTCGATCCAGAACAGGCCCTGCCAGCCGGTCAGGTCGACGAGCGCTCCGCCGATGAGTGGGCCCATCGCCGCCCCGGCCGCCGTCGCGGCTCCCCAGATCGTGATCGCCCGCATCTGTCCCTTGCCCGAGGAGCCGACCGACAGGAGGCTCATCCCACACGCCACGATCGTGGCGCCCGCAGCGCCCTGGATCAGGCGCCCGACGATGATCCCAGCACCGCTCGTCGAGAGCGCGATCAGCACGCACGAAGCGATGAAGAGCGCGAGCCCGCCGAGGAACACGCGCCTGCGGCCGAAGACGTCTCCGAGCGCCCCGGAGGTCACGATCACCGCGGCGCCGACGAGCATGTAGCCGGTCACCGCCCACTGCAGCTGCGCGACCGGAGCGCCGACGTCCTCGCTCATCGTCGGCAGCAGGATGGTGACCGCAGACGTGTTCGCGTTGACGACGAACGTGGACACGCAGGCGGCCGCCAGCACCCCGCCCGCGGCCGCGCGGTCGACCGTCTCCGTCGCGCTCACATCAGGGCGCGGTCGTCGTCGGCACCGGCGGGACGGGCGTGTGGTCGCCGAAGAAGAGATAGACGATCGCGCAACCCGCGAGCAGGGTGACGATCCAGCAGACCTGGAGCGGAACCTGGAAGGAGTGGTCGATCACGCGCTTGCCCAGTGTTGTCGTGCCTGTCTTGTCGGCCTCGGCGGCGGCGATCTGGGTGCCGTTGGCCGGCAGGAAGATGACTCCGGCGACGGCGGTCCACATCGCGATCATGTAGCCGGCCCCGATCCCGAGCGCCAGCCCGAGCGGGATCATCGTCCTCGTCGCGGCCGATTGACTCGTGGTCAGAGCGGCGACGAGGAAGATCGCGATCGCGATCGTGAACGGCCAGTTCTCCGCGAGGCTGCCGAGGGCGGTGACGATCGCGTCTTCGTTGTTGGCGATGAACGTGTCTGCCATCCAGGCGATCCCGAACAGGGCGATCATCGCGATCATCCCCGACTTGAAGATCGGCGCGGACGCGACGTCGCCTGCCCCCACGTGTGCGAGCAGCAGGATCAGAGCGGCTGCGGTGAGCATGATCATCTGGATCAGCGGCGTCACCGACATCGGCTCGACGCCGCCGCCCTCGGCGGCGACCGTCGGCCGCAGACCCTCGAAGACGCCGAACACGCAGATCGCGAGGACGCCGGTCAGGAAGATGGCGACGCTGCGCTTCGCGTAGCGCAGCAACGTGATCTCGCCGGCCGGTGCCGGCGGTTCGATCTCGCCGGCGGCAAGGCGACGCTGGTACTCGACGTCCTCGTCCAGATCCTTGCCGTAGTTGTTCATGACGAGCGCCATCGCGAAGATGCCGATGATGCTGGCCGGCAGCGTGATCGCCATCACGTCGACGATGTCGTAGTTGTAGATCTCGACGAGCGGCAACATCGTCGCCATCGCGGCCGCGACCGGGCTCGCCGTGATCCCGAACGTCGAGGCGACCGTCGAGCCGGCGAGTGCGCGCTCGGGCCGGATCTTGTTCGCGTAGGCGAGCTCGTTGATCACCGGAATCAGGGAGAAGAAGGTGTTGCCGGTGCCCGTGAGGATCGTGAGGACGTACGAGACGTAGGGGGCGACGAAGTTCAGCATCTTCGGTCGCGCGCGCAACGCCTTGCCCGCGACCAGGACCATGTAGTCGATGCCGCCGGCAGCCTGCATCGCGGCAGCCGCTGCGATCACGGCGACGATGATCAGCATCGCGCTGATCGGCGGCTCGCCCGGATCGAGCCCGAAGAGGAAGACCAGGATCAAGGTGCCGACACCGCCCCAGAGCCCGAGCCCGATGCCGCCGAAGCGCACGCCGAGGGCGATGAAGCCGATCACCACGAGGCCCTGGAGCGCGATCAGGATCCAGTCGGTCGTGCTCATTCAGCCCTCTCCGCTCGGACCTGCTGACACGTGGTCGTGTCGCGGAAGGCAGCGACGAGCTCCGGGTCGAGGCGGCCGACCTCGACGAGCGTCTGCGTGCCGCTGGCGAGCACGGCCGCGATCGTTCCCCCCGCCTCGGCGAGTTGCTGGATCGACTCCTCGATTGTCTCGGCCTCGTCCTCGAGTGCTTCCTCCGACTCCTCGAGCTCGCTCAAGGCCGAGTCGGCCCAGTCGGACACCCGCTCGGCCGCCTCCTCGCCCTCCTCGGTGTCGGGGATGCCCGCGTTGTCGACCCCCACCACCAGCGTCTCGGCCGCCTGCACGCCCCGCTCGAGGCCCTTGCGGATGAAGCCCGTCCGACCCTGCGGCGTCTCCGACTGCGGCTCCTCACCGGCGGTCGCGTTGGCGTTGGGCGTGCGCAGGTCCTCGACGATCGCCTCGACCTCGCCCCGCCAGACGCCGACGGCGCCGCACACGTTCTGCGCCCACTCGCCGGCCGTGACCGGCTCGCCCTGCTCGTCACGGTTTCCGATCAGAGCGGTGACGCCGAGCACAAGCACGATCCCGACCGCGATGGCGACCAAGGTGAGCAGTCCGCGCCCCACTGCCTACTTCTTCCCCGGATCGGACAGCTCGTCGACGACCCCGACCAGCAACTGCCAGAAGCGCTCGACCGTAGGGATGCTTACCCGCTCGTCGGGCGAGTGCGGCCCTTCGATCTGCGGACCGATCGCCAGCATGTCAAGCCGGCGGCCGACCCTGCTGCCGATAACGGAGGTCTCGAGGCCGGCGTGAATCGCCGTGACCACCGGGGGCTCGCCGAAAAGCCTCTCGTAGACCGTCCGGGCAACGGCAAGCAGCTCCGAGTCCAGGTTCGGACGCCATCCGTTGTAGTTGTGCTTTACCTCGAAGCTGCCGCCGGCGAGGCGTGCGGCGGCCTCGAGCGCCGCGATCACCTCGGGCATCGCCGCATCGTTGGAGGAACGCGAGAGGCTGTGCAGCGTCAGGCGTTCACCCTCGGTGGCGGCCTCCCCGAGCGATGTGCTCGTTTCGACGAGTTTGTCGAAATCGGGGCTCATCGCGAGCGGTCCGGAAGGTACGAGCGCGACGACATCGAGGAGCGTGGCCGTTGCCTCTTCCGTCCAGGCGTCGGCGGCGTCGTCGGCGCTCTCGATCGTCACGGTCGCTCCCGGGTCTGTCTTCGCGAAGGCGTCTCGCACGACCGCAGTCGCCGACTCCACGGCGGCCCGAAAGACGTTCTCCTGGTCGCGCGGAACCGAGCAGACAGCGATCGCATCGCGGGGGATGGCGTTTCGGCTCTTGCCGCCGTCCATTGAGACGAGCCGGAAGGGCGCGCTCGCGTACGACTCACGCAACACTCGGCCGAGCACCTTGATCGCGTTCGCGTGTCCGAGGGCGATCTGGACGCCCGAGTGGCCGCCGAGTCCCCCACCGGCCGCGATCGACAGCGTGACCACGTCCGGCGAGCATGCCGCGCGGGGTGCGTCGATCCTGATCCAGGTGTCGGTGCTTCCGGCGCACCCGACGGTGAGAGTGCCGTCCTCCTCGCTGTCGAGGTTGATCAGCGTCGCGCCCGTGAGCAGTGATCCGTCGAGCGCGTTCGCACCTTCGAGCCCGACCTCCTCGGCCACCGTCATCAGCAGCTCGAGCGGCCCATGCGGCAGCGACTCGTCCTCGACCAGCGCCATCATCGCCGCTATCGCGACCCCGTCGTCGGCCCCGAGCGTCGTCCCGTCCGCGGTCAGCCACTCGCCGTCGCGGACGAGCTCGATGCGGCCCTCCGCCGGGTCGTTGGCGCTCGAAGGATCGCGCTCGCACACGATGTCCAGGTGCCCCTGGAGCATCACGGTCGGCGCGTTCTCGCGTCCAGAGGTCGCCGGAACGCGGATCACGAGATTCCGGCCGGCGTCCTGCTCGAGCTCGAATCCCTGCTTCTCGGCCCACTCGCGAACGTGCTCGATCGCGGGCTCCTCCAGGCGTGACGGTCGCGCGATTTTCGTCAGCGTCTCGAAGTGCCCCCAGAAGGAGCGGGGCTCGAGTCCCGTCAGTGCCGACTCCTTCGTCGCCATCCCGCCCCTCTTCCTCGCCCGTGCTGGGCGCTCAATCGCCGATCGCTCTTGCCCGCGAAGCTACAAGGCGTCGGATTGGCGATGCATCATCCGAATGGGATGAGGGGTCCGTCCCCGCCGTACGATCCGCGCTGGGGTGACGCTCCCAGTAGGTGTTGGAGGTCAAGTGACGACGGTATCCGCTATCTCCATCGGATCTAGCGAAACATCACGATCCGGGCAGGGTTCGCGTCGGCTTCGGTTCCGATGGACGGCTCCATGCCCGTCGCGCTTTTGATCGTTTGCTGCCCGAGTGCGCGTGACATTCTCGGGCGCGACAACGACAAGTGCGCTTATGCACGGTTTTCTTACGGGAGCGACGGGACTCGAACCCGCGACCTCCGGCGTGACAGGCCGGTCCTGGTACTTCCGGGCTGAGCGGGACTTGGCGGGGATTACCGGTGAGAGCAGGGCTTTCGACCCTTGCGTTGCGGGGGTAGCCGGGGCCTGGCGGGAGCTTCCGGCGACGTCCCGCGGTATCTGCGCGGGATGGACTGTCGTCTACGTTGTCAACCAGCGTATGTGGGTTGAGGCGTCACAGGCCCTCACCCGAGAACACGCCTGTCCCCGTCTTATAAGGACTAGCTAGGTGACGTCGACGTACGAGACCTCGATCGCGTTGTTTCCGTAGCCGAGTCGGTTCCAGGGTGGGACGTCGGGTTGGACGTTGCCGGCGGCGTCGGTTGCGCGTGCGCGCAGGCTATGGCGTCCGACGCCGTTTGCCTCCCAGTCGAGCGACCAGTCCTGCCACTGGGACGGGTCTTTCGGGGGCTCGAGTTTCGCTGCGTGCCACTCGCCTTCGCCCGTGAAGCTGACGTCGACTGCGGTTACTGGCCCGTTGCCTGACCAGGCCTTTCCGCGCAAGGTGTAGGTGCCGGCGGGGATGATCGTGCCGGGGGCGGGGTCAGTGATGCGGGCGCGTACGCGCATCAGATCGACGGGCTCGTGGGGGCGGTCAGGCCACTCGTAGATGTAGTGGCCGGTCTGGAACTCACCTGAGTATGGCTCCGTGAGTACGTCGATTCGCTTCAGCCACTTGACGGACGCGACGGCGTACCAGTGGGGCACGATCAGCCGGAACGGGGCACCGTGGTCGCCGGTTAGCGGTTCGCCGTTCATCTCGTAGGCGATCAGGATCTCCGCTCCCGGATCGGTTGCGTGCTCCAGCGCGAGCGAGCGCACGAAGGCCAGGTCATCGCGGTTGGTCTCCGGCAGGACGGGCTCGAGGTGGTACGCGCCGTGGTCGGCACCTTCGAAGAGCACCTCGACGCCGTCCGCCGTGGGCTGCGCTTGCTCGAGGACGTCGCGGAGGAGGGCGCCCGCCCAGCGGGCGGTGGAGACGGCGTAGTCGCCCCAGGGCTCGCCGACCGGGAGGGGCCGCGTCGTGAGTCGTCCGTTTCCTGCGCACTCGAGCGTGACTGCCCGTTCGATCGCAGGCAGCTGGCGCAGGTCGTCGAGGGTCAACCTCGTCGGCTTCTCGACAGCGCCGCCGATTTCCAGGTTGCCGTCGTGAGTCGGTACGGCGAAGTTGCTTCGGACGTAGTGGAGCGCGACCGGAGTGATGTCATCCGCGAGTGCCTCCGGCGGAGCTTCCGCGTTGTACGGGGCCGGGTTGATCATCTTGAGCGCGGTGCGCTCTTGCTCGAGGTTGTCTGCCACTGCCATGTCTCAACCTCCTCGCCGATGACGGCGCAATTTAGTAGTCGGAGTCCTGGAAGGTCGGGTCTCGGCCTTCGTTGAAGGCGCCGATTCCCTCGATGCGGTCGGGATGGACGGCGGAGCGCCAGTGGGCCGACATCATGATCGCAATCGCCTGTTCGATCGGCTGTCCGTCGCCCAGGCGCACTGCCCCCTTGACCGCCTGCACCGCCGTCGGCGAGTTGCTCGCGATCTTCGCCGCGATCCGATGCGCCGCATCCATCAGCTCGCCTTGGGGATGAATCTCGTTGACCATCCCGAGCCGGTGCGCTTCCTGCGCCGTGATCGCGTCCCCGGTCATCAGCATCTGCAGCGCCTTGCCGGGTGGGAGCACACGAGGAAGGAAGACCGGTGAGCCGCCTCCTGCAGAGAGGCCGATCATCGCTTCGGGCTGGCCGAAGGTGGCATTGTCGGACGCGATGATGAAGTCGGTGCTCTGAGCCAGCTCTGAGCCGCCGCCGTACGCGATCCCATTGACGGCGGCGAAGATCGGCTTACGCATTTGCCGCATCGTGTAGAGGGTGCGGTCGAAGTCCTGCCGCTGACGCAGCCAGTCCTCCTTTGTCATGCTCTTGCGCTGGCGCAGGTCGCTGCCGACGGAGAACGCTCGATCCCCCGCGCCCGTCAGGATCACCGCACGGACGGCGGGACGGACGGCGATCGACTCCAGGATCTCGGTCAGTCTGGCACCCATCTCGGTGGTGATCGCGTTGTCCGCGTGCGGCCGGTTCAGCGTGATCACCGCGACACGCTCATCCGGGCGGTACTCGACGAGGACCGGCTCATCGGGCTCGGTCGCATCGGCCGGGGGCGCGGCGAAGTCGAGCGCTTCCCAGCGGTCTGTGGTTGTCTTGGCTGCCACGTCTGTCCTCCCTCGATGCGTGCTTGTCAGGTATCCAGTTCAGCGAGCCAGCGCATCGCGCGCAGGCCGGGGGCGAAGCAGTATTCGCCGCCACGAGTGACCACGAACGGCGGCAGCGCCTGCAGCCGGCGGCGGATCGGCCGCTGCGGGATCGTGAACGTCCCCGAGCCGTCCTGCGGCCCGACGAGCGGATCGCTTTCGCTCGGGGCGCCGATGAAGATGCCGTCGTTCAGCCATTGTGTCTTCACGAACTCGAACTGCCGCTTCGGATGCGCGCCGGCGAAGACGAAGATGATGCCTCGGTCGGCGCCGTCGTCCTCCAGCACTCCTTCGGGGAGCATCGGGCCGTAGCTCGTGCCACGCCGAATCATCCGATGGAGGCGGACGTCGACGCTGCCTTCGTGGTCGAGTGCGTCGCGCGGGTTGGCGCGGCGTGCGTGCGCGCCTGCCGGGCACTTGAACCCGCGCAGATCGTCCTTGTAGAAAAAGTCGTTGTTGCGCTGCGGATCCGCGCCAAGCTCGGGGTCGTCCTGCTCGGGGAAGAGCGCGAGCGGCGCGCCGCTCTGCCAGCGGCCGACCATCTTCGCGCCGAGCAGCGCCTCCTCTTCGCGGCTCGCCGCCTTCTCGCGCAGATAGCTCCGGTAGGCGGCGACGCGGGTGTGCAGCTTGCGGAAGACGACGTAGGTGCCGTTCCGGCCGAGCACCTCCGGGGTCGGCATCGGCGGCAGGCTCCCGGTCTCGTCCGGGTAGCCGAGGATGATCTCACCCACCTTGAGCGGCGCCTCAGAGGGGTTCGAGCCGGGGATGCCGCTGCCCTCGACGGAGGGTTGACCGATGCCGTCCTTGAAGCCGAAGGAGGTGCGTCCCGTCGGCAGCTGGTAGCAGTCCTGACGCCAGATCACCTCGATCCCGGTGAGCTCTTCGTACGTTCTGCGCGCGCGCTCGAGCACTGCTTCCAGCCGGGCTGCGTCAGGCGACAGAGCGGCAAGGGCAACGTGGACGTCCGGCGTCCCGAGCGGCTTCTCCCAGTTGGCCGGGCTGCTGTCGCCGACGTCGCCCAACTCGGCTGCCCGCGCGGCCATTCCCTGCCGGAACTCCGGCGCGAAGCTGTCCAGTGAGTCCTTCGGCACACCGAGCGCTTTCAGGCCCTGGTAGGTGAAGGCAGCGGTGATCCAGGCGTCCTGGGCCGGATCGGCGGTGGGCCGGCCGGAGTCGACGACTGAGAGCAGCCGCCGCACCAGTTCGCGGCCCGCGGTGCGGTCGTCCACGCGAATCAGCAGGTAGGCACCGACGTAGGGAGAGGGCCGTTCGTGCAGGGCGCCGCTTTGGATGTCGTCGAGCTCCAGGCTCACACTCTCGCCGGAGCTCACACTCTCCAAGGGAACGGCCACGCTAATGGTGGTGCTCAGGGCGCTCTGGAGGATCCTGGTTCGCCGGCGCGAGGTAGGGAAAGGTGTGCTCCGCGGGCCGCGTCGCGTGGTCGACCCCGTCGCGGATGATCGGCCCGTTGCCGGCGTTCACGAGCAGCGTGAAGATCCTGTCCATTACGTCGTCGTTGAGCGAACGACCACCGCAGGTCTCGTGCGGGCGGCTCTCCATGGCGGCGCGCTCGATCTCGAGGAAGGAACCCTGTTCGGCGTAGGGCTTACCGACGTCGACGACGAGATAATCGGCGAGCACGAACTCGGTCAGCGGGTGAGCGCCGTTTCCGTCCGCGGGCCAGTCGGTCTTGCCGTCGAGACCGTCCCAGAAGGCGAGGTTCGCATCGAGCCGCGCTCGATAGGCGCCCTGGTAGCCGTCCGCGAGCTGGAAGGCGTCCTCCATGTTGTAGAGATCGCGGATCTCGAGGTCGCGATTGACCGGATCGAACTGTTTCGGCGCGAGCATCATGTTCTTCACCTCCGGCCTTCCGACACGCTCGATCCGGACGTTGTATCTGCCGCGGGTCAGCGTCTCTGCGACCACCCCGACCAGCTCCACACCACCGAGCAGCTGCGCGCAGTCGACCTCGACCACGAGTGAAAGCACGTTCTTTCCGTCCATGTAGATCGCGCCGGAGTCGGTGAAGGCGAGTTCTCCCGTCGCGATCGTCTTCAGCATCGCGGGGGCGTCCATGATGAAGGGATCCCAGCGCGGCCCGGCGAAGACGCGAACCCCGTGACCGGAGCCGCCTTCCTCGTCGTTCACGCGAAAGTTGACAACGTCGCCTGCCGGCGTCGTGAGCGTGCCCTCCTGTCCGTGGGCACCGTTGCCTGCAGAGGGATCGGAGAACACGCAGTCGAACGTGAACTCCTCCTCTCCGGAGGCGAACGGTGTCGGATCGGTCGCTGCCCGCGCGGTGAGCGGGCGCATGCGGAAGCGGTAGACGAGGCCGTCCGAGAGGAGCGCGGACGGCGGCGCAAACGGCAGCGTGTTCATCACGAGCACGAGCTGTCCCGGCCGCTCGGGGCTCGGGAAGGCGTAGACATCGGTGATGTCGGCGATCGGGTCGGCGAGCGCCCGAGGCCCTGAGATGTGATCCGACACCGTTGCTTCCGCCGGCCTAGTCGGCGGCCTCGTCGAGCAGCGGCTTCAGCGCCGGGTGCTGCAGTGCCTCTGCGGCCTCCGGGTCGTCGAGCACCTGCTGGAACGCCCTGTTCACACGCTCGGCCTTCCGGATCTCCTTTACGGTGCCGCCATAGTTGCGGGCGTACGCGGCGGCGGTCACCTGAGCGCCGAGGACGAACGACTGTACGGCGGCGAGGTCCGGCAGCCCGTCGTAGCCGTCAACGTGTTTGAAGATGACGTCGAAGAGCGCCAAGGTCGGCCCGGATGTGAAGAAGTCCTCCATGTAGGAGTCCCAGGGACCGTCGAAACTGGTCGCAAACAGCAATCGCGTGTCGTCGTCGAACAACACGAACCTGGCCTCGTGAATCGTGGCGACCGCCATGTTGTGCTCTCCCGGTCGGTAGCCCGGCGTTTCCTGAAGCTTCTGTAGTGAGTCCCGCAAGGCAGTCGCCTGACCGGGCTTGACCCGGAAGAACAAGCTGAACTCACTCGTGGAACCGACGTTCGCGCCCGGTCGGGCAGTCGCGGGTGCGGGTGTCACCACTCCTCACTCCCTCCGATCGATCTCATCGGCCATCAGCTGCTGCAGGAACTATTCCACCGCCCGGACCAGTCCTCATCACCCCGTTGGCACGATCTCGCTGGCGCACTCACCGGCCGAGCGACAGCGACGTCATCAGCTCGCGCGTCGGTCCGCCGAAGAAGGCGTGCGCCCCGTCGGGCGTGATGAAGGTCTGGGTGCTACGAACGCTGGATTCTGGCTCGAAGCCCATGATCGTGGCGCTACCGCACCGTGTCCGGTTCGGTCTTGACGTCATGCGCAGACGACCGCCGGTCATGCGGACCGGGAAGACATTTGCGGGAATTCGCGGCTTCGGCCGGGTTCGTGCGGCGATTCCCGTGCGGGATGTGCGCGGGATGAAATGAGGCCGGCGGTCGTTTGCGCCTGGATAGACAACAAGATATGCTGATTTGCAGGTACTTTACGGGAGCGACGGGACTCGAACCCGCGACCTCCGGCGTGACAGGCCGGCGTTCTAACCAACTGAACTACGCCCCCCAGGGCGACGGACAGTGTAGCCGGGGCCACGGGCACCAGGTGTGCTGCCCGTGCCGCGCGGCGCGCACGCGTAGAGATCGCCTGCTCCGGCAACGCGTGGCACATCCGCCAACGCGAGAGAGGGGCCTCCATGAAGAACGACAGCTACGCGAAGCTCGGCATCGCGCTCGGCGTCAGCCTCGTGCTGATGTTCGTCCTGACGATGTCGATGATCCGGACGATCGACCACTTCTACCTCAACCTGAGCAACTTCTACATGGCGCTCGTCATGGTCGCCCCGATGGGGATCGTCATGCTCCTGGTGATGTGGCGCATGTTCGAGAACACGCGCCTCAACCTCGTGCTGCTCGCCTCGTTCGCTGCGCTGTTCGCCGTCGCCTTCGCGCTCGGACGAACGGAGACGTTCGTCGGTGACGAGCAGTTCCTGAGGTCGATGATCCCGCACCACTCGCGCGCGATCCTCGTCTGCCAGGAGTCCAGCCTCACCGATCCCGAGATCGTCGAGCTCTGTGAGCAGATCGTGCAGACGCAGCGCGAGGAGATCGCGCAGATGGAGGCGATCCTCGAGCGACGCTGACGAGAGCTCTCTCCGGTGTGTCCGGGCAGCGGTGGAACGAGCGGTTCGGCGCCCGATCGCCTGAGTAGGGTGGCCGGGGTGACCACCGTCGACTGGATCGCCGCCGCCGTGATCGCGCTGGCGGCGCTGAACGGGTTCCGGCGGGGTCTCGTCGTGGGGGCGCTCTCGCTCGCGGGGATCGTCGCAGGTGCCTACTTCGGCGCGAAGCTCGCGCCCCAGTTCCTCTCGGGCGACGAGTCGGCCTACACGCCGCTCGTCGCGCTCGGCGGCGCCGTCGCCCTCGGCGCGCTCCTCCAGAGCCTCGGCGGCGTCGCGGGCGCGACGATCCGGACGAGCCTGCTGGCGCTGCCGCCGCTGCGGCTGCTCGACACGCTCGGGGGGATCGTGCTCGGGGCGGTGACGGGCGCGGCGCTCGTCTGGGTCGCCGGGGCCGTCGCGCTGCACGTCCCGGGCCAGACGCAGCTGCGCGAGGAGGTGCAGCGCTCACGCGTCCTCCGGGAGCTGAACGAGCGCGTCCCTCCGGCACGGCTGCTGGACGCGATCGCGCGCGTGGATCCGTTCGCGGCGATCGCCGGTCCCCAGGCGCGGGTGCCGCCGCCCGACCCGGCGCTGCTCGGCGACCCCGGCGTGCGGCGCGCCCGGGCGAGCGTCCTCCGGGTCACCGGCAGCGCCTGCGGGCTCGGCATCTCCGGCTCGGCGTGGGTGGCGCGGCCGAACGTCGTCGTCACGAACGCACACGTGGTCGCCGGGATGAAGGACGCGCGCGTGCACCGGACCGACGGCGCGACGCTCGACGCGGACGTCGTCGCCTTCGATGCGCGCAACGACGTCGCCGTGCTGCGCGTCGCCGGCCTCGGGGGCAGGCCGTTGCCGCTCGTCGAACCGGACGAGGGCACCGCAGTCGCCATCCTCGGCTACCCCGAGAACGGCCCCTTCACGGCCACAGCGGGCCGGATCGGCCAGACCGGCAACATCCTCACCGACGACGCCTACGGACGCGGGCCGGTGTCGCGGCGGATCACGACCCTGCGCGGCGTCGTGCGCAGGGGCAACTCCGGAGGCCCGGCCGTCGACGCACAGGGTCGCGTGCAGGCGACGATCTTCGCCGCGCGTGTCGGCTCGGCGGCCGGCTACGGCGTGCCGGCCGGGATCGTGCGCGCCGCACTCGCGAGCGCGGGCACGGCCACCGTCTCCACGGGCCCCTGCGTCAGGTGAGGAGCTCGAGGATGCCGAGCGGCTGCTTGAAGGGCGCCACCACGTAGACCCCCGCCGCCCGCTCGCGGCTCTCCGCCAGCAGGTCGCGCGCGAGCCCGAGCCCGACCGCGGCGGCGTCCGAGCCGGCGTCGAGCAGCCGCTGCTGGATCCGCTCCGGGACGACGATGCCCGGCACCTCGTTGTGCACGCGCACGGCGAGCGCGTGACTGCGGAGCGGCCAGATCCCCACGAGCAAGGGGATCGGCGAGCGGCCGCCGAAGTGGGCCAGGAACGAGTCGAGGTAGGCGAGGTCGTAGAGGATCTGCGTCATCCCGAACTGCGCGCCGGCGGCGAGCTTCTGCTCGAAGCGGTGCAGCTCCTCGTCGAGGTCGTCGGCCGACGGGTTCACGGCCACGCCGGTGAAGAAGGACGTCGGCGCGTCGATCGAGCGGCCGTGGTAGTCCTCGCCACGGTTGAGGCCGGCGATGAGCCGCGTCAGGCCGATCGAGTCGACCTCGTAGACGCCGCGCGCGCCCGGGTAGTCCCCTTCCTCCGGTGGGTCGCCGGTGACGGCGAGCACGTTGCGCACGCCCTCGGCGTGGGCGCCGAGGAGCAGCGACTCGAGGCCGGCGATGCCCATGTCGCGCGGCGTCAGGTGCGGGATCGTCTCGATCCCGCAGGAGCGCTCGATCGCGACCGACGCCATCACCCCGCTCATCCGCGCCCGCGCGCGCGGGTTGTCGTTCACGTCCACCATGTGCGCCTTGCCCGTCTCCTTCAGCACGCGCGAGACCTCGAGCAGGGCCTGGTTGTTCGCTCCGAGCGGTGGGTCGAGCTGCACCGAGACGACGAACTCGCCCTCGCGCAGCATGCGCGCGAGCTCCGTCTCCTCCGCGTGCTCGTCGGTGGCGGCGAGGAGCTCGCGCTCGCGCACGACGAGCGGCGCCCTCGGCGCGCGGCCCTCGTCCACGGCGCCGCGGATGGCGGCGATCTGCGCCGGCGTCGTGCCGCAGCAGCCGCCGATCAACCCGGCGCCGAGGCGGCGGGCCTGGGCGGTGAACTCGGCGAAGTAGTCGGGGGTCGCGTGCGGGAAGATCACGCGCGAGCCGGCGAGGCTCGCGAGGCCGACATTCGGGAGCGCGGCGAGCACGACCCCGTCGGCTGCCATTCCCGCCAGCGCGTTCAGCGCCGCGGCGGGGCCGGCACTGTGGTTCGCGCCGATCGCGGCCAGCCCGAGCGGCGCCAAGCGCTCGGCGGCCTCGCTCGCGGAGACGCCGCCGAGCGTCTGCCCGTCGGCGTCGAAGGTCATCAGTGCCAGCAGCGGCAGCTGCGAGACGGACCGCACGGCGTCGATCGCCGCGAGCAGCTCGTCGAGGTCGTAGTACGTCTCGAGCATCAGCAGGTCGACGCCCCGACCTTCCAGCACCTGCGCCTGCTCGGCCACGAGCGGCGCCGCGTCGGCCGGGTCGAACTCCTCCACCTCGCCCAGCGGGCCGATCGCGCCGGCGATGAAGACCTCGCGGCCGGCCACCTCGCGCGCCTCCCGTGCCAGCCGCACGCCCGTGGAGTTGATCCGCTCGAACTCCTCCTCGAGATAGCGCGTCGCGAGCTTGCGCCGGTTCGCGCCGAAGGTGTTGGTCTCGATCAGGTCGGCACCGGCGCGGATGAAGCTCGCGTGCAGGGCGACGACGCTCTCCGGTGCCCGGAGGTTGGCCTCCTCGGGGCAGCGGAGCCGTGGCACGGCGCCCGAGATCAGCGTGCCCATGCCGCCGTCGCCGACGAGGGGCGTGCCGGAGCGGAGGCGCTCGAGGAAGCGGGCCGACATGGCCGCAGCGTAGTGAACCCCTCGCGTCAACCCCGTTCGAGGGACGGGTCAAGCACGGACGGGTGATGCCGCGGGGCCGCGCCCTCCGGATACTCCGGACATCTTCTGAGCGCCCCGCTGTGGCGGAGGGGCAGCGCGGGAGAGGAACCGGCTTCCGTTCAGGGAGCCACCCGGAGGGGCCCAGGCGGCGGGCCCCTCCGCTCGTTCTCCTCAAGTTTTCGGGCGCGGGTGCCGATAGAGGAGCGACTCTTCCGGTCGGGGACTGACGGCAATCATCCTGCGGCTCGGCGGAGACCAGAGCGGCGGCCCCCGAGCCGCCGCTTTCTCGTGCCGGCTCACTCCTCGTGCAGCACGCGCCCTTCCATGCCGCCCGCGACGACGACGACCTGGCCGGTGACGTGGCCCGAGAGGTCGTCCGAGGCGAGGACGACCACCTGCCGCGCGACGTCCTCCGGGCGGGCGACCTTGCGCAGGGCCATCGTCCGGGAGACGCGGCGTACCGACTCCGGGTCGACGTGGCCGCGGGTCATCGGCGATTCCGTCCAACCGGGCGCGACGGCGTTGACGCGGCCGCGTGGCGCGACGCGCACCACCTCGTTCTTCAGGCTCAGCAGGAGCCCGCCGAGGATCGCCGACTTCGCGGCGGCGTAGTCCGCGTGCCCGGCCTCCCCGACGATGCCGGCGGTCGACCCGACGAGGACGAGCGCGCCGGCGCGGTTGCGCTCGACCTCGCGCAGAAACCCGCGCGCGGTGAGGAAGGTGGAGGTGAGGTTCTGACGCAGCGTGTGCTCCCAGCGCTCGAGCGGCAGCTGCCACACCGGGACGTCCTCCGAGGGCCACACACCCGCCACGGCGGCGCACACGTCGATGCGGCCGAGTGCCTCCCGCGCCTCGCGGAAGAGCCGGTCGACCTCGTGCTCGTCCGTCAGGTCGGCCCCGAGCACGGGCGCACCGTCGAGCTCCCCCGCGACCGCGCGCGCCCGCTCCTCGCCGCGGTGGTAGTGGACGGCGACCCGCGCACCCTCGGCGGCGAACGCGCGGGCGCAGGCCGCACCGATCCCGCCGGAGGCGCCCGTCACCAGCACACCCTTGCCGCTGAGCCCGGTCTCCACGATCGCCTACGCTACCGCCCGTGCGGGTGCACATCATCAGCGACATGGAAGGCGTGTCGGGAATCGTCAAGGGTCGGCAGACGCACGGCGGTGCGCCGATGTACGACGAGGGCCGCAAGCTCTACACGGAGGAGATCAACGCGGCGGTGCGCGGAGCGAAGGCGGCGGGCGCCACCGAGATCGTCGTGATGGACTGCCACGGCGCCGGTGCGGAGTGGTCGTTCAACTCGCTCGTGCCCGACCTGCTCGACCCCGACTGCGAGTTCGTCGTGCAGGACAACTGGACGGAGTACACCGAGTTCCTCGAGGAGGGCTGCGACGCCGCGCTCCTCGTCGGCATGCACGCGATGGCGGGCACGCGCCGGGGCGGCATGAACCACACCGTCTCCGGCAGCGACTACTACAACCTGTACTTCAACGGCACTCGCGTCGGCGAGACCGGGATCCACGCGGCGGTCTGCGGCACCTGGGGCTGCCCGATCCTGCTCGTCACCGGGGACGACGCCGCGTGCGCGGAGGGGCAGGCGCTGCTCGGGGACGGGCTGACGACGGTCGCGGTGAAGCGCGGCATCGGCGCGGCGTCGGCGCGGCAGATCCCGCCGGTGCGCGCGCGGCGGCTGATCGAGGAGGGGGCGCGGCAGGCTCTCGCCGATCCGAAGGCGGTGCCGCCGTGGAGCCCCGGCAGTCCCTGCGAGATCCGCGTCGAGTTCAAGCACACGAAGGCGGCCGACGACCTCCGCTTCCGGGACGGTGTCGAGCGCGTCGACGACCGCACGATCTCCGTCACCGCGGACACGTGGTGGGAGGCCTGGCGGCGCTTCTACTTCTAGGCCGGTCGTCGGTCTCGCTCGACCGTCACCGGCCCGACGATCCCCAGCTCCTCGATCAGCGTGAAGAAGGCCCGGGCGAAAGGCGAGGAGGCGGTGCGCTCGCGAACCGCGCGCCAGTCGATCTGCTCGCGCAGCGAGCGCGCGAGCTCCAGCACGCTCGTGAAGTCCGGCGCCTGCTCGCTGAGCGAGAGCAGCTTCGTGGTCATCACGTCGTCGAGCGAGGCGACGAGCATCGACTGCGCCATCACCTCGAGCTCCTCGGCCCGCTCGAAGTGCTCTGGCCCGATCGGCCCGCCCGAGGGATGGAAGATCAGGTCGACGAGGGTGTCGCCGTAATGGGCCTTCAGGAGCCAGCCCTCCGGCGGCCGCTCCGGCGTCATCCCGGCGTCGGCGAGCGCCGCCAGTGCCCGCTCGGCGTCCTCCTCCCGCACGAAGAAGTCGACGTCGTGCTCGGTGGGCGGCCCGCCGCGCGCCCAGGCAGCGAGCCCGCCGCCGAGCAGGTACGGGATCTCGGCGTCGCGCAGCGCCGCCGCCCCGACCTTCATCGCCTCGATCAGGTCCGGGAAGTTGTCCGCGGGCGTGGAGGGCACGGGTCGCGCGATACCCGATCGGCCGTTTGCAAAGCGTGGCGTGGGTGGTAGACGAACGAGATGGGGAGGCCCGTCCGCATTGCCGCCGCAGGCGACATCCACTGCTCGGAGCCGCTGCGGGAGCACATCACGGCGGCGTTCCGCGCCGTCGGGGAGCGGGCCGATCTCGTCCTGCTCGCCGGCGACCTGACGACGCACGGGGAGCCCGAGCAGGCGGTCGTCCTCGCCGACGCCTGCCGCGATCTGCCGGTGCCGGTCTACGCCGTCCTCGGCAACCACGACTACCACGCCGACCGCTGCGACGAGCTGGTCGGCGTCCTCACCGGCGCCGGCATCGTCGTGCTCGACCGCAGCTTCGCGATCGCCGACGTGGAGGGGGTCGAGATCGGCATCGCGGGCACGAAGGGGTTCGTCGGCGGCTTCCCGGGGGCCGAGCTGCCGGACTTCGGCGAGCCGCTCCTGCGGCAGGTCTACCACGAGACCTCCGGGGAGGTGGCGGGTCTCGAGTCGGCGCTCGAGGCGATCTCCGGCTGCCACCGGACGGTGGCGCTGCTCCACTACGCGCCCATCCCGGACACGCTCGTCGGCGAGCCGGAGACGATCTGGGCCTTCCTCGGCTCGTCGCGGCTCGCGGGCCCGATCGGCGCGCACCGGCCGGACCTCGTCGTCCACGGCCACGCCCATCGCGGCACCTCCGCGGGGTCGCTCGGCCCCGTGCCCGTCCGCAACGTCGCCGTCCACGTCACCGGCAAGGACTTCGAGCTCTTCGAGCTCTAGCGGACGTACAGCGAGGACATGTCCGCGGTGCTCGCCGGCGAACAGGGGCTGCCCCCGGTCACGCGCGAGCACCCGGGCCACGCCGTTCGGTGACGTGTCGGGCTGGGTCAGGGGAAGACGCGGCGCTTGCCCACGCCCGAGACGAGCTCGCCCGTGTGCAGGTGATCGCCGTGCAGCTCGTAGGGGAGCGCGATGTCGACGGGGTCGTCCTCGCGGTGCTCGAGCTGGACGAGCGCCGCGTCCGCCTCGCCCGCCTCGCTCGGCAGCGTCACGTTCGCGCAGATCGCCGAGGCGCGGATCTCACCGCGCCCGGCGGCAGCCGCGAGGCTCGCGGCCAGCTGCTCGACGAGCTTCTGCGGCGTCGGCTCCTCGCCCTCGCTCTCCTGGTCCACGCCGACCGGGCGCAGCTCGCCGTCGGTGTCGATCGCGGCGGCGAACGGCTGGAAGTCGCCCTCGGCCTCGAGCTGCTCCAGCGCGTGGTGGAGGAGGTGGTCGAGCAGGGCGTCGAGGTCGTCGGCCGGCGTGGTCGTCACGAGCTCGGAGCGTAGTACGGCACCATCAGCTCGGCTGGACGAAGAAGTCGGGGACGCCGTCCGCCACCGGAAAGACCAGTCCGCAGGTGCGACAGGCGAGTGCGCCCGACTGCTCCGAGAGGCCGCCGTGGCACGACGGGCACACCCACTCGCGCGAGGACGTCGTCGGCGCCTGCACGTCGGCCACCACCAGCCAGTCGCGGTTGCGGAGGGGCCACGCGCGGGACGAGGCGGAGCCCAGCCGCTGCGAGACGAGGTAATCGAGCCCGACGAACAGCCGCGATGCGCGGGCGCCCAAGTGCCGCCCCACCACCTTGTAGATCCCGTACGTCGTGTTGTTCCGGAAGGAGCCGACGCGCGCGCCGGCGGCAACCTCTGCGATCCGCGCCGGCGTGAACTGCTGGATGTGCCCTTCGTCCGCCAGCTCGTAGTCGGGGGCGAACGGCGCGGCGTCGTAGCTCGCGGGCGTCGTCACGACGACGTGGCGGCGTGCGACCCGCCTCAGCTCGTCCAGGAACGCCTCCGGGGAGACCACGTGCTCGATCGTCTCGGTGCTGTAGGCGAGATCGAAAGCCCCGTCGCCGAACGGAAGGCGCGTCCCGTCGGCCGCCGCGCTCCGGTAGCCGTACCGCTGCCGCACCGTGCGCGCCGCCTGCGGCGAGAGATCGACGCCCCAACCCTCCACGCCGAAGCTCGAGCAGACCGCGTCGAGGAAGAACCCCTCGGCGCAGCCGACGTCGAGGACGCTGTCGAACCGCAGCGGGGCGAGTGCGCCCAGCAGCGCGCGGCGTCGGACGTAGTGACGGTGCGCGGCCGGGTCGTAGTCGGCGACCGGGTGATGGCCGCCGGCCCGCATCACGTCCTCGAACTGCGAGCGGACGAGGGCGGTGTGGCGCGAGCGCGCCTCCGCGGTGGTCTCTTCGGGTGCCGGCACCATCTCCGTCGTGCCCGGCGACGCCGCTCTTCACGCGTTGCAGGGCCCGCCGGCTCGCGGCCCGGGCTCAGTAGGTCTCGAGCGACGCGCGCCGCCGGCCCTCGGCCTCGAAAAGGCGGAAGAGCCCGTACGCGGCGACCCCGTAGGCGGCGCCGATAGCCGCCTCCGTCGCGACGAGCTCCGCCACGTCGCCGAGCGAGGCGCCGTCGACGATCTGCCGCGCCGCCTGGATGCCATGCGTCAGCGGGATGGCGGTGCCCACCGCTTCCATCCAGCCGGGAAGGTCGGAGACGTCGACGTTGACGCCGCAGAACAGCAGCATCAGGAAGTAGACGAGATTCGCGGCGAAGAAGACGTCGCGCGCGCGGAGGCCGATCGAGCCGATCAGCGCGCCGAGCGCCGTGCACGAGACGACGGTGATCGTGACCACGAGCGCGAGCGCGGGCAGCACCTCCGGGTCGGGGCTGAAGTCGAGCAGCGCCCACGACGCGGCGAAGCCGAACGCGGACACGGCCAGCCCGTTGACGATGAACGGCAGCCCGCGCCCCGCGAACACGGCGAGCCGGTTCGCAGGCGTCGCGAGGAGCGGTGAGAGCGTGCCGTACTGGCGCTCGTTGGCGATCCCCATCACCATTCCGTAGATCCCCGCCATGGCGGACACCTGCACCGCGTTGCCGACGATGAAGAAGTCGTCGTTCCGGCCGCCGGCGTAGCGGCCGAGATAGGTGAAGAAGAGGATCTGGAACAGCGGGCTGCCGAGCATCGTCGTCACGTAGATGCCGGGGCTGATCCAGTTGAACAGCGCGCGGTACGAGATCCGCCCGCCGACGAAGAAGACGCGGAGCGCTGGCGTCACGTCGCCGCCATCAGGTCAGGGAGAGCGTCGCCCGCCGCCGCGCGAGGTGCTCGAAGTTCTGCAGCAGCAGGGCGCCGAGCGCGAGGTAGATCGCGCCGAGGAGGACGCACATGCCGACTCCCGGCCAGACCTCGCCGCCGAGCGCGGCGTTCCGCACCGCCTCCATCCCCCAGGTCGGCGCGAGCACCCACGAGAGCGGCTCCACCCAGCCCGGCAGCAGCGAGAGCGGCACGAGCAGGCCGGTGACGAGCCAGATCGGGTACTCGAGCAGGTTCGAGAAGGCGCTCGCCTGGCGGTAGAGCACGAACGTCGACGCGAGCACGAGCCCGAGCAGGCCGAGCGAGAGCACGGTCACCGGCAGCGCGAGCGCGAACAGCCACGGGTGCTCGAAGTCGAGCGGCACGCCGAAGAAGACACGACCCCAGAAGAGCGTGGCGACGATCGAGTAGAGGCCGATGGTCGCGGTCGAGACGGTCAACGGCAGCATCACCCAGAGGAAGCGGGCCGGCGCCGCGACCACGATCTCGAGCGTGCCCTGCCAGCGCTGCCACTGGATCGCCCCGCCCGAGCCGAAGAGCGTCGACGACCAGATCCCCATCAGGCCGGCCCCGAGCGCCGCGTACAGGAGCCCGCCCGTGCGGTCGCCGGCACGGAACATGAAGAAGGCGATGGTGGCGAAGATCACGGGCTGGAGGACCGAGATCAGGACGAAGAAGAGCGAGTTCGTCAGGTTCTTCAGGTGGAAGAGCCAGCCGATCCCGAGCAGCCGCAGCACCCCCAGAATCTAACTATGCGCGGTCGAGTGTCGCGTGCCGGCGCCCGAGCACCTCCATGCCGCGGATCAGCGCGTAGCCGAGCGCGCCGTAGACGACGCCGATCAGCGCCTCCGTCCCGATCAGGCCCCAGACGTCGGCGAGCCCGGCACCGTCCACCAGCTGCCGCACGGCCTCGATCCCGTGCGTGAACGGGATCCCCTCCGAGACGACCTGCATCCAGCCCGGCAGCTCCTCCACCGGCACGTTCGCGCCCGTGAAGACGAGCAGCAGCCCGAAGATGATGTTCGAGAGCACGGCGGTCTCGCGCACGACGAAGCCGAGGCCG
>DASUOK010000216.1:0-3130 GCA_036276675.1 Gaiellaceae bacterium | reverse complement strand
TCGCCGGGTGCGGGCACGAGGCCCTTGCCCTCCTTGCCGGTCGACTCGGCGAGCAGCTGCTCGGCCCAGAGGCCGAACCCGCTCTCGTGCGCGTCGATGCAGACCTTGTCACGCCCCGACCTCCAGCCCTCGCCGAGCCGCAGCCCGAGCTCGAGACCGGGGTTGCCGTCCTCGCGGCGGCAGGCGGCGACCGTCTCTCCCGCGCGGCCGAGCAGGCGCTCGAGGTCGAGCCCGAGCAGCGCGGCCGGCACGAGGCCGAACATCGACAGCACCGAGTAGCGGCCGCCGATCTGCGGTTCGCCGGCGAAGACGGCGCGGAAGCCGCGCTCCGTGCCCAGCCGCTCCAGCTCGGAGCCGGGGTCTGTGATCGCCGCGAACTGCGCCCCGCGGCCGCCGGTCAGCTCCCAGAAGTACTCGAGGTGCGACCGCGTCTCGATCGTCGTGCCCGATTTCGAGGAGACGAGGAAGAGCGTCCGCTGGAGCTCGAGGCTCTCGCCGAGGCGGCGGATCGCGGCCGGGTGCGTCGTGTCGAGCACCTGGAAGGACTCGCTCCCGACCGCCCGCCGCAGCACCTCCGGCCCGAGGCTGGAGCCGCCCATGCCGAGGAGCACGGTGCCGTCGAAGTGCTGGGCGGCGGTCTCGGCGAACGCCGTCAGCTCCGCGACGTGCGGCCGCATGCGCTCGACGACGTCGAGCCAGCCGAGCCACTGGTCCTCGTCGGCGCCGGTCCAGACGGACGTGTCGTAGGCCCAGATCCGCCGAACGAGCGTCGTGGCGCCGGAGCTCAAGCCGCCGCGAGCTCCGACCGCTTCGAGCGGATCCCCTCCAGCAGCTCCTCGAACGAGTCGGCGAACTTCTGCACGCCCTCCTGCTCGAGCGTCTCCGTGACGTCGTCGTACTCGACCCCCACGCGTGCGAGGTCGGCGAGCACGCGCTCGGCCTCGTCCAGGTCGCGGTCGAGCGTCCGTTCGATCGTGCCGTGGTCCTGGAACGCCTGGATCGTCTCGAGCGGCATCGTGTTGACCGTCTCGGGGCCGATCAGCTCGTCGACGTAGACCGTGTCGCGATAGTCGGGGTTCTTCGTCGAGGTCGAGGCCCAGAGGCAGCGCTGCGGCGTCGCGCCCCGCTGCGCGAGCGCGTCCCAACGCTCGCCGGAGAAGAGCTCCCCGTAGCGGCGGTAGGCGAGCTTGGCGTTCGCGACGGCGAGCTTCCCGCGCAGCGCGAGCGCCTCCTCGGAGCCGATCGCCTCCAGCCGCTGGTCGGCCTCGGTGTCCACGCGCGAGACGAAGAACGACGCGACCGAGGCGACCGTCGAGGGATCGCCCCCGGCGTCGACCAGCCGCTCCAGCCCCCGGAGGTAGGCCTCGGCGACCGCGGCATAGCGGTCGAGGGAGAAGATCAGCGTCACGTTGATCGAGCGCCCCTGCGCGATGCACTCCTCGATCGCGCCGAGCCCGGGCTCCGTCGCCGGGATCTTCACGAGGAGGTTCGGCCGGTCGATCCACTCGTGCAGCCGCAGCGCCTCGGCGATCGTCGCCTCGCGGTCGTAGGCGAGGGTCGGGTCGACCTCCATCGAGACGTAGCCGTCCTGGCCGCCCCCGCCGTCCCAGACGCGGCGGAGCGTGTCGCAGGCGCCCTGGATGTCCTGGACGGCGAGCCGGTAGAAGATCTCCTTGGGGTCGCTCTCCTCGGCGAGCACGTCGCGCAGCTGCTCGTCGTACCAGGTGCCCTCGCTGAGGGACTTCTGGAAGATGGTCGGGTTCGAGGTCACGCCGACGACGGCGTGCTCGCGGATGAGCTTCTCGAGGAAGCCCTCTTGGAGCCACTCGCGCGAGATCGAGTCGATCCACACCGACTGTCCCAGCTCCGAGAGCTCGTGCAGGTTCGAGTTCGTGGTCATGTCATGCCCTTTCCATCGCTTCGATCTTTCTCAACCTCGCCACGTACCGCTCGCCCCCATCGAACGTCGCGCCGAGGAACGCGCGCAGGAGGTCGACGGCGAGCTCGGGCCCCACGACCCCCGAGCCGAGGCAGAGCACGTTCATGTCGTCGTGCTCGACGCCCTGGTGGGCGGAGTAGACGTCGTGGCAGATGGCAGCGCGGATGCCCGCGAGCTTGCACGCGGCGATCGACGCCCCCACGCCCGAGCCGCACACGAGCACGCCGCGCTCGGCGCCGCCGTCGAGCAGCGCCGTGCCGAGCTCGAGCGCCTTGTCGGGGTAGTCGACCGACTCCGCGTCCGAGTCGGTGCCGAGATCGACCACCTCGTGCCGGAGCGCCTCGAGCTCGTCGAGGACCCGCTCGCGCAGCTTCACCCCGCGGTGGTCGAATGCGACCGCGACCTTCATCGGTCGCTACGTTACGGCAAACGACGAGCGAGGAGCCCACGATGGACGAGCGCGAGCTCTGGCAGGAGCTGGGACAGCAGCTGAGGGTCGACGCCGTGCGCGCGAGCGCGAAAGCCGGGTCGGGTCATCCCACCTCGTCGATGTCCGCCGCCGACCTGGCGGCCGTCCTTCTCGCCGGCCACCTCCGCTACGACTTCGAGCAGCCGGACAGCCCGGCGAACGACCGCCTCGTCTTCTCGAAGGGGCACGCCTCGCCGCTCGTCTACGGGCTCTTCCGCGCCGCCGGCGCCCTCTCGGAGGAGGAGTTCGGCACCTACCGGCAGTTCGGCAGCCGTCTCGAGGGGCATCCCACGCCGGCGCTCCCGTGGGTCGACGTGGCGACGGGCTCGCTGGGCCAGGGGTTGCCGATCGGGGTCGGCATGGCGCTCGCGGGCAAGCGCCTGAACCGGCTGCCGTTCCGCGTCTGGGTGATCTGCGGCGACAGCGAGATGGCCGAGGGCTCCATGTGGGAGGCGATCGAGCACGCTGCCTTCTACGAGCTCGACAACCTGACCGCGATCATCGACGTCAACCGGCTGGGGCAGCGCGGCGAGACGATGCACGGCTGGGATCTCTCCTCCTACTCCGACCGGCTGCGCGCCTTCGGCTGGCACGCGATCGAGCTCGACGGGCACGACGTGGAGCAGATCGACGCCGCCTACCGCGAGGCCGCCGCCACGGGCGGGCGGCCGACGGCGATCGTCGCCCGCACGATCAAGGGGAAGGGCTACTCGGAGGTCGAG
>DASUOK010000215.1:0-3225 GCA_036276675.1 Gaiellaceae bacterium | reverse complement strand
GCCCGCGAGCACGCCGGCCTCGGCGGCGTCGAGCGCCGCGTCCGCGAACACGATGTTGGGGCTCTTGCCCCCGAGCTCGAGCGTCACCTGCGCGAGCCGGGACCCGGCGCGGGCGGCGATCTGCTTGCCCGTCGTCTCGCTGCCGGTGAAGGCGATCTTCGCGACGCCCGGATGGTCGACGAGCGCCTCGCCTGCCTCCTGCGCGCCCGTGACGACGTTGACGACGCCGGGCGGGAAGCCCGCCTCGTCGGTCAGGCGCAGCGCCTCGAGCACGCTCGCCGAGGCATGCTCGGACGGCTTCAGGACGACGGTGTTGCCGGCCGCGAGCGCCGGCGCGAGCGAGTACATCGTCAGCAGCACCGGCGAGTTCCACGGGATGATGATCCCGACGACGCCGAGCGGCTCGCGCAGCGTGTAGTTGAGGACGCTCGTGCGGTCGAGCGGGATCACGCGGCCCTCGATCTTGTCGGCGAGCCCGCCGAAGTAGTAGAGCCACTCCGGGATCACCCGCAGCTGCGCGAGCATCTCCTTGTAGAGCTTCCCGTTGGCGGCGACCTCGACGGCCGCGATCTCCTCCGCGCGCTCCGCGATCAGGTCGCCGAGCCGCAGCAGCAGCCGGCCACGGCGCGTGGCGGAGAGCCCGCGCCAGGCCTCGCTCTCGAACGCCGACTGCGCCGCGCGGACGGCGCGGTCGACATCCTCGGCGCCGCCGAGCGCGTGCGTCGCCCACGTCTCGCCGCTCGTCGGATTCAGCGCCTCGAAGGTGGCGCCCGAGGCGGCGGGGACGTCCTCGCCGGCGATCAGCAGCCGGTACTCGTTCATTGCAGCCTCCTCAGGGTCGGGTAGAGCCGGCGGTAACGGGCGTAGCCCTCGTCGTAGCGTGCCTGCCAGCCCGGGTCGGGCTCGATCCGGTCGCGAACCCGGATGCACGCGCTCACGGCCTCGTGCGCGTCGGCGAAGGTGCCGCCGGCGACGCCCCCGAGCAGTGCCGCTCCGTAGGCGGCGCCCTCCTCGGCCTCCGTGCGCTCGAGCGGCAGGCCGAGGACGGAGGCGACGATCTTCAGCCAGAGCGCGCTGCGGGCGCCGCCGCCGGAGACGCGGCCGACCTCGGCCTCGACGCCCAGCTCGCGCAGCAGTTCCAGCGAGTCGCGCAGCCCGTATGCGACCCCCTCGAGCACGGCCCGCACGAGTGCGCCGCGGTCGTGGCGCAGCGAGAGCCCGGTGAAGGCGCCGCGCGCGTCGGGATCCGCATGGGGCGTCCGCTCCCCCGCGAGGTAGGGCTGGAAGAGGAGGCCCTCCGTCCCCGGCTCCCAGCGCTCCGCCTCCGCGAGCAGCTCGGCGTAGTCCGCGCCACCGAGCGCGTCGCGAAGCCACCGCAGCGAGCCGGCGGCCGAGAGCATCACCCCCATCGCGTGCCAGGTGCCGGGCACGGCGTGGCAGAACGCGTGCAGGCGAGCCTCTGGGTCGTGCCGGTACTCGGCGAGGGCGGCGAAGACGACTCCCGACGTGCCGAGGACGACCGAGAGCGGTCCGGGCCGGTCGATGCCGACGCCGAGGGCGCCGGCCGCCTGGTCGCCGGCCGCGCCGATCTGCGTCGACTCGTGAACGGGCGGCAGCCACGCCGCGGGAACCTCGAGCGCGTCCAGCACCTCGCTGCTCCAGCGCCGCTGCGCGACGTCGAAGAGGAGCGTCCCGGACGCGTCGGCGGCGTCCACCGCGCGCTCGCCGGTGAGGCGCAGGCGCACGTAGTCCTTCGGCAGCAGCACGTGCCGGATCCGGGCATGGACCTCGGGCTCGTGCCGGCGCAGCCACAGCAGCTTCGGCGCCGTGAAGCCCGCGAGGGCGCGGTTGCCCGTCAGCTCGATCAGCCGGTCGAGCCCGACCCGCTCCTCGATCTCCACGCACTCCGCGCCGGTGCGACCGTCGTTCCAGAGGATCGCCGGCCGCAGCACGCGCTCGTGCTCGTCCAGCGCGACGAGCCCGTGCATCTGACCCGAGAGCCCGATGCTCGTGGGCCTCACGCCGAGATCGGCCAGGGCGCCCTCCGTGGCGCGCCACCAATCCTCCGGGTCCTGCTCGGCCCAGCCGGGGCGCGGCGTCGAGAGCGCGTACCCGCGCTCGGCCCGCGCCACCACCGCGCCGGTGCGCGAGAGGGCGAGCGCCTTCACGCCGCTCGTGCCCACGTCGAGCCCGACGAGAGTACGCTCAACCACCATGGAGGTGCAGCGCCTCGCGGAGGGGCTGTGGCGGTGGTCCGGCGTCCATCCGGACTGGCAGCCCGCGCCCACGGAGGACCTGCCCGGCGAGGTGGGTTCCGTGCTCTACGGCGCCGAGGACGCGGTCGTCCTGATCGACCCGCTCGTGCCGGCGCAGGGCCGCGAGCGCGTGCTCGCCGCCATCGACGCCGACGTGGAGCGGCCGCGTCGCCCCGTCGCGATCGTCCTCACCTCCCCCTGGCATGCGCGCAGCGCCGTGGAGCTCTCCGTGCGCTACGGCGCGGCCGTCTGGGTGCACGGTGACGATCTGCCGACGCCGCTCGAGGGCGCGACCCCGTTCACGTTCGGCGACCGTCTTCCCGGCGCGGTCGAGTCCTTCGACGCGCACTTCCACGGCGAGACGCTGCTCTGGATCCCGCGCCACCGGACGCTCGTCGCGGGCGACGTCCTCTCCGCCCCTCGCGGCGAGCTGCGCCTGGCGCCGGACGGGTGGCTCGCGGAGGAGGAGCGCGGCGGGCGGATCCAGGCCTCGCTCCGCTCTCTGCTCGACCTCCCGGTCGAGCGCGTGCTCGTCGGGCACGGGGAACCCGTGCTCACGGACGCCGCTGCAGCGCTCCGGCGCGCGCTTCACGCGCCGAGCGCCGCGTAGACGAGCTCGTAGGCCGCGACCGCGTCCTTGCGCGACTGCGCCTCGCGGAGCGCCGCATCGTCGATCCGGGCGGCCACGTCGTCGAGGAAGCGCCACTGCAGCACGCTGCGGCGCACCGCGCCGACCGCGTCCTCGGTGTAGGGATAGAGGTCGAAGCCCAGCCGCTCGCCGTCCTCGCCGTAGCCGGCGCGCCGCAGCTCGACCGCGAGCTCGATCGTCTCCATGAACGCGGTCGCGCCGACCATGTTGTCGTCGTCGAAGGTGCCCCAGCCGGAGTTCGCGTGCTGGTGGCCGAGCAGCCCCTCCGCGGCGAGCAGCGCCGCGTACTCCGCGAGGTTCTCGCCGTTCATGATCAGGTGC
>DASUOK010000214.1:0-9104 GCA_036276675.1 Gaiellaceae bacterium | reverse complement strand
GCGGGAACGCGGCGTGCCGTACAGCCGCACCGGGCCGAGCGTGTTCGTCCACGGGCCGGACGTGCTCTTCGACACGCCGGAGGAGTCGCGGCTCCAGCTCGACCGCTCCGGCGTCACGCGGATCGCCGCCTGCTTCTACTCGCACTGGCATCCCGACCACACGATGGGCCGGCGCGTGTGGGAGTCGGTCGGCGGCCACGACTTCCGCCGCTGGCCGCCGGAGCCGGGCTTCCGACGGACCACGGACGTCTACCTGCCGCAGCAGGTGGCGGCCGACTTCGACGTCCGGCTCGGCGCCCGCGAGCACTTCAGCTTCCTCGAGAGCCGCGGCTTCGTCCGGCTCCACGAGCTCCGCGACGGCGAGACGGTCGAGCTGGGCGGCGTCACGATCAGGCCGTTCCGGTTGCACGAGGACTACGTCTACGCGTTCGAGCTCGGCGGGGACGGGAAGCGTCTGCTCCTCGTGATGGACGAGCTCCACGACTGGGTGCCGCCCTCCGCGTTGCGCGGCGTCGACCTCGCCGTGCTGCCGATGGGGCTCTCCGAGCACGATCCCTTCACGGGCGAGCGGCGCATCCACGAGCGGCATCCGGTGCTGCGCTTCGAGGCGACGTTCGAGCAGACGCTGCGGATCGTCGACGAGCTCGACGCGCGCCGCGTCGTCCTCGGTCACGTCGAGGAGGTCGACGGCCTCGGCTACGACGACCTGAAGCGGCTGGAGACCGAGGTCGGCCGCAACATCACGTTCGCCTGGGACACGATGCTGGTGGACGTCTGATGCGGTCGGAGCTGACCGTCGACCTCGGGGCCGTGAGGCGGAACGCGCGCACGCTCCGGCGCGCGCTCGAGGGCGCCGAGCTGTGGGCCGTGGTCAAGGCGGACGGCTACGGGCACGGCGCGGGCGACGTGGGCGCGGCGGCGCTCGACGCGGGCGCGACGGCGTTGTGCGTCGCGTCGGTGCCGGAGGCGCTGGCGCTGCGGCGCGAGCTCGGCGACGCGCGGATGCTGGTGATGGGACCGGCGTCTCGGGACGAGGTCGGCGCCGCGCGGGAGGCTCGGCTCGAGCTCGTCGTCGCCGACGGCCGGATCCCGGAAGGCGTGCGCGTCCACCTGAAGCTCGATACCGGCATGGGGCGGTGGGGGCTCTCGGAGCTGCCGGCGCCGACGCGCGAGGTCGTCGGGCTGATGAGCCATCTCGCCGCGTCGGAGTCGGACGCGGAGTTCACAGAGCTCCAGGTGGAGCGCTTCCGCCGCGCGACGGAGCCGTTCGCGCAGCTGACGCGGCACCTCGCGAACAGCGCGGCAGCACTGCGGGTTCCGGCCGCGCGTTTCGATGCGGCTCGCTGTGGCATCGCGCTCTACGGGATCTCCCCGTTCGGCACCGACCCGGCCGACGACGGACTCGAGCCCGCGCTTCGCTGGGAGTCCCGGCTCGCGCAGGTGAAGCGGCTGCAGGCCGGCGAGTCGACCGGCTACGGCCGCCGCTGGGTCGCCGAGCGCCCGACCTGGATCGGCATCGTCCCGGTCGGCTACGCGGACGGGTTCAGGCGCGACCTCACCGGCACGGAGGTGCGCGTGGCCGGCGAGCCGCGCCGCGTCGTGGGCACGATCTCGATGGACGCGTTCGCCGTCGAGCTCGCCCGTGAGCTGCCGGTGGGGGAGCCGGTGACGCTGCTCGGCGACGGCGTGCTCGCCGAGGCCCATGCGCGGGTGGCGGGGACGATCGCGTACGAGCTCGTGACGGGGGTCGGCCGTGCGCCCGAGCGGACGCGTCGGACCGTGATCCACGGCTGACGGCGGCCCGAGCCCGCTCCAGGGCCAGGCGCGGGCACGCGAGGTCAGGCGGGCGCGCACGGGGTTCTCCAGGACGTAGCGGCAGGCCTGCTCGAGATACTCGTCGTCGCCGATGGCGCGCGACTCGAACCGCCGCTGGAAGAGGTGGCCGACGCGCCCGTGGCGCGCGTTGAACCCCGACGCGTAGAGGCCGTTCAGGCGCTCCATCGCCTTCGACAGCTCCGGCTGGCCGCACTCCGCGATCAGGTGGAAGTGGTTCCCCATCAGGCAGTAGGCGTGCAACTTCCACCCGACCCTGTCGGTGACCTTTCGCAGGAGGCAGACGAAGAACCGGCGGTCGTCGTCGTCGGTGAAGATCGGCCGTCCGTCGACGCCGCGCGAGGTCAGGTGGTAGACGCCGTAGGGGAATGCCATCCGCAGCGGGCGAGGCATTCCCTGAAGCTACCGCCGCCGCGCCCGCCCAGCCCTGGATGTGGACGAATCGTCAGCCATTTGTTGCACTCGACGCGTCCGCTCCGCCCGTGTCCGGGGCCAGCCCCCGGGCCTGTTCGTTGGGGCGGGTTGGGCCACGGGCGAGCCCGCTTCCCACCGTCGGTGGCGAGCGCTGCGTCGGACACGTCCGGGGGCTGGCCCCGGACACGGGCTGCGGAGACGTGTCTTGCCGCTCAGCCGCGGCGGTAGCCGGAGCGGGAGGCGAGGCGGGCGACGAGGGAGGGGGAGAGCGCCTGCGCGATCGCGAAGACGCGGTACCAGCGCGGCACGAACGACTCGGCGCGGTTGCGCTCGACGACGCGGAGGAGGTGCGCCGCCACGTCGTCCGGGCCGATCACCGCGCGCCGGAAGAACGCATTCGCGAGCACGCTGCGCTGCGGGAAGCCCTCCGTCTCGACGAACCCCGGGCAGACGGTGTGCACCTTGATCCCGCGCGGGCGCAGCAGCGCCGCCAGCGAGCGCGAGAACGCGAGCTGGGCGTGCTTCGATGCTGCGTACGGCCCAGCGGGGCCGTACGCGACCGCGCCGGCGACAGACACGACGTTGACGACGTGCGACCCCGCGGCCAGCCCCGGCAGGAAGGCGCGGGCGCACCAGACCGAGCCGAGGTAGTTCGTCCTCAGGACGGCCTCGATCCGCTCCGGCTCGAGGGTGAGGAAGTCACTGCGCCCCGGGATGCCCGCATTGTTGACGAGCAGGTCGATACGGGGATGCCGCTCGAGCACCGCCGCGGCGACGCGGTCGACCGCCTCGCGATCGGCGACGTCGCAGACCTCCACCTCGCCCTCGCCCTCGAGCTCCGCGGCGAGCGACTCGAGCCGCTCGCGACGCCGCGCGAGGAGCACGCAGCGCCACCCCTCACGCGCGAGCGCCCGCGCGGTGGCCGCGCCGATCCCGCTGGATGCCCCGGTGACGACGGCGATCCGCACCGGGTTAACGGCAGATGCGGACGGCGCGCTCGGCGCGCGCCTGGCGGCCCCTCGCGTCCGTGACGATCGCGCGCAGCACGTGCCGCCCCTTCGCGGCGGTCCCGTTGCGCCAGCTCGTCGTGAAGACTCCCGCGTCGCCGCGACGCACCGTCGCGATCGTGCGACGCTCGTCCACGAACCGAACCGAGCGGACGGCGACCGGCGAGCTCGCCAGGACGACGAGCGGCGCGCGGCGTGGCACGCACTCCCGGCTCTCGGGTGCGAGCCACGTGACCACCGGCCCGTTCACGACCCGCAGCGGACCGGCGGCGAACGCCGTGTTCGGCAGCAGCTCGTCCCCGACGGAGTCGACGTTCTTCGCCTCCTGGAAGTCGGCGGCCGAGGCGGCGAGATTCCGCCTCCCCGCGCGCAGCGCCGGCGCTTGCCGCGGCAGCGGGAAGAGCGCGATCCCCGACGCCGCGTCGTATGCGGCGGCGCCGACGAGCACCCGCCCGTACCCGATCACGAGCGAGTAGGGATCGACGCCCGCGCCGCCGTCGAGCACCCGCAGCGCGATCGTCGACCGTCCTGCCGCCACCCGGGCCGTCACGAGGCCGATGGCGGGAGGCTCGAGGTCGTTGATCCACGCCCGCAGGAGGTACTCGCCGCCGAGCGAGCGCCCGGTGAAGGGGTCGCGGCCCGAGTCGACCGCGACGTAGTACGCCTTCGTGCGCGGGAAGACGGTGCCGGCGGCGCCGATGTCGAGCGGGTAGTCGATCGTCAGGTTGTTCACGTTGACGGGGGTTCCCGCGTAGCCCTGCACGTCGTTCTCGTCGCGGGAGCCCAGCACCCACGGGTGGACGAGCGAGCCGGGTGACGACGCGATCACCGCCGCGCCGAAGTTCGCCGCGGGCTCGTCGATCCGGATCCGGTAGAGCTGCTCGGCGCCGTCCTCGTTCACCGGCGTGCCGACGTAGTTCGGGGCCGGCCCGAACGCCGCCGCGGGGTAGCGATAGGCAGATGCGTGCGACGTCCCCCGCCGTGTGTCCCCGGTCTGCAGGAACTGGAGCTGTCGCACGGGCACCGAGGCGAGGCCGGGACGGGTCACGAGGAACGCGTACGGCACCTTGCGCACCACGGCGCCGCGGCGGAGCAGCAGCAGGCCGTAGGCCTCGCCGGTGCCGCCGGCCGCGGCAGCGCGTACCGTCACGGGCACTCGGGCCTCGCCGCCGGGCGGGATCGTCACCGAGCCGGGCACCTCGACGCGCGCTCCCGCCGGCTGGCCCTGCGCTCTCACCTCGAGCGTCCACGTGCCCGCGCCGTCGCCGGCGTCGAAGAGGCCGAGCAGCTGTGCGCTGGAGACGTCGCCCTTGCTCACGTCCAGGTCTCCGAACGAGAGCGAGACCGGATCGGTGAAGAGCTTCGGGTCGTTCGCGGCGACGACGTCGGTCAGGCCGCTGCCGGCCGTCAGCACGGGCGCCTCGACGCTGCGCGCCGTGTCCGCCCAGGCCGCGCCCGCGGTCGAGACGAGCGCCGATTTCAGCTGCCGCGGCGTCCAGCCCGGATGCCGCTGCACGAGCAGTGCCGCGGCGCCGGCCACGTGCGGCGCCGCCATGCTCGTGCCGTCGAAGGAGGCGAAGGGGCCACCGGCGATGCCGAGGGTGGAGGAGAGGATCTGGCCGCCCGGTGCGCCGACGTCCGGCTTCAACTGGTGGCCGAAGGCGGTGAGCCCGCCGGAGGAGAAGCTCGTGACGATGCCGCTGCGCCCCGTCGGCAGCTCGAGCGGGTCGCGCCCCACGCGCACCGGCGCGCGGCCGCCCCGGCCGCCGAGATAGTCGCGCAGCTGCGCGCCGTCGAGGTCGGAGATCATGCCCGCCGGCAGCTCGAGCTGGACGGGGATGCCGTTCGCCTCGCCGGGGCGGTTGTCGACGAAGACCAGGCCGACGGCGCCGGCCGCCGCGACCCGCCGCGCCTTCAGCGCGAACGTGCAATCCCCGCGCGAGACGAGGGCGATCGTGCCGCGCAGCGATCCCGCCGGCAGGGGCGAGGGCCCGCCGTCGAGGTTCCCCGGCGGACCGCACAGCTTGCGCGGCACCGGCTGCCCGTCGATGCCGACGAGCGAGCCGACATCGACCAGCACCTGGTCGCCGTCGCGCCAGGCGGTCGGGGCGCGACCGCCGGCGGCGCCGACGAAGGGAACGCGCGTGAGCGCGTCGGGGGCGCCGGGGGCGACGACGCGGAGCGCGGGCGCGAACACGTGCGAGTTCGAGAGCGCGGCGACGGAGATCGCCTCGGGCGCGGTGCCGGGCGAGCCGGCCGAGCCGAGGCCGTAGTCGTCGCGGTCGTTCCCTGCGGAGATGACCGGCACGACGCCGGCGGCGACGACGTTCCGCACGGCCTCGACGAGTGCGTCGCTCAGCGGGTCGGTCTGCGGCCCGCCGCCGGAGAAGTTGATCACGTGCATCCCGTCGGCCACCGCCGCCTCGAACGCGGCCACGATCTCCGGCGTGTTGCCGACGTGGCCGATGCCCGTCGGGATGTTGAAGACGCGGTAGTTGCCGATCTGTGCCCGCGGCGCGACGCCGCCGAGGCCGGCCGTCTGCGGGTGATCGCGTCCCGCCGGCGCCGTGGTGCCCGCGTTCCCGGCCGCGATTCCCGCGACGTGCGTGCCGTGGAACGACGCCCGCGGGTCGAGCGCGAGGCCGCTGCGCTCGTCGGCGCCGGCGCCGACGAACGAACGCGCGACGATCACCTTCGGGGTCGTCCACTTCCGGCCGCCCTTGGGGTAGCCCTCGGGGTACGTGAACCCAGTGGGTGCGAAGAAGCGGTTCGCGGGATCGACGCCGTCGTCGACGATCGCGATCCGCACGCCCTCGCCGCTGCCGCCGCCGGCCGCCGCCAGCTCGCCCGCGCGGATCAGGCCGGGGCTCCGGTTGAGCGCGAGCGAGTAGCGGAGGCTCGGGTAGACCTTGCGCGCGAACGGGAGCCGTACCGCCGCCGCCAGCCGCCTCGCCGGCAGCTCGACGGCCATCCCGTTCAGGAGCACCGTGTAGTTGCGCGTCACCCGCGCCGAGGGGATCGCCCGCTTCAGCGCCGTCCGGGCGCGCGCCTGCGCCGCCCGGAGCTGCGCGACGTACGCGCGGGAGCTGCGGCTCGTCGTGTCGAGGCGGCGCGACGCGCTCCGCGCGGTGAACGACCGCGACCACGCCGCGAGCGGCGGCTGCGCGAGCGTCATGATCACGGTCAGCCGGCCCTGCCGGTGGGCGGCCGGAACGGAGATCGTCCCGGCGCGCACCCGCGGCACCTCGACCTCGCCGCCGCGCCGCTCGATCGGCCGGAGGCCGGCCGCAGCGGAGGTCGCGACCAGGAGCGCCGCACCGAGTGCAAGGGGTGCGACGAGGCGGCGCACGACCGGAGAGTAGCCCAGAGGTTCCGCTGCCGCGACTCTTTCTCCGGGGCGGCCTTTAGACTCGCCGGGTGCGTCGTTTCGAGGGCAAGCGCGCGCTGGTTCTCGGCGTCGCCAACAAGCGGTCGATCGCCTGGGCGATCGCGAGGAGGCTCGCCGAGGAGGGTGCCGAGCTCGCCTTCACCTTCCAGGGCGAGCGGATCGAGGGAAACGTCCGCGATCTCGCGGGCTCCGTCGGCTCGCCGCTCGTCACGCCGTGCGACGTGCGCTCCGACGACGACGTCACGCGGGTCTTCGGGGAGGTGGCGGCGCTCTGGCCGGACGGCCTCGACCTGCTCGTCCACTCCGTCGCCTTCGCGGCCGCCGAGGATCTGGAGGGCCGCTTCACCGACACGCCGCGCGATCGTTTCTGGATGGCCGTCGACATCAGCGCCTACTCGCTCGTCGCGACCGCCCGCGCGGCCGAGCCGCTGATGGTGCAGCGGGGCGGCGGCGCGATCGTGACGATGACCTACCTCGGCGGCGAGCGCGCGGTGCCGCACTACAACGTCATGGGCGTGGCGAAGGCGACGCTCGACGCCTCGGTCAAGTACCTCGCGTGGGATCTCGGCGAGCACGGGATCCGCGTCAACGCGATCTCCGCCGGGCCGGTCCGCACGCTCGCGGCGCGCTCGATCGCCGGCTTCACCGAGATGGAGCGGATGTTCGAGGAGCGGGCGCCGCTCCGCCGTCACATCGAGGCCGACGACGTGGCGACCGCGTCCGCCTACCTCCTCTCGGACGAGGCGAGGAACGTGACCGGAACGACGCTCTACGTCGACTCCGGCTATCACTCGATGGGCATGTAGAGCTGCGCGAGCGCTACCCCGAGCGGAGGTGGAGCGACACCGGTCCGTCGCGAGCCGCCTCGCGGTAGCCGCTGCGGCGCAGCAGGTCGAGCGCGCGGCCGAGACACGCCGAGCGTCCTGCGTAGAGAGCGCGGTGCACGGCCACCGCAGCCGGCGCCGCGGCGACATCGCGCCCGCACTCGAGCGGCTTGAGGGCTCGGAGAGCGGCATCCGCGCGCGGCGGCGCCGTCGTCGAGTAGCCGCCCGACCTGGGGCCCGGCGCGCCGATCGCGTAGTACTGGTAGACGCTGCCCTCCTGACGGTCGGGCAGGAAGACCGGCAGCTCGAGCAGGGGCGTGTCGCCGGGCCGGGCGGCGTAGGCGGTGTTGCCGGGATCGGCCGCCGTCGGCCGGAAGAGCTCCACGCCCGCGCGGAGGTCGACCGCGACGAGGGCGAGGGCGGCGACCGCGACGGGGCGTGGCAGCCGGTCGAGCGCCAGCGCGACGAGACCCGCGAGGCAGAGGCACGCGACCGGCAGCAGCCGCTCCGGCACGCGGGTGTCCCGCAGGCCGGGCAGCGCCCGCCAGAGCTGCTCGTAGCCGGGCAGGTTCGCACCGAGCGCGAGCAGCGCGGGAGCGAGCGCACCGAGGCCGAGCGCCAGCGCGAGACGCGGCTTCGCGCGGGCGACCAGCGCCAGACCGGCCAGCGCGACGAGGGGTGTCAGCCAGCCGAGGAAGACGAAGCTCTCGAGGCCGTGGCGCACGTCGCGCGAGACGAAGTCGGCGAGCTCGGCCGAGTAGCGCTCGACCTCTGCGAAGGAGCGCGAGCCCGACCCGAGCGAGCCGCGGATCGAGGCGGCCCAGACGATGCCGCCGGCCGCCAGCGCGACGCCCGACCCGACCGCGCCGGCGTGCCTCCGGCCACGACAGAGGGCGTAGAGGAGGAAGAACGGAATCGCTCCGAGGGCGAGGTGCACCTGGCCGGAGAGCGGGATCGACGCGAGCGCGAGCGCGGCGACGACCGTGAGCCGCCGTTCGAGCGCCCAGAGCGAGAGCGGCAGCAGCAGCGAGACCGGCGCCAGCATGTGCCCCGCCGAGAGCTGCGCCGCACGGTACGGCGCGAGTGCGAAGACGAGCCCGCCGGCGAGGGCGGCCGTGCGCGAGACGCCGAGCTCGCGCAACCAGAGGAAGGTCGCCGCCCCCGCCCCGAGATAGGTGAGCAGGAGGAAGGCGTTCCACGCGCCGACGGTGCCGAGCAGCGCCTGCAGCGGGCCGAAGACGAGCGCGAACGGCCAGCCGGCGAAGGAGACGCGCTCCTCCACGGCGGGCCGGAAGCTGTAGGGATCGACCCACGGCGCCTCCCCGCGCGCGAGCTGGTGCCCCGGCAACCAGAGCAGGTAGGCAGACTGGAGGTGGTCGCCCGGTGCTGCCTCGCCGCGGCCCGGGCGGCCTTCGGCCAGGAAGCTGTCGTCGGCCTCGCGGAGCGCCGGCCACGTCGAGAGCGCGCCGGCGCCGACGTAGAGCGCTAGCGCGGCGAGGACGAGGCCCGTACGGCTACGAGCAGCTCGTCGAAGTCCGGCACCTCCGAGTCCCCGTAGCGCCACGATCCGCGGACCGTACCGTCCGGGTCGACGAGGAACGCCGACCGCTCCGGCACGCCGTTCATCCAGCGATACGT
>DASUOK010000213.1:0-12369 GCA_036276675.1 Gaiellaceae bacterium | reverse complement strand
ACGAAGGGCACGCCGCCCGCGAGCTCGACCTGCGCCCGCGTCTTCACCTCGGTCGGGATCGCCGGGCTCGCCTGGATGCTGCCGTTGAACGCTGACGCGACGAACGCGATCATGATCGAGCCCGCCAGCGCGGTGCCCAGCGACGCCCCGAGGTTCGTCGCCGTGTTCTGGACGCCGCCGACCTCGGGGCTCTCCTCGTCGGGGACCGCCGACACGGTCACGCTGCCGAGCTGCGAGGCGAGCGCGCCAATCCCGAGGCCGACGAGGAGCATCGGCACGAAGACGATCTCCGGGCCCGCGTCCGGATCGAGCGCGCCGAGCAGGACGAGCGCCCCGGCGAGCAGCGAGAGCAGGCCGCCGCGGACGACGAGCCGCGGCGAGACGTTCGGGAAGAGGCGCGGGATCCCGATCGCGGCGACGAGCAGCGTGATCGAGAGCGGCAGCAGCCGCGCGCCGGTCTCGAGCGCCGAGAGGCCGAGGCAGACCGACAGGTACAGCGGCACCACGAAGAAGAAGCCGGCCTGGACGAGGTACTGGAAGAAGAACATCGTCAGACCGCCGCTCAGCTGCGTGTTCTGGAGCATCGCCCGGCGCACGAGCGGCTCCTCGCCCCGCGCCTCACGCCGGTCCTGCCAGCGGAAGAAGACCCAGATCACGAACAGCCCGCCCAGGATCAGCCAGATCGTGGGCGACAGCCCCGCCCACGACGGCCCGCCTTCCTTCGGTTGGATCCACCCCCACTCGCTCGAGCGGAGGACGCCGAAGACGAGCAGCGCGAGCCCGGCCGCCGAGAGCACCGCCCCGACGACGTCGAGGCGCGGCCGTGTCTCGGACGGGGCGTCCGCGATCCGGCGGGTGAGGAGCAGGATCGCGAGCACGAGCACCACCTCCCCGGCGAACACCCAGCGCCACGAGAAGTAGGTCGTACAGAAGCCGCCGATGAGCGGCCCCACCGCGACGGCGATCGCACCCGCCGCCGCGACGAGCCCGTAGGCGGCGGGCCGGCGCTCCGCCGGGAAGTTCCCCGCGACGAGCGCGACGATCGCGGGCAGGATCAGTGCGGCGCCGATCCCCTCGAGGAGCGACCAGCCGAGGAGCAGCACCGGGAGGCTCGGGGCGAGCGCCGTCGTCAGCGAGCCGGCGCCGTAGACGACGCAGCCGATCGCGAACGCGCGCTTGCGGCCGATCATCGCGCCGACCTTGGCGCCCGTGATCATGAGCGCCGCCATCACGAGCGTGTAGGCGGTGATCGCCCCCTGAATGCCGGTCACCGTGGTGCCGACGTCCTCGGCCACAGTCGCGATCGAGACGTTCATCACCGAGCTGTCGAGCGTCATCAGGAACTGCCCGGACGCCAGCGTGAGCAGCACGAGGCCGGCCCCGGCGGCTCGCGCGGCTGGTGCGGCCTGGGTCGTCACGAACGAGGCCGGGTCATGGCGTGAGCGTCACAGTCGCGGCGGCACGGCTCTTCACCCCATGCGGGTGAACGTCGCGGCGGCCTGTGGCTCAGTACGCGCCGTCGCGCCGCGCGTTGCGGCGATCCGACAGCCACCCGGCGAACAGGGCGATTCCCGTGATGAGCGCGAACGTCGCGATGAACCCCCACCGGTACCAGAAGCCGGTGATGAGGAGGAAACCGAGGAACGCTGCCACCCCGCACGCGATGATCCCGCCGATCAGGGCCAGCCAGAACTTGCCACCCATTCCCACTCCTCCTTCGTCTCGCAGAATCGCGTCAGGCATGACCACGATCGGCGATCGGCCTCGGCCGCGCATCGCCCCAACAGGATGAGTCGGGCGCCGGAGCGCACTCCTCGACCGTGCTTTCACCCGATCGTGACGATGCCGCGTCAACGGGGCCGTGCGATGCTCAGGACATGAAGAGACCGCTCCCCCGCAAGTCCCGACGCAGCCGGGTCTCAACGGCGATCGAGCGCGTGGCCACCTGGATCCTGGCGGCGTCCTGGCTCCTGCGGACCATCGCGCGTCGCGCGCGGGCCGCCTGGCGCTGAGGCGGCCGTTGGGCTGGCCGGCCTGCCGAGGGCAGGAAACGGAGATCGTCCCACTGGGATGACGACACGCTGCGGCGGCGGGTGGAGGATGCTCGCGATGACCGCCGGCGGCGAGACTACCGAGAGGCTGAGCCCGCGCACGCGCGCGCTCGTGGTGTGGGGCCTCGTGGGGCTCGGAGCGCTGATCCTGCTCGTCGGCTCGCTGACCGTCTGGGTCGACCGGCAGGCGGTCGACACGGACGCCTGGGTCGACACGAGCACGCAACTGCTCGAGGACGACGAGGTGCGTGACGCGCTCTCCCTCTACCTCGTCGACCAGCTCTACCAGAACATCGACGTGCAGGCCCGGCTCGAGCAACGGTTGCCTCCCGACCTGGAAGGGCTCTCGGGCCCACTCGCCGGGGCGCTCCGGAGCCCCGCCGAGCAGGCGGTCGGCCGGATCCTCGAGCGGCCGCGCGTCCAGGCGCTGTGGGAGACCGTCAACCGCACTGCGCACGAGACCCTGATCCGAGTCCTGGAGGACGAGACGCGTGAGGGGGTCTCCACCGCCGGCGGCGAGGTGACCCTCGACCTCCGACTGTTCCTCGTCGACATCGGTACCGAGCTCGGGTTCGGAGAGCAGCTCGACGAGCGGCTTCCCGCCGACGCCGGACAGATCACCGTGCTCGAGTCGGACGAGCTCGCCAGCGCGCAGACGGCCCTGAAAGCCCTGAAGGCCCTGAGCTGGCTGCTCGTGATCGCGGCGCTCGCCGCCTTCGGCGGTGCGCTGGCGCTCACGCGGACCCGCCGCGAGGTGCTCCGTACCATCGGCATCGTGTTCGTCCTCGTCGGGATCGTGCTCCTCGTCGTCCGTCGCGCAGTCGGCTCGTACGTCGTCGACGCGCTCGCCGCAGGGGAGTCGGTGCGGGACGCGGTCGGGTCGTCTTGGGTGATCGGGACGAGCCTGCTCGCGCAGGTGGCGTGGGCGCTCATCATTTACGGGGTTGTCATGCTGGTCGGAGCCTTGCTCGCCGGGCCCGCCGGCGTGGCCCGGCGCCTTCGGCACGAGATCGCGCCCGGTCTCCGCGACCGCCCCGCGATCGGCTGGACCGTGCTCGCCGCGACGTTCCTCCTGCTCGTGCTCTGGGCGCCCGTGCCCGCGCTGGAGACGTGGGGCGGCGTGCTCCTGCTCGGCGCGCTCGTGGCGCTCGGCTTCGAGGCGTTCCGCCGCCTCACGGTCGCCGAGCTCGAGCCCGGCGGCTCGGCACCCGCGCTGCCGGGCGCCGAGCCCGCGTCGTAAGCCGGCGCATCCCGACGGTAGGTCGGCGTCAAGGCGACAGCGCGAGCCCGACGGCGTCGTCGAAGGCCAGCGCGCGCCCCTCGGCCCAGATCGTGACGGCGTCCGCGCCGAGTCGCTCCCGCGCAGGGCCGAGATACCGCTCGAGGAGGGCGTCCCAGAACGGGATCGAGATCGCGATGCCGAGCGACTCCCAGAGCGCCTCGACCGACGCAGCGAGCCGTAGTCCCCGCTCGAGGTCGCCGTTGCCGGCCACGGCCATCGCGACGCCCTGCACCTCGAAGCTCGTTTCGATCACGTCTCCCAGCGGCAGCGCGGCCCCCAGGCTCTGGCGATACCGCCTCTCGGCCTCCACCGTGTCGCCGCGGATCAGCGCACAGTCGGCGAGGAAGTGATACGCGAAGTGCTCCGTGCGCGGATCGTCCCCTGCGTGCTCGAGGAGGTCGCGTGACATCGGCTCGGCGCGGTCGACGTCGCCGAGCGCCACGAGCACCTGGCAGATCCCGACGATCGCTCGGGTCATCCCCGCCTGGTCGCCGAGCTCGCGGCGAAGCTCGAGGCTCTCCTCGAACGCAGCGAGCGAGCCGGCCTCGTCGCCCGCGCGGTAGATGAGGGGCCAGCCGAGGGAATCGAGTGCCGCGGCGAGCTCGTCCCGGTCGCCGACCGCGCGCCAGAGCTCGATCGCTTCCTCGAGCTGCCGTCGCCCGGTTTCGACGTCCCCGTGCCGCGCGACGAGCGCTCCGGAAGCCGTGAGGGCGCGGGCCCGGGTGCGGCCGCGCTCCGCCGACGCCGCGAGTGCGTCGGCGAGTCGCCGGGAACCCTCGTCCAGCAGCCCGCGCGAAAGCCAGAACCAGCCCAGCGCTCCGGCCAGCACGAGCGCCTCAGCGGGCGCGCTCCGAGACAACCAGTCGCACGCAGCGCGGAGGTCGTCGTGGTCGAGCTCGAGCCGTCGCGACCACTCGGCTTCGGCGACGAAGCGCTCGGCGTACGCCTGCTCCGCGAGCGCGGCGAAGAAGGTCGCGTGGAGCGCGCGCAGCTGCTCCGTCTCGCCCGCGTCGGCGAGCCTCTCCGCGGCGTACTCGCGGATCGTCTGCAGCAGGATGAAGCGCTCGTCGCCGATCGGCTTCAGCAGGCTCGAGTCGACGAGCGCTGCAAGGCCGTCGAGGTCGGCGGCGCTCACCTCTTCGGCGGCGGTGAGGGAGAACGCACCGGCGAAGACGGAGATGCGGGCGAGCAGCCGGCGGGCGTCGTCGTCGAGGAGGTCGTAGCTCCATTCGATCGTGGCCCGGAGGGTTCGCTGGCGCTCGTGCGCGTCCCGCGCGCCACCCGTGAGGAGCGGTAGCGCCGACTCGAGTCGCTCGAGGAGTCGCTCAGGGCCGAGGAGCTTCGTGCGCGCTGCCGCCAGCTCGAGCGCGAGGGGCAGGCGGTCGAGCCGTCGGCAGATCGCGTCCACGGTGGCATCCGGCCGGAGTTGTGTCCCGACTGCGCGTGCGCGCTCGACGAAGAGGATCGTCGCGTCGCTCGCCGACAGGGGCTCCAGTCGGTACTCGCGCTCGCCGTAGACGCGCAGCGGCGCCCGGCTCGTCACGAGCACACGAAGACCGCCCGCCGGCGCGAGCATGTCGGCGATCGCGGGAGCGGCAGCGAGGAGGTGCTCGAAGGTGTCGAGCACGAGGAGGAGCTCGCGGCCGCGGAGGAATCCCTGCAGATCGTCGGGGGCGCCGACGGCCTGGGCGATCTCCGAGAGGACGAGCTCGCTGTCCGACAGACCGACGAGCGGTACCCAGAAGACGCCGTCACGCAGCGTGCCGTCGAGCTCGGCGGCGACCTGGAGGGCCAGCCTCGTCTTGCCGGTGCCCCCGGGTCCCGTGACCGTGAGCAGCCGCGTCCCGGCTGAGAGCGCGGCGACGAGCTCCTCCACCTCGCTCCGGCGTCCGACGAGCGGAGTGGCCGCGACCGGCAGGTTCGTCGCGTCGAGCGTCCGCAGCGGCGGGAAGTCGCCTTCGCCGAGCTGGAACAGCCGCTCGCCGCCGACGAGATCCTTGAGACGGTGCTCCCCGAGGTCGCGCACGACGATCCCGTCGACGAGCCTGCGCGTCGTCTCGGAGAGGACGATCTGCCCGCCGTGAGCGGATGAGGCGATGCGCGCCGCCCGGTGGACGTCCATCCCGACGTAGCCCTCGTCGGTGACGATCGGCTCGCCGGTGTGCAGCCCCATGCGCACGAGGATCGGGCCCGGCGCGAGTGCGCTCCGGGCCTCCTCCGCCGCCGCAACGGCGTCGGCAGCCCTGGTGAACGCGACGAAGAATGCGTCACCCTGCGTATCGACCTCAACGCCTGCGTGCCTGGCGAACGCGTCCCGCAGAACTCGCCGGTGCTCGGCGAGGAGCTGCGCGTACCGCGCGCCGTGCTCCTGGAGGAGTCGGGTCGATCCCTCGACGTCCGTGAAGAGGAAGGTGACCGTGCCGCTGGGGAGCGCGCGGATCGTCACGTCCGGATCATCACCTACCGGTCGCGCCACGGCCCGATACCGCTCGCTGCGTCCTTCTCCGGCGAGCACCGTCTTGACGAGCGAAGCCCCGACCGGGGCCGAGCCAGTCCGGAGACAGGGAGGTCACATGAGCACACGAGAGCCGGTCGTCGCCGCGGAGCGGCCGCCGACCGACACGATCGCGAGCGCCGGAGCGAGCGAGCCGTCGAGCGAGCAGCGCTCCTGTTGCAGAGCCGCCGAGCAGGCGTCCTGCTGCGAGCCGTCGGCGAAGGCGGGTTGCTGCGGGCCGGCGGTGGGTGGAGGATGCGGCTGCAGATGAGTGAAACCGTGGTAGCGGGCGGAGCGGAGGCGGCGTGGCGCGAGCTGCACGAGCAGCTGCTCGGCTTCATCGCGCGCCGGGTGCGCACGCACGAGGACGCCGAGGACATCCTCCAGGAGGTGATGCTCCGGATTCACCGCGCGAGCGGCGAGCTCGAGCACGTCGAGCACCTCACCGGCTGGATCTACCGGATCGCCGGCAACGCGATCGTCGACCACTACCGCAAGCCGGCGCGCCGCGAGCTGCCGACGGGGTGGCAGGGCGATGTCGAGGCTGCCGGCGACTCCGACGCCGCCGTGGTGGCGGAGGAGCCGGACACGGACGAGTTGCGCGCCGAGCTTGCGCGCTGCCTGGCGCCGCTGCTCCAGCGGCTGCCGGCTCCCTACCGACAGGCGCTCGAGCTCACGGAGCTCGAGGGGATCACGCAGGCGGAGGCAGCCACGCGGCTCGGTCTCTCCGTGTCGGGCATGAAGACGCGGGTCCAGCGGGGGCGCCGCCGGCTCGAGGAGTTGCTGCTCGACTGCTGCCACGTCGAGCTCGACCGGCGCGGCGGCGTCACCGGCTACCGCTCCAGGCGTGAGCGGTGCGCCTGCGGCCGCGGCTAGCACCGACGTCCTGACTGCTCGGCAGGTGCGTCCTTTCCGGGCGAGCCTCGTCTTGAGGGCAGACCCAGCCCACCCTCAGGACCCGAAAGGAGCACGAGCATGAAGACACTCCTCATCTCCCTCGCGGCGGTGCTCGCGGCAACGGCGCTCGCGATCCCCGTCTCGGCCGCCGAGCGGCAGACGCCCGGCGTCACCGACGGGGCGAGCGCCTCGCAGTCCCAGCGCTACGTCCCGTTCGTGACGGACTTCCCGCGCGTCGCTCCCGAAGCCGCGCCGCCGGGCATCGAGGCCGACGGCTCCGTCGGCTTCGGCGGCCTCGACGCCGCCCTCGGCGCCGCGATCGGGCTCGCGCTCGGCGCGCTGGTTGCGGTGTCGCTGCCCGCCCTGCGCAGGCGGCGGAGCGTCTCGAGCGCGTAGTCCGCCGGGCGAGGAGGGCCTGCGCGGCGCCGAGGAAGCGCGCAGGCCCTCCTCCGGCCCCGTCCGCTCGGTTCAGGGCGTGTAGAGCGCGGCGTCGGCCAGGGGCTCGTCGCAGGAGTACTGGCCGCAGTACTTGACCCGGCGGCCGCCGGCGTAGAGGACCTGCCCGCTCGGAAGCAGGGCGGCTGCGGCGGAGGCGTACGGGTAGACCATGGGGCCGGTCTCCGTCCAGGCGCCCGTGGCGGGTGAGTAGACGTCGCCCGCGCCGCCGCCGGCGGCGAGCACGCGTCCGTCCTGCAGGAGCGCACCGGCACCGCCGTGCGGGGCGTTGGTGCTGCCCGTGGCGCTCCAGCTGCGCGAGGCCGGGTCGTAGAGCTCGGCGGAGGTGCCGGCGTAGTCGCCGCCGGCCAGGAGCACGCGGCCAGTGCCGAGCAAGGTCGCGGTCGCGCCTTCGCGCCCGGTCGTCATCGTCCCGCCGCGGCTCCAGCGCCCGCGTGCCGGGTCGTAGACCTCGGCGTCGCGCGGCCGGACCGTCTTGCCGGTGCTGGCGCCGCCCGCGACCAGGACGGCACCGTCCGCCAGCCGCGTCGCGGTGTGGTTCCGGCGGGGCAGCCGCAGGCTGCCGGTCGCCGTCCAGCGGCCTGTCGCAGGGTCGTACAGCTCGGCGCTCGCCTGCAGACCGCTGAGGGAGTTGCCGCCGACGACGAGGACGCGCCCGTTGGAGAGCAGCGTGCCGGTGAACGAGATCCGCCCGACGTTCATGCTCCCCGTCGGCGTCCAGCGGTTCGTCGCCGGGTCGTACAGCTCGGCGCCCGCGCTGTACCAGCCGCCGCCGGCGACGAGGACGCGCCCGTCGGCGAGGCGCACGGCGACGTGAAGCGTCCGCGGCGCGTTCAGCGTCCCGGCCGCGGTCCATGTGCCGGTGGAGGAGTCGTAGAGCTCGGCAGTGGAGGGGCGGGAGGTGTCACCCTCTCCACCGACCACGAGGACGCGTCCGTCGAGGAGCCGCGTCGCCGTCGGGCTCGACCGCAGGCTCGCCATGCTCGCGGCCGCCGTCCAGCTGCCCGCGGCCTGGCCCGCGAGCGCAGCATCGCCGCGTGAGCCCGAGCCCGCGACCAGTCCAGGAGCCGCCAGGGCGAGCAGAGCGCAAGCGACCGGTGCGAGGTACCTCGTGCCCATCACGACTGCCTCCCTCTCGCGGCTGATGGAACGCGGCGAGGATAGGCCAGGAACCTTGCGCCGGTCTTAACCGGGGCCTACGAGATCCTTAACTGGCCCGTGCGAGGCCACGGCCGGCCGGCCGTGCCGATCGGCTAGAAAGGCGGCATGGCCGTCGAGGACTACGAGCGCGTCGGGGCGGAGACGCGCGAGGAGTGGCGGCGCTGGCTGGCCGAGAATCACGCGAGCTCGCCGGGCGCATGGCTCGTCTCGTGGAAGCGGGCGACCGGGCGGCCTGCCGTCGGCTACGACGCGGCGGTGGAGGAGGCGCTCTGCTTCGGCTGGATCGACTCGCTCGCGAAGACGGTCGACGACGAGCGGTCGCGCCAGCTCTTCTCCCCGCGGCGGCCGGCGAGCCGCTGGTCGCGCTCGAACAGGGAGCGCGTGGAGCGGCTGCTCGCGGCGGGCACGATGGAGGCGGCCGGCCTCGCGGCGGTCGAGACGGCGAAGGCGAACGGGACCTGGAGCGAGCTCGAAGACGTCGAGAACCTCGTCGTGCCCGACGACCTCGCCGCCGCGTTCGCCGCCCACCCCGGCTCGTCCGAGCACTGGGAGCGCTTCCCTGCTTCCGTGCGGCGCGGGCTCCTCCAGTGGATCCTCGACGCGAAGCGGCCCGAGACCCGCGCGAGGCGGATCGGCGAGACCGCAGTGGAGGCCGCCGCCGGCCGCCGCGCCGGGCAGTGGGGCCGCTGACGGCCTGGCTCGACCCCTCCGAGCTCCGCGTCGGCCTCGGCTGCATGCGGCTGCCGGACGACGGCGCCGAGACGATCGCGGCGGCCGCGACGGCCGGGATCACGGTCTTCGACACCGCCCGCGCCTACGGCGAGAACGAGCGGCTGCTCGCGCGGGCGCTCCGGGAGTGCGGCGCGGACGCTCGCGCGCGCGTCGTGACGAAGGGCGGGATGGCCCGGCCGGGTGGCGCCTGGGTGCCGGACGGGCGCGCGAAGGCGATCCGCGCCGATTGCGAGGCCAGCCGCGCCGCGCTCGACGGTCTTCCGGTCGACCTCTACCTGCTCCACGCGCCCGATCCGCGGACGCCGTGGCGGACGTCGGTGCGCGCGCTCGCCCGCCTCGTGGACGAGGGCCTCGTACGCCGCGTCGGGGTCGCGAACGTGAACCGGCGCCAGCTGGACGAGGCGCTCGAGCTCGCGCCGGTCGCGGCGGTCCAGGTGGCGCTGTCCCCGTTCGACGACCGGGCGCTCCGCGGTGGCGTGGTCGAGCGCTGCGAGCAGCTGGGGCTCGCGCTGATCGCGCACTCGCCGCTCGGCGGACCGAAGCGGGCCGGACGCGTCGACGCGCAGAAGACGCTCGCGTGGCTCCTCGGCCTCTCGGAAGTCGTCGTCCCGATTCCGGGGGCTCGGCGTCCGGAGACCGCGCGTGCAGCAGCTCGCGCCGCCGCACTCGCCCCGGCCTCCGCTCCGTCCCGGCGGCGCGGTCGGCAGCCGCCGACCAAGACGGACGCCGACGTGGTGCTCGTGATGGGCATCCCGGGAGCCGGCAAGAGCCGCGTCGCGGCCGAGTACGCGGCGCGCGGCTACGTCAGGCTCAACCGCGACGAGCGCGGCGGCTCGCTGCGCGACCTCGCCGAGAGTCTCGGAGACCAGCTGGCCTCGGGTGCGCAGCGCCTCGTCCTCGACAACACGTACCTCACGCGTGCGGCGCGGAACGACGTGATCGAGGCCGCCGGGCGGCGCGGCGCGGCCGTGCGCTGCATCTGGCTGGACACGCCGCTCGCCCAGGCCCAGGCGAACATGGTGGCGCGGCTGCTCGATCGCTGCGACGGTGCGCTGCCCACTCCGGAGGAGCTCCGCGAGCTCTCGCGGCGGGAGCCCTGGCTGCTCGCGCCCACGTCCCAGATGCGGGCCGCGAGGGAGCTCGAGCCGCCGGCGGACGACGAGGGGTTCGCGCGGGTCGAGCAGGTGCCGTTCGCGCGCGCTCCCGGCGGCGGGAGGCCGGGTGTGTTCGTCGCGGCCGCTGCCGCCGGGCGCGCCACCGAGACCCCGGACGCACCTCACCTCGTGTTCGACTGGAATCCGAACGGCGACGCGGCGGCGCTCGACGCGGCGGCCGACCGCCTCGCCGCGCTCGTCCCGGGGCCGGTCGAGAAGGCGCTCTGCCCGCACCCGGCCGGCCCGCCGACGTGCTGGTGTCGCCCGCCGCTCCCCGGCCTGCCGCTCGCCTTCGCCCGTGCGCACGGCGTCGACCCGGCGCGGTCGGTCGTCGTCGGAACCGGCCCGGCGCACCGCACGCTCGCAGCGACGCTCGGTGCGAGGTACGCGCAGCCCGGCTGACTCGGCGCGGACGGGTGACCCGGGGCCGTCAGCCGCGCTGCAGGCGCCTGCCGCGGAAGACGTGCGTGGGCACGAGGAAGAACAGGGCGATGGCGAGGTAGCCGACGACGGCGAGCGTGGGCACGAACAGCCCGCCCACGATGAAGGCACCGTATCCGGCCAGCCCCGGCGTCAGGCGCTCCGTCAGGTAGGCGAGCTCGTCGTCGCTCGCGGACGGATCGGTCAGCGCCGCCCGGCGCGCGTAGAGCCACAGGGCCGACGTCATCGCCGCGCTGAGGAGCAGCGTGAGGCCGTAGACCGTCGTCGCGACGCGCCCGGCGTCGTCGGCCCCGCCGTACTCGGCGAGCAACCGCGTCGGAAACGGGATGAACGAGACGACGAGCAGCAGCAGGAGGTTCAGTCGCACCAGCGTGGTGTCGACCGCCTGGAGGTGGTGGGTCATCGCGCTGTGCGCGAGCCACGACGCACCGATCGTGGCGAAGCTGATGAGGTAGGCGAGATAGGAATGCCACTCGTCGAGCACCGCGCCGAGCAGGTCGTCCTCCGAGCCGGCCGGCACGCCGATCTCGAGCACGAGGATCGTGATCGCGATCGCGTAGACGCCGTCGCTGAACGCCTCGAAGCGGCTCGTGCCGAAGCGTCCGTCGATGTGGCGTTGTCGGCTCACGCGCTACGGGATCGGCTCGCCACCGCCGTGCCGGCCGAAGGTGGCGGGTCCGCCTGACGCGTCGAACATCTCCCGCGCAAGCCTAGTTCTCGGCAGCAGGCACGGCCACCCTCGCAGCACGCTCGTCCCCGTCGCCGGTCGCCGGGGCGCCGCCGACGCGGAGCACGACGTTGCCTGTCTTCTGGCCGGTCTCGACGTAGCGGGTCGCCTCGACGATCTCGTCCAACGCGTACGTCCGGTCGATCACCGGCCGGTACGTGCCCGCCTCGACGAGCTCCTTGACGAGCAGGAGGTCCTCCCGGCGATAGCGGCCGATGCCGAGCCTCGCGCGCCTGCTGCCGGCGAGCCGTGTGACGAGGGCGGCGAGCGGCACGTGGTACATGAAGCCGAGATCGGCCGTGATGTAGGTCCCGCCGGGCTTGAGGGAGCGGCGGCAGCGGCGGAACGAGTGCTTGCCGACCGTGTCGAAGATCACGTCGTACGTCTCGCCGGTCTCCGTGAAGTCCTCACGAAAGCGATCGAGGACGTCTCGTGCCCCCAGCGACCGCACGAGCTCGATGTCCTTCGTGTCGCACACCGCCGTCACCTCGGCCTCGAAGTGATACGCGAGGAGCTGCACCGCGGCGGTGCCGATCGAGCCGGCGGCGCCGTAGACGAGGACGCGCATGCCGTGCAGCGGCGCCGCCGGCCGCAGCATCGTCAGCGCGAGCAGGGAGCCCTCGGGGACGGCGGCCGCCTCCTCGTGCGTCAGCCCGGTCGGCTTCCGCGCGATCACGCCGCTCTCGCGCACCGTCACGTACTCCGCGTTGGCCCCCGGGGCGACGCCGAACACCTCGTCCCCGGCCCGGAGCTCGGTCACGGCCGCGCCGACCTCCTCGACGACGCCCGCGAACTCCGTCCCGGAGCTCGTCCGCCTCGGGCGGCGAATGCCCGTGAAGACACGGGTGAACCGGTACTCGGCGCTGCGGACGCCCATGGCGTCGCCGCGGGTGACGGTGGATGCGTGGACCCGGACGAGCACCTCGTCCGCCGCCGGCACGGGCCGCTCGACGTCGGCGACGCGCAGCACCTCC
>DASUOK010000212.1:0-6376 GCA_036276675.1 Gaiellaceae bacterium | reverse complement strand
AACCGGCGCGTCGGCACCGTGGGCTCCTCGTACGCCGGGATCACGCAGGTGCGGATGGCACTCGAGCGGCCGCCGCACCTGACCGCGATCTGGCCCGACGTGGTGCCGACCAACTCGTTCCAGCACCAGTCGCGCGAGGGCGGCGCGATGCAGCTGCACATGTTCTGGGCACTCTTCATCCACGCCCAGGACGCGCAGGACATCGCCGGCGACTGGGACAAGCAGGCCGAGGTGTGGGCCGACCTGACCCGGCTGCGCGAGCTCTTCTGGCAGTTCCCCTTCGAGGGAGGCGAGCTCTCGCTGCGGCACACGCCGACGCTGGAGCAGGCGCTGCTCGACTACACGACACGCGGCACGTACGACGACTACTGGGCCCAGGAGTCGAACGACTTCACGGCGCACTACGCCCGGCATGCGGACATCCCGGGCACGTTCTCGACCGGCTGGTACGACGGCTTCCCGCACTCCGACACCGAGTACTTCGCCGCCATGGCCGCCCAGAACGAGGCTCCGCAGCGACTGATAGTCGGCCCCTGGAGCCACGTCGGCATGCGAGGCGACGCGACCTGGACGCTCGACGTCGACTTCGGCCCGGACTCCGTCTGGGGCGTCGAGCGCTACTTCGCGGAGCAGCTCGCCTTCTTCGACCGCTGGCTGAAGGAGGACGGCGGTGGTGCACCCGCCGACGTCGACGACGCCGCGCCGATCCGAATCTTCGTCATGGGCGGCGGCTCCGGCCGCAAAACCGAGCTCGGCAAGCTCGACCACGGCGGCCGCTGGCGCGAGGAGCACGAGTGGCCGCTCGCCCGCGCGCAGGAGCAGCGGCTCTATCTGTACGGCGATGGGACGCTCTCGCCCGAGCCGCCCGCCGGCGCCGCGGAGCCGCGCCGCTACACCTACGACCCCGAGCGGCCGGTGCCGACGATCGGCGGCAACTACTGCTCGGTCGGCGAGCTGCCGGCGGACGGGCCGGGGATGGAGCCGATGTGGGCGCGCCTGCTCAACCCGGTGCTGCGCCTGCGCAACATCCTGACCCCCGGCCCCGCCGACCAGCGGGAGACCGCCGAGTACTTCACGGCCCGCGAGCCGTACCGGCGCCTGCGCGACCGCGAGGACGTGCTCGTCTACGAGACGGCGCCGCTCACGGAGGACGTCGAGGTCACCGGCCGCGCCAGGGTCGACCTCTGGATCTCGTCGAGCGCGGTCGACACCGACTTCACCGCGAAGCTCGTGGACGTCTACCCGCCCAACGAGGACTACCCCGAGGGCTACGAGATGCTGATCAACGACTCGATCATCCGCACGCGCTTCCGCACGGGCTTCGACCGGGAGGTTTTCCTCGAGCCCGGTGAGGTCGTGCCCGTGTCGATCCTCCTCCCGCCGACCTCGAACCTGTTCGCGATCGGGCACCGGATTCGGCTCGACGTCTCGTCGTCGAACTTCCCGCGGCTCGACCGCAACCCGAACACGGGCGAGCCGATCGGCCGCCACACCCGGATGGTGAAGGCCGAGCAGGCCGTGTACGCGGACGCCGAGCATCCGTCGCACGTCACGCTGCCCGTCGTCCCCGCGTGAGCGAGCTCGAGTTCGTCCCCGTTCCGGCCGGGCCGTTCCCGTTCGGCGACGACCCGGCCCGCCTCTACCCGCCGGACGAGGACGAGACGCCGCAGCGCGTCGTCGCGGTGGAGGGCTTCCGCATCGGGCGGGTGCCGGTGTGCGACGACGATGGCGTGCCGCTGACCTACGTCTCGCGTACCGACGCCGAGGCCTTCTGCGCCGAGAACGGCGTGCGGCTGCCGACCGAGGCCGAGTGGGAGGCCGCTGCGCGCGGCGGCGACGACCGGCTCTGGCCCTGGGGCGACGAGCTCCCCGACACGACCCGCGCGACGTACGGGCAGGGGATCGGCGGGCCGTCACCGGCCGGGCTCCATCCGGCCGGAGCTGCGCCGTGCGGCGCGCTCGACCTGGCCGGCAACGTCTGGGAGTGGACGGCCGACGGCGCGGCGCGGGGCGGCTCGTACCTGAGCGGGCCGGGCGAGCTGACCTGCTCGGCCCGCTTCCCGGTGCACCCCGAGGCGCGCGATCCCTACGTCGGCTTCCGCGTCGTCGCCGTCGAGCCGCGGCGGAGCTTCGACTGGGCCGAGGTGCCTGCCGGCGACTACGTGGTCGGCCGCGACCCGGGGGAGACGCGGCAGCGGCTGCTCGACGTGGACGGCTTCGAGCTGACCCGGACTCCGGTCACGAACGCGCAGTACGGGCGCTTCGTGGCCGAGAGCGGAGCGCCCGCGCCGCCGCACTGGCCCGCACCGGGCGACCACCCGGTCACCTTCGTCGACTGGCACGAGGCGTCGGCGTTCTGCGTCTGGGCCGCAGGGCGGCTGCCCACGGAGGCGGAGTGGGAAAAGGCCGCCCGCGGCACCGACGGGCGCAGCTACCCATGGGGCGACGAGGAGGACGAGGGTCGCGCCGCCGTCGGGGCCGGCATGAAGCACGGCTCACCGGTGCCCGTCGGCAACCATCCCGACGGAGCCAGCCCGTACGGCCTCCTGGACCTGGCCGGCAACGTCTGGGAGTGGACGTCCACCGAGTACCCGCCGGGCGAGCGCGTCCTGCGCGGCGGCTCGTTCGCGAGCCCTGGTCTCGCCTGGGCGCGCTGCACGATGCGCAGCCACAGCCGGCCGCTGCGGCGGCAGGCGCACATCGGCTTCCGGGTCGCGAGGGGAGCCGGCTAGCGGGAGCTCAGGCCGGGTCGCGGAGCTGCTCGAGGCCGTCGAGGATGAGGTCGAGCCCGAACTCGAACTCGGTCTTGCCGTCGGGGCTGGCAGGCTCGAGATGCTGGTGGGCGTGCTCGACCACGTAGGGGTACTCGTCCGCCGGGATCTCGCGTAGGAAGCCCTCGGCGAGGTCGACGAGCTCCTCCTTGCTCTCGAACGGCATGCTCACCAGCCAGAGCGTGAAGCCGGTGATGTGGCTGTCCAGCGCGTGGTACGCGTGATGGGTCATGTCGGCCGAGAAGCCCGCCTGCCGAAGCGTTCGCAGCACGGCCTCCATCCAGCTCATCCGCGTCGGGCTGGCCCTGGGTCGCCGCATCATCAGGCTGCACGCCCAGCGGTGCCGCACGAACACCTCGTGGGACGAGATCGCGGTCCGGCGAAGGGCCGCTTTCCAGTCGGTCTCGCCGGGGGGCTCTTCGATCTCGCCCAGGACGATCTCGACGATCCCGTCCTCGAGGTCGTCCTTGTTGGCCACGTGGTTGTAGAGCGACATCGCCTCGACCCCGAGCTCCTGGCCGAGGCGGCGCATGCTGAGCGACTCGAGCCCGCCGCTGTCGGCGAGGGCGATCGCGGCGTGCAGCACCCGCTCGCGGCTCAGGGGGAGCCGCTGCTCGGAACGTGGGTCGGAGTGCGTGGCCATGCCTTGACAACCTTACGGCGTACGTCTAGCTTACGCCATAAGCTTACACTGTACGTGAGGCGGGAGGAGCGGGAGATGAAGGCGATCGTGTGCGAACGGTACGGCGTGGAGGCGCTCGAGCTCCGCGAGGTGGAGATGCCAGCGCTCGAGGACGAGCAGGTGCTCGTGCGCGTGCACGCGTCGTCGGCCAATCCGGTCGAGTGGTACGGCGTGAGCGGCTCGCTCCTGATCCGGGTGCTCGGCGGCGGGCTGCGCAAGCCCAGGGACACGGCCGTGGGGGCCGACCTGGCGGGCCGGGTCGAGGCGGTGGGGAAGGACGTCCGGGAGCTTCGGCCGGGAGACGAGGTGTTCGGGACGTCGGGAGCCTCGTGGGCCGAGTACGCGCCTGCCCGCGAGGCGCGCCTGGCACGGAAGCCGGCCGCGGTCTCGTTCGAGGATGCGGCAGCCGCCCCGATTGCGGCGATCACCGCCCTCCAGGCGCTGCGCGACCACGGCCGCGTCCAGCCGGGGCAGAGGGTGCTGATCAACGGCGCCTCCGGCGGCGTCGGCACCTACGCCGTCCAGCTCGCCAAGGGCTTCGGAGCCGACGTGACCGGCGTCTGCAGCACCGGCAAGGTCGACCTGGCCCGGTCGCTCGGTGCGGACCGCGTCGTCGACTACACGAAGGAGGACTTCACCCGGCTCGGCGAGCGGTTCGACTTGATGCTCGACATCGCGGGGAGCCGCCCGTTCCGGGAGCTCCGACGCGTGCTGAGCCCAGAGGCGACCGTCGTGATCGTCGGCGCGAAGTTCCCTTCGGAGAAGGGGCTCGGGCCGCTGTCGCACGTGATCGGAACGCGCGTGGCCGCACTGGGCAAGAGCCAGACCGTCAAGTTCTTCATCGCGAAGGTCAACAGCGAGGACCTCGGCTATCTGGGGGAGCTGCTCGAAGCCGGAACGCTGAAGTCGGTGATCGACCGGCGCTTCGCGCTGGGCGACGCGGCAGACGCGCTGCGCTACCTCGGCGAGGGTCATGCGCGCGGGAAGGTCATTATCACCGTGTGAGCGTGGACGCCGACCGCCTGCGGGACCTGACCCTCGAGCTCGTCGCCTGCGAGAGCCCGACCGGTGACACCGCCGACGTGGCGCGGCTGTACGCGCGCCGGCTGGCGGGGCTCGGGCTGGAGGTCGAGCTTCTCGACGAGCAGTTTCCGGCCACGCCCATCGTCGTCGGCCGCCTGCGCGGCGGCGCGCCCGGCCCGACGATCGTGCTCAACGGCCACCTCGACACCGTGCCGATCCCGCACGCGCCGCCGCGCATCGCGGGCGAGACGATCTTCGGGCGCGGCGCCGCCGACATGAAAGGCGCGCTCGCGTGCGCCGCCGAGGCGGCCGCGGTCGCCGCCCGGCGCGGCGGCTTCCCGGGCGAGCTCGTGATCGTCGCAATCGGCCTGCACGAGGCGCCTGGCGGGCGCGGCGAGGACCTGACCTGGCTCCTCCGCGAGGGGGGTTTCACCGCCGACTACGCGGTCGTCTGCGAGCTGGCCGGCGAGGCGTTCGTCGCCGCGCACATGGGCCAGGCGACCGTCGAGATCGAGATCACGCGGCCGGGGATCCCGACGCACGAGCTGCAGACGCCGGCCGGCACGCCGCACCCGCTGTTCGCCGCCGGGAAGGTGATCGAGGCGATCGCGGCGCGCAACGCCGAGCTGGCCGCGACGGAGCATCCGTGGGTCGGCACCGAGACGTACTTCCTCGGCGAGCTGCACGGCGGCGACTTCTACAACCGCTTCCCCACGAGGTGCCGCCTCGTCGGCACGCGGCGCTGGCAGCCGGGCAAGACGCTCGACGAGGTGCGGATCGAGTTCGAGGCGCTCCTCGCGCGCGTCGCCGCCGAGACCGGCTGCGCGATCGACCTCGACCTGCGGCTCGTCCGTGACAGCTACCGCGTCGACCCGGAAGAGAAGCTCGCGGTCGCGCTGCGCGAGGCCTATCGCGAGGTGACGGGCACGGCGCAGAAGCTGACCGGGCTGAAGGTCGTCGCCGACGGCGCGATCTTCCACCGGGCCGGGATCCCGACCGTCTACCACGGCCCCGTCGGCCTCGGCGCGCACGCGGACGTCGAGTCGATCGACGTGCCCGAGCTCGTGCGGGCGACGAGGGTGTACGGGGCGCTGCTCGAGCGGCTGTGGGCCTGAGCTACGACGAGCTCTACGCCGGCTTCCGCTGGCGCGTGCCCGAGGCGGTGAACATCGGCGTCGACGTCTGCGAGCGGCAGCCGCGTGATGCGACTGCGATCCTCGTCGCCGACGGGCGAGAGGTCACCCGCCGCGTCAGCTTCGGCGAGCTCTCCGACGACTCCAGCCGGCTGGCGAACGCGCTGGCCGCGCTCGGGGTCGAGCGAGGTGACCGCGTCGGGATCGCGATGCCCCAGCGGCCGGAGGTGGCCGTCGCGCACATCGCGATCTACAAGCTCGGCGCGATCGCCGTCCCGCTCTCGACGCGCTTCGGCCCCGACGCGCTCGCCGTCCGGCTCGGCGATGCTGGCGCGACCGTCGTGCTCGCGGAGACGGAGATGCTGGAGCGGATCGCGGAGCTCGACCTCGAGCTGCGCCCGCTCGACGTCGACCGCGAGCTGCCGGCGCTGCTCGCGGCGGCCTCGGCGAGCTTCACGCCGGTGCCGACGAGCGCCGACGACCCGGCGCTGATCGTCTACACCTCCGGCACGACGGGGCCGCCGAAGGGCGCGCTGCTCGCCCACCGCACGCTCCACGGCCACCTGCCCGGCTTCGAGCTCTCGCACGACTTCTTCCCGCAGCCGGACGACGTGATCTGGTCGCCGGCCGACTGGGCCTGGATGGGCGGCCTCTTCGACGTGCTCCTGCCGGGGCTCTACCACGGCCGCCCCGTCGTCGCATTCCAGACGACGAGGTTCGATCCGGAGCAGGCGTACGAGCTGATCGAGCGGATCGGCGTGCGGAAC
>DASUOK010000211.1:0-4246 GCA_036276675.1 Gaiellaceae bacterium | reverse complement strand
CGCACCTGGACGCTGCCGCGTGGAGCACGCCTCGAGGACGCGCAGGGCGCACGCGCCTACTACGTCACCGGCGGGCAGATCCGCGAGTTGCGGCTCGACGCCGTCAACCGCCAGCGCCAGGTCGGCCTCGGCACGCACGTCAAGGTGGACGGGTCGCGTCTCGCGACCTCGAACGGTCGCCGCGTGCTGCTCCGCCAGCCGCTGCCGTAGCGGCTAGAGCGGCGACACCTCCACCTCCCAGAGCGTCTCGTCGAGCCGGTGCGCGGTGACGACTGCGTCGTCCCCCGCGAGCCGCTCGAGCGTGGGGAGGCCGCCGAACACCCGCTCGCCGTCGATCTCGACCGTGCGCTCCCCCTGCCGCATCGTCACCGCGACGTGGTCGCCGGCGATCTCCTCCGGGACGTCCAGGACCTCGATGCGGCGTCCGGCGACGGCCCACCAGCCGTCGCGACGACGGACGGCCTCCGCCCGGTACGGCGGCTGCAGGGAGCCCTCGAGCGCCTCCGCGAGCGGCTCGAGGTCGAGCTCGTCCGTCTCGGCGAGCAGCGTTCCGTCGGCCAGCGCGACGAAGCGCGCCTCGGTGCCTCCGAGCTGTGGCGCCTCGACGGTGGCCACGGCGTCCCACACGCGCTGTCGGTGGACACCGTGGATACCCACCTCGCCCCAGTGCGGGCCGGGGTCGAAGGGCACCCGCTCCGCAGCCTCCAGGTCTCCCGCGACCCGCAGCTGCTCGTGCAGCGGCTCGCGCCGCCGGAAGAGCCTCACGCCTGCGGCTCGATGTGCCCGTAGCCGCCGTCGCGGCGGCGGTAGACGACGTTCGTCGCGCCCGTGTCCTCGTTCTCGAAGACGAAGAAGTCGTGACCCACGAGCTCGAGCTGGAGGGCGGCCTCCTCGGCCGACATCGGGCGGAGCTCGAAGTGCTTCGACTTCACCACCATCCGCTCGAGCTGGTCGGCGCTGAACTGCGGCTCGATCGGAGCGTTGCCGTTCGCGCGCCGGCCGGCCTCGCGGCGGCTGCGCTTCTCGCGGTAGCGCTTGACCTGTCGCTCGAGCTTGTCGACGAGCTTGTCGATCGACGCCTCGAAGGCGATCGAGCTCTCCCGGGCGCGGAGCGTCGGGCCCTTGGTCCAGATCGTCGCCTCCGCGACGTGGCTGTCTGCGATGGACGGGTTCGTCTCGACCCTGAGCTCGAGCTCGACCTGTGTCGGGTCCGCGAGCTGCCGCTCCAGCTTGCCGAGCTTCTCCTCGGCATACCTCCGGATCGAATCGCTGACCTCGACGTTCCGGCCCTTGACCTGAAGTCGCATCGACGCTCCTCTCGTCCGGGGTGTGCACGCAGGTTACCCAGTCGCGGCCGGCCGCCGCACCGCACCCGGTCTCACCGCACCGCACGAGCGAAGGTCACGACGTGGACCCGGCGCGCACCTCCCTTCCTGAGCGCGGAGGCGGCCGCCGCGGTCGTCGCACCGCTCGTGTAGACGTCGTCGACGAGGCACACGGCCGGCGGTGAGCCGCGCGCCGGCGCGAACACCCCCGCCACGTTCCGGCGCCGTTCCGTGAGCCCCAGTCCGCGCTGCCGCTCGACACTGCGCACGCGGCGGACGAGCGGCTCGACCGGGAGCTCCCAGAGCCCGCCCAGAGCGCGTGCAAGCGCCTCGGCCGGCCGGTGCCCGCGTGTGAGCGTCCGCTCGGCGTCGGCCGGGACGAAGGCGACGGCGACCACCTCGGGACGCGCGACCGTGTCGGCGACGAGCGTCGCGGCCTCTCCTGCAAGTCGCCGTTGCCCCCGCTCCTTCCAGGCGGACACGAGCGTCCGCGCGGTCTCGTCGTACACCACCGCAGCACGAGCGGACGCGAAGGCGAGCCTGCGGCCCGCACACTCGGCGCACCGCTGCACCGGCCAGGCGCCGGGAGCACCGCAGCGGGCGCAGAGCGGCGGTGCGATTCGGACCAGGACCGCCCGACACGCCTCACACAGAGCCGCGCCGACACGGGCGCACACCGCACAGCGGAGCGGCAGGAGCAAGTCGACGACCACGCCTCGACGCTACCGGCGTCATCGTCACGTGTCTGTGCCGCTTGTGCGCCGAAAGCGTGTCGGCGCTAGTCGAGCGGCGACGCGGCGAGCAGCTCCCGCAGCGACTCGCGCGTCGCCTCGAGGTCGGCGGGCGTCTTCACGGGGAAGAAGCGCCCGCGCGGCCCGACGCGAGGCACGACCAGGTACGTCGTCGGCAGGAACGCGCTGACCTCGTGGAAGAGGTGCTCCAGCTGCACGGCGGTGCGCCCGTCGACCTGCTTCTCGACGTAGAGCCACGTCAGGTCGTACTCGCGGTCGAGCGCGTCGAGGTCGAACGTGACCGTGTTGACGTTGAAGACGGGGATGCGCTCGTGGTCGAACCCGGCCGGGAAGCGCGGTGCCTCGAGCAGCATCATCCGGCCGTCGACACGGGCCGGCGCACCGCCCATGTCCCCCTCCTTGCGCGCGACCTCCGTCGTCACGGGCCGGCCGCCGAGGACGTGCATGCCGAGCACGGCAGGATCGACGCGCGCGCCGAGATTGTCGACGTTGGAGACCATCACGTAGCGGACGCCGCGGTCGTGCAGTCGCGCCAGCGTGCCGGACCGCCGGAACGCGTCGAGGAAGTCGCCGTGCCCCGGCGCGTAGAGCGACGGCCGCCCGTCGGCCCCCCGGAAGAGGTCGCCGTCGGGCTCGAGCCGCAACGAGACGTACTGCGAGAAGTAGAGCGGCTCGGGCAGCCCGCGGGAGGCGACGAAGTCGCGGGTCGGCGCGTCGGTGGCGAAGCTCGTCATCACCGCGGCGGGAATCGGCGCTCCGAGCGCCTCCCCCACCTCGGCGGCCGAGGCGAGCTTGAGCTCGAGGAAGCTGCGCCCGTCGAGCACCTCCACCGTCCCCTTCACGACCCCGCCGAAGCGGGTGGCCATGCCGCCGTTCAGCACGACGAGCGCGACCTCGCCGGCGCGGAGCGCGTCGAGACCGGCCGCGCGGGGCTCCTCGTCCTCGTCGCGCTCCGGGAGGAGGGTGAGGCCCTCCCGCGCCGGCGGCTCCACACGCCCGCGCACGACGTTGCTGGCCGGCGACAGCGAGCCGTCGGCGACGCTCGCGCGGAGCCGCTCGAAGCGGTCCTCGTCGAAGCCGAAGCGGTCGAGCGTCTCGCGGGTGGCGGGATCGAGGTCGGCGCTCGAGAGCACGCTCATGCCGCGTGCACCACCAGCGGCAGCGAGGTCTCGTACGGAGCGCGGTGAACGCCGACCTCCGTCACGATCGCCGCTACGAGGCTCGCAGGCGTCACGTCGAAGGCAGGGTTCCGCGCCGCGAACCGCGTGGTCACCTCGGCGGCTGCGCGCTCCTCGAGCGGGATCTGCGCCCCGGTCGGCGTCGCCGGGTCGATTGTGGAGGTCGGCGCGACGACGTAGAGCGGCAGGTCGTGGTGCGCAGCCGCGACCGCGAGCCCGTAGGTGCCGATCTTGTTCGCCACGTCGCCGTTGGCGGCGATCCTGTCGGCGCCGGTGACGACCAGGTCGACCTCGCCCTGGGCCATCAGGTGGGCTGCGGCCGAGTCTGCCAGCACCGTGTGCGGGATCCCGAGCGCCTCGAGCTCCCAGGCGGTGAGGCGCGCGCCCTGCAGCAGCGGGCGCGTCTCGCCGACGAGGACGTGCGCGAGCAGCCCGCCCTCCCACGCCGCGCGGAGCGCGCCGACGGCGGAGCCGTAGCCGCCGGTCGCCAGGCCGCCCGCGTTGCAGTGCGTCATGGCGCGCGCGCCCGAGCCGAAGAGCTCCACGGCATGGGCCGCCATGCGGCGGCAGCGCTCGACCTCGTGCTCGTGCAGCAGCCGTGCCCGCTCGGGTGTCGGATCGTCACGGAGCTGCTCGAGCGCCCAGACGAGGTTGACCGCCGTCGGGCGCGCCCCGGCGAGCACGCGATACGCCTCGTCGAGGTCGTCGCCGCGCTCGGCCGCGAGCGCGTAGGCGTAGCCCGCGGCGATACCGATCGCCGGCGCACCGCGGACGGCGAGCGTCCGGATCGCCTCCGCCACCGCCGCCGCCGTCTCGCAGCGGAGCTCGACCTCCTCACCCGGAAGCCGGCGCTGGTCCAGCAAGACGACTGCGCCGGCCTCCAGGCGGAGGATCCGTTCGGGGCTTAGGTCCCCTCGTCCCACGAGGCCAGGTACTTCGCCTGCTCCTCCGTGAGGCTGTCGATGTCGATGCCCATCGTGGCGAGCTTGAG
>DASUOK010000210.1:0-5818 GCA_036276675.1 Gaiellaceae bacterium | reverse complement strand
GACGCGACCGTGCCGATGGACGAGGCGGTCGCGACCGCGGCCGTCGACCTCGTGCGTCGCCCGCACGCCGAGATCGACCTCGCCTTCGGCGCCGAGCGGATCGGCGGCCTGGCGGCGACGCTCCTGCCGCACGCATTCGAGCGCTTCGCCATGCAGGCGGGGATCACCCTCCACCTCACCGCGGCCGGCCGCGACGACCACCACGTCGCGGAGGCAGCCTGCAAGGCACTCGGGCAGGCGCTCGGCCGCGCGTGTGCAGCTGGAGCCCGCGGCGTCCGCTCGACGAAGGGGCTGGCGTGAGCGTCGTCCTCGTCGACTACGGCGCGGGGAACCTGCGCAGCCTCTCGGCCGCCCTCGCGCGTGCGGGCGTCGCCCCGATCGTCAGCGGCGATGCGGGCACCGTGCGTGACTGCTCCCTCGCCGTGATCGCAGGCGTCGGTCACCTCGCGAGTGCGGCGCGCGGCCTCGCCCCGGTCGCGGGCGCGCTGCGCGAGCGGGCGGCGGCGGGGCGGCCGACGCTCGGCATCTGCGTGGGGATGCAGCTGCTGTTCGAGGAGAGCGAGGAGGGCGGTGCGGGTCTCGGCTTCCTCCGCGGCCCGGTGCGACGGCTCCGGGCGGCGCGCGTCCCCCACATGGGCTGGAACACGCTGACGCTGAGGCGGCCCACGGTGCTCCTCGACGGCCTCGACGGCGCGGACGTCTACTTCGCGCACAGCTACGGGGTGGAGCCCGCCGACGATGTCACCGTCGCCGTGACCGAGCACGACGGCGCCGTCGTGGCCGCGGTCGAGCACGGCGCCACGGCCGGCGTGCAGTTCCATCCGGAGCGAAGCGGCGACGCCGGCGCGCGCGTGCTCGAGAACGCGCTGGCCTGGTCGGGGGCATGGTCAAGAAGCGGCTGATCCCCTGCCTCGACGTGGCCGGGGGCCGGGTCGTCAAGGGCGTGCGCTTCCGGTCGCTGCGTGACGTCGGCGACCCGGTCGAGCTCGCGCAGCGCTACTCGGAGCTCGGCGCCGACGAGCTCGTCTTCCTCGACATCACCGCGACGCTGGAGGGACGAGGGCCGCTCCGCGAGCTCGTGGAGCGCGCCGCCGAGCAGTTGGTCGTCCCGTTCACCGTGGGAGGCGGCGTCTCCGGCCGCGAGGACGCCCGCGCCCTGCTCCGGGCCGGCGCGGACAAGGTGGCCGTCAACCGTGCGGCCGTCGACGAGCCGCGCCTGCTCACCGAGCTCTCGGACGAGTTCGGGTCGCAGGCGGTCGTCTGCGCGATCGACGCGCGCGCGGGCGAGGTCGTCACCCACGCCGGCGCGAACCCGCGCGGCCGCGCTGCCGTCGCGTGGGCGTGCGAAGCCGTGGAGCGCGGCGCCGGCGAGCTGCTCGTCACCTCGATCGACGCCGACGGCACCCGTGCCGGCTACGACCTGGAGCTCACGGCGGCGACCGCGGCCGCGACGACGGTGCCGGTGATCGCCTCCGGGGGCGCGGGCGAGGCGCGGCACCTCGCCGCTGCGTTCGCGGCCGGCGCCGAGGCGGCGCTCGTCGCCTCGATCGTGCACGAGCGGCCCGAGCGCCTGTCGGAGCTGAAGGCCGAGCTGAGGGAGGCGGGATGGCCCCTGCGAAGCTGACACGGTCGGATCTGACTCCCGCGATCGTCCAGGACGCCGAAACGAACCGCGTGCTGATGCTGGCCTGGATGGACGAGGAGGCGCTGGGGCTGACACGTGCGACGGGCGAAGCGTGGTTCTGGAGCCGCTCGCGCCGGCGGCTGTGGCGGAAGGGCGAGACCTCGGGCAACACGCTCGCGGTCGAGGAGCTGCGGGACGACTGCGACGGCGACGCGATCCTGCTGCGCGTGCGACCGGCCGGGCCGACGTGCCACACCGGCGCCGCCTCGTGCTTCGCGCCCTGGCTCTGGCGCCGGATCAAGGAGCGGCAGAGGCGACGGCCGGAGGGCTCGTACGTCGTCTCCCTCCTCGACGACCCGGCTCGCGCGGCGCGCAAGGGGGGGGAGGAGGGCGTCGAGGCGGCGCTGGCCGGCGCGAGTGAGTCCGACGAGCGCCTGGTGGAGGAGGCAGCCGACCTCCAGTTCCACCTCTACGTGCTGCTCGCGGCGCGCGGGCTCGGCCCGGAGGACGTCGAGGCCGAGCTCGCGCGCCGCGTGCCGGGTTAGGCCGGCGGGAGCAGGACGCGGTCGACGACGTGGATGATCCCGTTCGTCGCCTTGACGTCCGTCTTCACGACCCGCGCCTGGTTGACGCGGACGATCTTGCCGTTGACGCGGATCCGCACCGTGGGGCCGGCGAGCGTCTTCGCCGAGCGCAGCCCGACGACCTTCGACGCCGGCACCGAGCCCTTGACGACGTGGTAGAGCAGGACGCGCCGCAGCAGCGCCCGGTCCTTGCCGAGCTTCGCGAGGGTCGCCTTCGGCACCTTCTTGAACGCGGCGTCGGTGGGCGCGAACACGGTCAGCTTGCCGGGGCCGGAGAGGGCGCCGACGAGGCCGGCCTGCTTCGCGAGCGCGAGCAGCGTGGTGAAGCTGCCGGCGGCCGCGGCGGTGCCGACGATGTTCCGCTGCGGAGCCGTGGGGGCCTCCGGCGCGGTGGTGGTGGCGAGCGCGGCCGTCGGAATGGCGAGCGCGAGCGCGATCAGCAGGGCGATGCGTGTCACTGTCTGTCTCCTTCTCGTGGTGGTGGGTTCAGCGGGAGGGGGCGAGCTCGGGCTCGCGGTCGCGGCCGAGCGCGGGGAGCTGCGTGGCGAGGAAGACCGCCGAGAGGCCGACGAGGCCGTAGACGATCCGGCTGAGCGCGTTCGTCTCGCCGAACTCGAGGCCGACGAGCGTGGCGACGAGGTCGAACTCGGCGACGGCGACGAGCCCCCAGTTGAGGCCCCCGACGATCACGAGCGCGCCGGCGAGCAGGCTGAGCTTGGACATGGTGGTGCTCCTTTCGTGGTTGTGTCCAACTTCTGTTCAAGGACTGTAGCAGATGTTGTCCATGGTCTGTCAAGTTCCTGTACGATGCCGTCATGCACACGCTCCGCATCGGCGAAGTGGCCCGTCGCACGGGTGTCAGCACCGACCTGCTCCGCGCGTGGGAGCGCCGCTACGGCCTGCTGCAGCCCGACCGGGCCGAGGCCGGCTACCGGCTCTACTCCGAGGCCGACGTCGCGCGCGTGGCGCGGATGCAGGAGCTCCTCCGCGACGGGCTCGCGGCCGCCGAGGCGGCGCGCCAGGCCGGCGGCGAGCCCGAGCCCGCCGCGCCGCGGCGCGACGCCGACGTCCGGCGGCTCGCGGAGGCGCTCGCGCGATTCGACGACACGGCCGCGCACGAGGCGTTCGACCGGCTGCTCGCCGACTTCACCGGCCTCGCCGTGCTCGAGCAGGCCGTGCTGCCGCTCCTGCGGGAGCTGGGCGAGCGCTGGGAGCGCGGCGAGGCCTCCGTCGCCGAGGAGCACTTCGCGTCCAACCTCATCCGCGGCCGCGTGCTCGGGCTGGCGCGCGGGTGGGACCGCGGCGGCGGCCCGCGGGCGGTGCTGGCGTGCGCCTCCGGGGAGCGGCACGAGCTGGGGCTGATCGCCTTCGGCATCGCGCTTCGCGCGCACGGCTGGCGCGTGACCTACCTCGGCGCCGACACGCCGCCCGAGACGCTCGCGGTCGCCGTCGCCGCGATCGCACCGGCCGCCGTCATCGTCGTCGCGCTCGATCGCCGCCGGCTCGAGGGCGACGCAGAGGTGCTCGCGGACGTCGGGCGGGCGGCGCCGTTGTGGATCGCCGGCGACGCCGACGAGGCGCTCGCCGAGCGGCTCGGAGCGCGGTTGCTCGACGGCGGCCCGATCGAGGCGGCGACGACCGTCGCCGCCTCCGCCTAGCTAGACCTCGCGCGCGAGCAGGTCGTCCACCGTCTCCCGGCGGAGGATGGACGTTGCCTCGCCGCCGGCCACGAGCACGGCGGCGGGCCGTGTGACGCCGTTGTAGTTCGAGCTCATCGCGAGCGTGTAGGCCCCGGTGGCCGGCACGGCGAGCACGTCGCCGCGGCGAGGCTCGGGCAGCGACACGCGCTCGATCAGCACGTCGCCCGACTCGCAGTGCTTGCCCGCGACGGCGAAGGCCCGGGCCGGCTCCTCGTCGGCCCGGTTCGCCAGCAGGGCCGTGTAGCGGGCGCGGTACAGCTGCGGCCGCGGGTTGTCCGACATGCCGCCGTCGATCGCGAGGTACGCCTGCTCGCCCGCCTGCTTGACCGTGCCGACACGGTAGAGGGAGACCCCCGCGGGGCCGACGAGCGCCCGTCCGGGCTCGAGGATCAGCCGCGGCGGCGGCAGCGCCCGCTCCTCCCACTCGCGCTCGACGGCGGCGACCACGGCCTCGATCAGCGCAGCCAGAGGCGGCTCCGGCTCGTCGAGCACGTGACGGATGCCGAAGCCGCCGCCGACGTCGACGGCGGCGGGCGTCCAGCCGGCCTCGTCGCGACAGCGCTCAGCGAAGGCCGCCAGCAGCCTGATCGCGAGCAGGTGAGCGCGGGCAGCGGCGAGCTGCGAGCCGACGTGGAGGTGGAGCCCCTCGACCTCGAGGCCCGCGGCGGCCGCGCGCCGCACCGCCTCGAGCGCCTCGTCGGCGTCGAGGCCGAACTTGGAGCCGCGCTGACCGGTGCGGATCGCCTCGTGCGTCTCGGCCTCGACGCCCGGCGTCACCCGCACGAGGGCCCGTCCGACACCCGCGGCGGCCGCGCGCTCGGGCTCGTCGAGCGCGTCGAGGACGACGAGTGCGCCGAGCGCGGCCGCCGCGCGCAGCTCCTCGTCCGACTTGTTGTTCCCGTGGACGACGAGCCGCTCGCCGGGGATCCCCGCCCTCCTCGCGAACTCGAGCTCGCCGAGGGTCGACACGTCCGCGCCCAGGCCCTCGGCGGCGAGGACACGCAGCACCGCCACGTTCGGGAACGCCTTCGCGCCGTACACGACGAGCGCGCCGGGCGCCGCGCGCCGGAAGCGCCGTGCCCGCTCGCGCAGCGTCTCCTCGCAGTAGACGACGAGCGGCGTGCCGAACCGCGCCGCCAGGTCGGACGCACGCAGCCCACCCAGCTCGAGCTCCCCGTCCGTGACGGTGGCCGATGACGGGAACAGTGCTAGCATTCGGGCAGTGAAGCAGCTTCTTCCGTAGCGCAGGGAGCGAACGCGGCGCCGCCGCGCCAGCTCTCCACGGCCTCTCGGACGAGAGGCTTTTTTGTACCCGGAGACCGAGATGAGCGAGCGGTACGACCCGAACGAGATCGAGCCGAAGTGGCAGCGCGTCTGGGCGGACGAGCGCGCCTCGGAGGTCGCGAATCCCGCGCCGGACGAGGCAGCGGGGATGCGCAAGAGCTACGTGCTCGAGCAGCTCCCCTACCCGTCGGGCTCGCTCCACATGGGGCACATGCTCGTCTACACGATCGGCGACATCGCGACGCACTTCCGACGGCGCAACGGCTACCGCGTGCTCCACCCGATGGGCTTCGACGCGTTCGGGCTCCCGTCCGAGAACGCGGCGATCCGCGCCGGCGGCCACCCGAGAGCGATCGTGGAGCAGAACATCGAGGGCATCCGCCGCTCCATGCAGCGCATCGGCTGGTGGATCGACTGGTCGCGGGTGCTCTCGACGCACACGCCCGACTACTACCGCTGGCAGCAGTGGCAGTTCCTGCGCTTCTTCGAGCGCGGGCTCGCGTACCGCAAGGGCGCGCCCGTGAAGTGGTGCCCGAACGACCAAACCGTCGTCGCGAACGAGCAGGTCCTGCCGGACGGCAGCTGCGAGCGCTGCGGCGCGCCCGTCGAGTCCCGCGTGATGGAGC
>DASUOK010000209.1:0-22848 GCA_036276675.1 Gaiellaceae bacterium | reverse complement strand
GGCGCGAGACGTGTCGCTCTCGTTCCTCACACCGGCGGCCGGCTTCGTGGGGCTCCTCGGCGTGCTCGCCGTGCTGGTGCTGCGGCGGGTCGCGCGGCGCTCCGACGACCTGTGCGAGCGCCTCGAGCTGCCGGCCGACCGCCGCCGCCGCGCGCTCCGCGAGTCGGTGCCGCTCGTCGCGATCGCCGCCCTGCTCGGCCTCGCGGCGACCCAGCCCGTGCTCTCCCGACGCGAGGCGCGAGAGGGGCGCGAAGGGGTCGAGGTGATCACGATCATGGACATCACCCGTTCGATGCTCGCCCGCCGCTCGTCGACCGAGCCGACGCGCCTCGAGCGCGGCCGCACGGTGTCGAAGCAGGTGCGTGCCGAGCTCGCCGACCTCCCGTTCGGCGTCGCCTCCGTCACCGACCGGGTGCTGCCGCACCTGTTCCCCTCGCTCGGCGTGAACTCGTTCACGGCCACGATCGACCGCGCCATCGGGATCGACCGACCGCCCCCGGACCGGACCGCCCGCCGCGCGACCGCCCTCAACGCGCTCGCGGAGCTCGGGCGCGTGCACTTCTTCGGGGCGCAGACGGCACGGCGGATCGCGGTCGTCGTCACCGACGGCGAGACTGTGCCCGTCGGCGATCTCAGCGCCTTCCGGCAGCGGATCGTCGACGGTCGCGTCTCCTTGATCTTCGTGCACGTCTGGCACGAGGACGAGGCGATCTTCGAGAACGCGGACACCGTCAACGAGGCCTACAAGCCGGATCCGACGGCGAGCCGCTCGCTCCGCCGGATCGCGGGCGCCGTCGACGGCGCGCTCTTCACGGAAGGGCAGGCGCGCGAGGTCGCCGCCGAGATCAGGCGGCTCGCCGGCGACGGCCGGACCGTGCCGCACGGCAACGAGCTGCGCTCGATCGCGCTCGCGCCGCACGCGGCCGCGGCGGCGTTCCTCCCGCTGCTCCTGCTCCTGCGGCGGCGGAACTTCTGACTCGCCCGCGCTAACAGGAAGCGGCAACTCGTCGTCTACTCTATGCCCATGCGCGCACGCCTCGGTTCCGTCTTCCCCCGCGCCCTGCCCTGGGTCGGCGCGCTCATCCTGATCGCCGGCATCGTCGCGTTCGTGACGGTGCGGGTCGGCGGCGACTCCGACTCGACGGCGCAGTCCCAGACGACGCCCGCCGGCGACATCGAAGTGCCGCCGACGACCGCGCCGCCTCAGGCGCCCGTGTCCGCGGCCGCCCAGAAGGCCGCGGGCGAGTTCATCCTCGCCGCCGCCGGGCGGGAGGATCTCGAGAAGGCCTGGGAGCTCACGCATCCCGACCTGAAGGCCCAGTGCGGCTGCACGAAGGAGGAGTGGCTGACCGGGAACATCCCCGTCCAGTACTACCCCACGGGCAACCTCGACGGCGCCACGTTCGGCGTCGACGAGTCGAAGCCGCGTCGCGTGGTGCTGGAGGTGCTGCTCTCGCCGAAGGAGGGCGCGGAGGTCGACCCGACGGCGTTCTACATCGGTCTCAAGGCGGTCGGCAACGGCGACAAGCTCCGCTGGCTGGTGGACTACTGGGCGCCGCACGTCGGCATCCCGATCCCGCAGACGCCGAGCAACTAAGCTGCAGCCATGTTCGTGACGCCGTCGTTCGTCTCGTCCGACGTCTGACGCCTCGACCACGCCGAGCGTGTCGAGGCGCCGCGAGGGCTGACGCAAGGCCAGGTCCGGCTCGGTTGGAGCAGGGGGCGGCGCACGGCCTTCGGTAGACTGCGCCTCCGGCGCGGGCACCGCGCGCGCCCTCTTTCCACGTCACCGATTCTCCCCCGGGAGCCACATGTCTGAGCAGACCACCGGCGACAACGTCGGCACCATCGTCGAGATCAAGGGCGTCGTGATCGACGCCGTCTTCCCCGGGCAGCTGCCCGAGATCTACAACGCCCTCTCCATCTCGATGCCCGCTCCCGACGGTGCCGGGGACGGTACGACGCTGATCGCGGAGGTGCAGCAGCACCTCGGCGACGATCGCGTTCGCGCCGTCGCGATGGACACGACCGACGGCCTCGCCCGCGGTGTCGACGTCGTCGACACCGGCAAGGCGATCGCGGTGCCCGTCGGCGAGGCGACGCTCGGCCGGATCTGGAACGTGATCGGCGAGCCGGTTGACAACAAGCCCGCGGCCGGGCCCGAGGTCGAGCGCTGGGCGATCCACCGCGACCCGCCGGCGTTCCGCGACCTCTCCCCGGACGTGGAGATCTTCGAGACCGGGATCAAGGTGATCGACCTGATCGCGCCGTACATCAAGGGCGGCAAGATCGGCCTCTTCGGCGGTGCGGGGGTCGGCAAGACCGTCCTCATCCAGGAGCTGATCCACAACGTCGCGCAGCAGCACGGCGGTGTCTCCGTGTTCGCGGGAGTCGGCGAGCGCACACGTGAGGGCAACGATCTGATGCTCGAGATGGAGGAATCAGGCGTGATCGACAAGGTCGCGCTCGTCTACGGCCAGATGAACGAGCCGCCGGGCGCGCGCCTGCGCGTCGGGCTGTCGGGCCTGACCATGGCCGAGTACTTCCGCGACCAGGGCCAGGACACGCTGCTCTTCATCGACAACATCTTCCGCTTCGTCCAGGCGGGCTCCGAGGTCTCCGCCCTGCTCGGCCGGATGCCGAGCGCCGTCGGCTACCAGCCGACCCTCGCGACCGAGATGGGCCAGCTGCAGGAGCGGATCACCTCGACGCGGTCCGGCTCCGTCACCTCCGTGCAGGCGATCTACGTGCCGGCCGACGACCTGACCGACCCGGCGCCCGCCAACACGTTCGCCCACCTCGACGCGACGACGGTGCTCTCGCGCGCGATCGTGGAGAAGGGGATCTATCCGGCCGTCGACCCACTCGACTCGACCTCGCGCGCGCTCGCCCCGGGCATCGTCTCGGACGAGCACTACGCGGTCGCGACGCAGGTGCAGCAGATCCTCCAGCGCTACAAGGACCTGCAGGACATCATCGCGATCCTCGGCATGGACGAGCTCACGGACGAGGACAAGCTCGTCGTCGCCCGCGCACGCAAGATCGAGCGCTTCCTCTCGCAGCCGAACTTCGTCGCCGAGCAGTTCACCGGCACCCCCGGGCAGTACGTCAAGCTGGAGGACACGATCACCGGCTTCCGCGAGATCATCGAAGGGCGTCACGACGAGCTGCCGGAGGCGGCGTTCTACATGGTCGGCACGATCGAGCAGGCCGTCGAGAAGGCGGGCGCCTCGGCCGCGGCCGCCGCCTAGCGCATGGCCGAGACGCATCCGAAGTTCGACGTCGCCCTCGTCACGCCGGAGGGCGACGCCTTCCGGGGCGAGGCGGAGCTGCTGATCGTCCCCGGCGCCGCCGGCGAGATCGGCGTCCTCGCGCGGCACGCGCCGCTCGTCGCGACGCTGAAGGCCGGCTCGACCCGCGTGCACCTCGGGGGCGGGTCGGAGGTGCTGGAGTTCGCCACCGGGCCAGGCTTCTTCCAGGTGCAGCTCGACCGCGCCATCGCCCTCGTCGACGACGCCATCGACGTGAAGCAGGTCGACGACGCACGGGCACGCGAGCAGCTCGAGGCCGCGAAGGCCGAGCTCGAGCGTGTCGACGCGGGCGAGTCGAACGCCGACCGCTGGCAGCTCGAGCAGCGGATCAAGCACGCCGAGAACCAGCTCACGGTCGCCGGCCGCACCTGACCGGCGGCTTCGGGCTGGGCCGAGCCCGGCCCGCCGGCCGCCTCGGCCGATCGCGGCACGCGGCTCTCCGGGTCTGTGCTGGCGCACTATCCCCTCCGGCCGCGCACCGAGCTCGGCTCGTCAGGTGCGCTCGTCGCGAGCGCCGGCCGCACCTGACCGGCGGCTTCGGGGCCGGGCCGAGCCCGGCCCGACCGGGACGCGCGACTAGCCGTTCGCGGGGTTCGGCGGCACGCGTCCGTCGGCTAGCCTGTAGGCACCTGGAGAGCTTTGACGGCAGCTTGGCGACCAGGAGAAAAACGCCTAAAGAGCCCGCGGGCGCCACGCTCCGCCCTCTTTCGGCGACGAGGCGGAGGAAGCGGTGAACGCAGAGGCGAGATTGCGGGAGGTGCTGGGGGAGCGGATCCTCGTCCTCGACGGCGCCTGGGGGACGATGCTCCAGGCAGCGCGGCTGACCGACGCCGACTACCGCGGCGAGCGCTTCCGTGACCACCCGCGCGAGCTCGCGGGCGACCCGGACCTGCTGAACCTGACGCGGCCGGACGTCGTCCTCGACGTGCACCGGCAGTACCTCGCCTCCGGCGCCGACATCACGACGACGAACACGTTCACGGCGACGTCGATCGGCCAGGCCGACTACGGGCTCGAGCCCGTCGTCCGCGAGCTCAACGTGGAGGGCGCGCGCCTCGCGAGACAGGCCGCGGACGAGGCGGGCGGCCGCTTCGTCGCCGGCTCGGTCGGGCCGCTGAACGTGACGCTCTCGCTGTCGCCGCGCGTCGACGACCCCGCCTTCCGCACGCACGACTTCGGGCAGGTGAAGGCGTCGTACGCGGGGCAGATCGCCGCGCTCGCCGAAGGCGGCGTCGACCTGCTCCTCGTGGAGACGATCTTCGACACGCTGAACGGCAAGGCGGCGATCGCCGCCGCGCGCGAGGTGGCGCCCGAGCTGCCGCTCTGGCTCTCGGTCACGATCGTCGACCTCTCCGGCCGCACGCTGTCGGGACAGACGCTGGAGGCCTTCTGGGCCTCGGTCGAGCACGCGCGGCCGCTGCTCGTCGGGGTCAACTGCTCGCTCGGCGCCACCGAGATGCGCCCGCACGTGGCGGAGCTCTCGCGGCTGGCGGACACGTACACGAGCTGCCATCCCAACGCCGGCCTGCCCAACGCCTTCGGCGGCTACGACGAGCAGCCGCACGACACCTCGGCCTTCCTGCGCGAGTTCGCCGAGGCGGGCTTCGTCAACGTCGTCGGCGGCTGCTGCGGGACGACGCCCGCGCACACCGCCCGGATCGCGGAGGCGGTGCGCGGCCTGCCGCCGCGCCATGTCCCGGAGCACGCGCCGCGAACGCGCTTCAGCGGCCTCGAGCCGTTCGAGCTCGGCCCCGACACCGGCTTCGTGCTGATCGGCGAGCGCACGAACGTCACCGGCTCGGCCCGCTTCCGGCGGATGATCGAGTCGAACGACCTCCAGGGCGCCGTCGACGTGGCGCTCGAGCAGGTGCGCGGCGGCGCGAACCTGCTCGACGTGAACATGGACGCCGACCTGCTCGACGGCGAGGGGGCGATGCGGACCTTCCTGAACCTGATCGCCACCGAGCCGGAGGTGGCCCGGATCCCGATGGTGGTCGACAGCTCTCGCTGGGGCGTGCTCGAGGCCGGGCTCGAGTGCGTCCAGGGGAAGGGGGTCGTCAACTCGATCAGCCTCAAGGAGGGGGAGGAGCCCTTCCTCGAGCAGGCGCGGCGCGTGCGCGACCACGGCGCCGGCGTCGTCGTGATGGCCTTCGACGAGGAGGGCCAGGCGGAGACGGTCGAGCGCAAGGTGGCGATCTGCGGCCGCGCCTACGACCTGCTCGTCCAGCAGGTCGGGTTCCCGCCGGAGGATCTCGTCTTCGACGCGAACGTGCTCGCGGTCGCGACCGGGATCGAGGAGCACAACGGCTTCGCGAAGGCGTTCATCGACGCACTGCCGCTGATCAAGGAGCGCTGTCCGGGCGCGCACACGAGCGGCGGCATCTCCAATCTCTCCTTCTCCTTCCGCGGCAACGACGCCGTGCGCGAGGCGATGCATTCGGCGTTTCTCTTCCACGCCATCCGCGCCGGCCTCGACATGGGCATCGTCAACGCCGGCCAGCTCGTGGTGTACGAGGACATCGAGCCGCCGCTGCTCGAGCGCGTCGAGGACGTGATCTTCGACCGCCGGCCGGACGCGACCGACCGCCTCGTGGCGTTCGCGGAGACGGTGAAGGGCGAGGCGACCAAGCGCGAGCTCGATCTCTCGTGGCGCGAGGCGCCGGTCGCCAAGCGGCTGGAGCACGCGCTCGTGCACGGCATCGTCGACTTCGTCGAGGCGGACACCGAGGAGGCGCGGCAGGCGGCAGACCGTCCGCTCGACGTGATCGAGGGGCCGTTGATGGACGGCATGAAGGTCGTCGGCGACCTCTTCGGCTCGGGGCGGATGTTCCTGCCGCAGGTCGTGAAGAGCGCCCGCGCGATGAAGCGCGCAGTCGCGTATCTCGAGCCCTTCATGGCCGAGGAGAAGGAGCGGACCGGGTCGAACGGCCGCGCCCAGGGCAAGGTCGTGCTCGCGACGGTGCGCGGCGACGTGCACGACATCGGCAAGAACATCGTGGGCGTCGTGCTCGGCTGCAACAACTACGAGGTGATCGATCTCGGCGTGATGGTGCCGGCCGAGAAGATCCTCGACACCGCCGTGGCCGAGGGGGCGAGCGCCGTGGGGCTCTCCGGGCTGATCACGCCGTCGCTCGACGAGATGGTGCACGTGGCCGAGGAGATGGAGCGGCGCGGGCTCGAGCTCCCGCTGCTGATCGGCGGCGCCACCACGTCGCGGCAGCACACCGCGGTGCGGATCGCGCCCGCCTACAGTCGCCCGGCCGTGCACGTCATCGACGCCTCCCGTGTCGTCGGGGTCGTCTCCGACCTGCTCGATCCGGTGCGCAAGGGCGAGCTGGACCTGCGCAACCGCGAGGAGCAGGAGCGCCTGCGCGCGCTCCATGCCGAGAAGGAGCGGCGGCCGCTCCTGCCGCTTCGGCTCGCGCGCGAGAACGGCGAGCGGCTCGCGTACGACGACCTCGCCGCCCCCGTGTTCAGCGGCACGCGGGTGGTCGAGCCCGACCTGGCGACGCTGCGCGAGTTCATCGACTGGCAGTTCTTCTTCCACGCCTGGGAGCTCAAGGGAAAGTTCCCGGCGATCCTCGAGCAACCCGCCGCACGGGAGCTCTACGACGAGGCGCTCGCGCTGCTGGACGAGATCGTGCGCGACGGCACGCTGCGCGCCGTTGGCGTCCACGGCTTCTGGCCGGCGCGGGCGGAGGGCGACGACGTCGTCCTCGGCAGCGGCGTCCGTTTCCCGATGCTGCGTCAGCAGGCCGCCTGGGGCGACTCGCGGCCGAACCGCTGCCTCGCCGACTACGTCGCCCCGGCGGAGGACCACGTCGGCGCGTTCGCGGTCGCCGTGCATGGGGCCGACGACGTCGCCGGCCGGTACGAGGCGGCGGGCGACGACTACAACGCGATCATCGTCAAGGCCCTCGCAGACCGGCTCGCGGAGGCGGCGGCCGAATGGCTCCACCTGCAGGCGCGCCGGCAGTGGTACGAGCCCGGCGCGAGCCCGACCCCCGAGGAGCTCACCGCGGAGCGCTACCGCGGCATCAGGCCGGCGATCGGCTACCCGGCGTGCCCCGACCACTCGGAGAAGCGCCGGCTGTTCGACCTGCTCGGCGCCGAGCAGGTCGGCATCGAGCTGACCGAGAGCTACGCGATGACGCCCGGCGCCGCCGTCAGCGGCCTCTACTTCGGGCATCCGGCGGCGAAGTACTTCGCGGTGGGCCGCATCGCACGGGACCAGGTCGAGGATTATGCTGCGCGCAAAGGGGTCTCGGTGCAGGACGCCGAACGGTGGCTGCGACCGAACCTCGCGTACGACGCCGACTAGCCCGACCCCCGCTTGCGCACGTCTCCCGCTCCCCCCAGCAGGTTCGATCTCCTGCGCCGCGCGGCCGACTACCGGCGGCTGTTCGTCGCCACGCTCGCCTCGGGCGCGGGCACCTACCTCGCTGCAGTCGCGCTGACGGTCGACGTCTTCGACCGCACCGGCTCGGGCACCTGGGTCAGCGCGCTGCTGATCGCCGAGTTCCTGCCGGCGATCGTGATCGGGCTCCTGCTCGGCCCGCTCGTCGACCGCTGGTCGAGGCGCCGGCTCCTGATCGCCTCCGACCTCGTCCGCCTCGCCGTCTTCTGCGTCCTGCCGTTCGCGGGCAGCGCGGCCGCGGTGGTGGCGCTCGCCTTCGTGGCCGGCGTCGCGACCGGGTTCTTTCGCCCCGCGGTCTACGCCGGGATGCCGAACCTGGTCGAGGACGAGGACCTGCCGACGGCGAACGCGCTGCTCCAGGCGGTGGACAACGTCGCCTGGATGATCGGCCCGGTCGTGGGCGGGCTGCTGCTCACCGTGCAGGGGCCGGAGCTCGCCTACTGGCTGAATGCGGTCTCGTTCCTCGTGTCCGCGCTCCTGCTCGTCCGCATCCCCGCCCGTCGGCTCCAGGCGGGGCAGGTCGAGAGCCGCGGGCACTGGCAGGATCTCGGCGACGGCTTCCGGCTCGTCCGCCGCTCGCGCGCGCTCGTGACGGTGCTCGTCGTCTGGAACATCGTCCTGTTCGGCAGCGCGGCGGTCAACGTGGCCGAGGTCGTGCTGGCAAAGGTCTCGCTGGACGCCGGGGACGTCGGCTTCGGCCTGCTCGTGGGAGCGTCCGGGCTCGGCCTGACGCTCGGCAGCCTCGCGGCGGGGCCGATCCTCGACCGGCTCGGCGTCAGGCACACCTACGCGGGCCTGATCGCCGTGATGGCGCTGGGGTTCGGGATCGCAGCGGTCGCGCCCAATCTCGCCGTTGCGGTGGGAGGGGTCGTGCTCGGCACGTTCGGGAACGGCGCCGCCGTCGTGTGCAACGCCCTGTTCGTCCAGCGCGGCGCGCCCGACGAGCTGCGCGGGCGCGCCTTCACGGTGATCATGTCGTCGAACTACGTCGTGCTCGGCTTGGGGATGGCTGCCGCCGGCCCGCTCGTCGACGCCTTCGGGGCACGCTGGCTCTGGGGCGGTGCCAGCGTCGGCTTCCTGCTCGCGTCGCTCACGGCAGTCGTGCTCGCGCGCGGGTTCGACACGTCCGTCGCGCCGGCGGACCTGGAGCAGGCGGTGCCGTCTAGAGTCTGAGCGTGGCGCGCCGCGACTGGACGCTCGACGACCTCGCGACGGGCGTTCGTGGCGGCGACCGTCGCGCGCTCGCACGCGCGATCACGCTCGTCGAGAACGGCGACCCGCTCTCCTACGACCTCGTTCGCGAGCTGTACCCGGAGACGGGGCGCAGCAGCGTCATCGGCGTCACCGGCCCGCCCGGGGTGGGCAAGTCCTCCTTGATCAGCGCCCTCGTGCGGCACGTGCGCGGCGAGGGTCGCAGCGTCGGCGTCATCTCCGTCGACCCCTCGAGCCCCTTCACGCACGGCGCCCTCCTCGGCGACCGGATCCGGCTCTCCGACCACTTCCTCGACCCCGGAGTCTTCATCCGCTCGATGGGCACCCGTGGCCACCTCGGGGGCCTCTCGGAGGCCACGCTCCAGGCGGCGCTCCTGCTCGACGCTGCGGGCAAGGAGCTCGTCTTCCTGGAGACCGTCGGCGCAGGCCAGAGCGAGGTGGAGGTGATCGGCATCGTCGACACGGTGCTGCTGGTGCTGATGCCGGGCTCGGGGGACTCGGTGCAGGCGTTGAAAGCGGGGATCATGGAGATCCCCGATGTGATCGCGATCAACAAGATGGATCATCCGGCCGCGAAGACGATGTTGAACGAGGTGCGCTCGATCCTCGCCCTGGACCGGGAGCGCGAGTGGCGCCCCCCGATCGTGCTCACCGAGGCGGTGCGCGGCGAGGGCGTGGCCGAGCTGTGGGGGAAGCTCGAGCAGCACCGCGAGCACCTCGTCACGGGCGGGCTCCTCGACGAGCGCCGGCGGAAGAATCTCGCGGGCGAGGTCTTCGCCCTCGCGACGAGCCGGGCCAAGGCCCATCTGCAGGAGACGGTCGCCGACGAGCCGGAGCTGCGACGCCTGCTCGACGAGGTGCAGGCGCGCGAGCTCGACCCGCTCTCGGCGGTGCGGGAGATCCTCGACAAGGTGTACGGCATTGGCGACGACAGCCGCGCCCACGCTTCGTAGCATCGAGGAGGCCCGCGCGCGGCTGCAGGGGGTGGCGCGCGTCACGCCGATCTATCCGTCCGAGACGTTCTCGCGCCTCGCCGGCCGCAGCGTCCAGCTGAAGGCCGAGAACCTGCAGCGGACGGGAGCCTTCAAGATCCGGGGCGCGGTGAACACGCTCGCCACGCTGACGCCGGAGGAGCGGGCGGCAGGCGTGATCGCGGCGAGCGCGGGGAACCACGGGCAGGCGGTCGCGTGGGCGGCGCGCGAGGTGGGCGTCGTGGCGACCGTCTTCATGCCCGAGGACTCGCCGATGGCGAAGGTCGACGCGACGCGGAACTACGGCGCGCAAGTCGAGCTCACGGGCGCGGGCTTCGACGAGTCGGTCGCCGCCGCGACCGAGCGCATGGAGGCGACGGGCGCGACGTTCGTGCATGCGTTCGAAGACGAGCGCGTGATCGCGGGGCAGGGGACGATCGGGCTCGAGCTCGTCGAGCAGCTGCCGTCGCTCGGGACGGTCGTGATCCCGATCGGCGGCGGCGGGCTCGCCGCCGGCGTCGCGATTGCGCTGCGGGAGCTGCGCCCGAAGGTCCGCATCGTCGGGGTGCAGGCGGAAGCCGTCTGCCCGTTCGCCGGCGGCACCGAGCACCGCTTCACGATCGCCGAGGGCATCGCGGTGAAGCAGCCCGGCACGCTGACCGCGGCGATCCTGCGGGACCGCGTGGACGAGGTCGTGACGGTGACGGACGACCAGATCTCCCACGCGATCGTGCTCCTGCTCGAGCGGACGAAGCTCGTCGTCGAGGGCGCCGGCGCGGCGCCGCTGGCGGCGCTCCTCGCCGGGAAGGTGCCCGGCGAGGACGAGGTCTGCCTGATCGTGTCGGGCGGCAACATCGACCCGACCCTCCTCATCCAGGTGATGCGGCACGGGCTCACCCAGGCCGGGCGCTACCTCGTCCTGCGCACGCGCATCTCCGACCGGCCCGGCGAGCTGATCAAGCTCCTCCAGCTCGTCGCGGAGGAGCGCGGCAACGTGGTCTCGGTCGAGCACCACCGCGAGGGGATGTCCCTGCCGATCGGCGAGACGGAGGTCGAGCTGACCCTGGCGACGCGCGATGCCGACCACTGTGGCGAGCTGCTCGCGACCCTCGCCGCGCGCGGCTACCGCGCGGAACGAATCAGCTGAGCCAGCGCCGCGCCGCTCGGTGTCAGGCGCCGCAGCGGCGGAACTCGACGGTGTGGCCGCCGTGCTCCGCCCAGGAGCCGACGCCGCCGTCGACGACGGGTCGCGCGTCGATGCCGCGCGCGGTGAGAATCGACGCCGCGATGGCCGCCCGCGCCCCGCTCTCGCAGATCGTCACGATCGGCCGGTCGGCGGGCACCTCCGGGCCCGCGAGCGCGAGCAGGCGGTAGGGGATGTTGCGGCTCCCCGCGATGTAGCCGCTGTCGCGCTCGTCGCGCTCGCGCACGTCGATCAGCTCGGCGCCGTCGGCGAGCAGGCGCTCGAGCTCGTCCAGCGGCACGGCTGCCATCGCCTCGGGGCCGCCGCCCAGGACGTAGCCGGCGAGCTCCAGGAAGCCGACGGAGCGGATGCCGCGCACGGCGCGCTGCGCGTCTTCGGGCGAGGACGCCGCGACCACGACCGTCGCAGCCGGAGCGAGCACGAAGCCCGCCTTCGTCGCGAAGGAGCCGCCGTCGACCGGCACGCTGACCGCTCCCGGCAGGTGGCCGGCGAGGTAGTCCTCGAGCGGCCGCACGTCGATCACGGTCGCCTCGCCGGGTGCCGCCGCGAGCTCGTCGACGGGCGGGGCGGCGCCGACGAACGGGCCGCGGTTCAGCTCCACGAGCCGCGCCATGTTCGGCGGCTTCGCAGTGGCGATCCCCGCCGTCTCGGCCACGAAGGCGTCGCGGTCGCTCAGCTGGAGCACGTGGTTGAAGCGGCGCTCGAAGCCGATCGTCGAGGAGCCCTTCGAGCTCATGCCCTTGCCGCAGAGCGAGCCGGCGACGTGCCCGGGGAAGACCTCGACGCCGTCGGGCAGCTCCAGCAGCCGCCGCAACGAGTCGAAGAGGTCCGTTGCACCCTCCACCGCGCCGACGGCGAGGTCGGGTCGCGCGGTGTCGCCGACGAAGAGCGAGTCGCCGGTGAGCACGAGCCACGGCTCGTCGGCGCGCGTCCGATCGGTGACCGTGAGGCACGTGTGCTCGGGGCGGTGGCCGGGTGTGTGGATCGCACGCAGCGCCACGGCGCCGAGCTCCAGCTCCTGCCCGTCGGCGAGGTCGTCGTGGCGGTACTCGGCACCGGCCGCGGGGTGGATCGAGACCGGCACGCCGTGCTCGAGAGCGAGGCGGCCGTGGCCGGAGAGATGGTCGGCGTGGGTGTGCGTCTCGACACAGCGGACGATCTCGACGCCCTGCCGCGCCGCCGCCTCGAGCACGGGCTCGATGCCGTAGGGCGGGTCGACGACGGCCGCGACGCCGGCGTCCTCGTCGCCGACGAGGTAGGCGGCACAGCCGAGATCCTCGTCGAGAAACTGCAGGAAGAGCACGGCGGGCGCACGCTACCACGGCGCTCCGCTTTCCTTCCTGAAGCGCCTGGGCTACGGAGTGGCGGCGCGCCGTCGCAGGAGGATCGCCGCCCCGAGCAGCGCCCCGAAGCCGACGGCCGCGGCCGCGAACGCGGCTACGGGAGCCCCCGACTCCTCCGCCTCGGCCGGCACGACCGTGACCGACCGCCGTACCTCGACGGAGCGGCCGTCCGCGAAGCCTGCGCGCAGGAGCAGCGTCGTCGGCCCCGGCGGAGCGGTCACGAGCACGCGCACCCGCCAGCGCGTCTCCTCGCCGGAGCGGCCCGCGCCGCGGGTCGAGAGCTGCCGCACCCCCGGGCCGCTCACGTCGAGCCGCGTGGGGGTGGCGTCCGGACGCAGCTCGGGCAGCTCCACCCGCAACTCCACCTCCTGCCCGGCTTCGAGGAGGCCGGGGCTGACGTCGACGTGCGCGAGGCCGGCTGCGGGCACGAGCAGGGCGAGGGTTACTGCGACGAAGAGGCTCCGCACCTCGCTATCGTCGCGCAAAGGCACGTAAGGAAGAGGTTCGGATTCGATCAGCTCGCGTTTGGGCCCGGTAAACCTTGGAGACAAGAGGATGCGACTGCTGGTCGTATGCGCGCGCAAACGCGAAGGAAGGAAGGAAGGACATTTCTATGAGGATCAAGACCTTGTGGCTGCTACTCGCCGCCCTGGTCGCGAGCCTCGCCCTCGTCGCGGCCGGTTGCGGCGGCGACGATGACGACGGGGGCGACGCGGCAGGGACGGGCGAGACGGAAACGCAGGAGGAAGGCGGCGGTCAGGCCGCCGACCAGACGATCACGGTGAACTGGGGGACGGAGCCGCCGTCGCTCGACCCGGGGCTCGCCAGCGACACCACCTCGGCGAACATCCTGGTCAACATCATGGATCCGCTGATCAAGCTCGACGAGGACCTGAACCCGGTCCCGGCGCTCGCCGAGAGCTTCGAGACGTCCGAGGACGGGCTCACCGTCACGATCACGCTGCGCGAGGACGGCGCCTGGTCGAACGGCGACCCGGTCACCGCCGAGGACTTCGAGTACTCGTGGAAGCGCACGATCTCGCCCGAGCTGGCGGCGGACTACGCCTACCAGTTCTATGGGATCGAGGGAGCACAGGAGTACAACGGCTGCGAGGAGCAGAACTGTGAGGCTCTGGCCGACGAGGTCGGCGTCAACGCGGTCGACGACCGCACGCTCGAGATCACGCTGACCTCGCCGCAGCCGTGGTTCACGCAGCAGCTCGCCCACCACTCGTTCCTCGCCGTGCACCGCCCGACGGTGGAGCAGTTCGGCGACAAGTGGACCGAGGCCGCGAACATCGTCACCAACGGCCCGTTCCTGCTCGACGCGTGGCAGCACAACTCGCGCATCGACCTGGTCAAGAACGAGGACTGGCGCGACGCCGACAACGTCACGCTCACGCGGATCGACGGCCGCATGATCACCGACGGCACGACGGCCGTGCAGGCCTTCGAGGCCGGCGAGATCGACGTCACCGGTGGTCTCCCGGTCGAGGAGATCCCGCGCCTGAAGGAGACCGAGGACTACCAGCAGTATCCGGGCCTCGGCACCTACTACTACGGGTTCAACGTCGACAACATCACCGACGTCAACCAGCGGCGGGCGATGTCCCTGGCGATCGACCGCCGGAGCATCATCGACAACGTCGCGCAGGCCGACCAGCTGCCGGCGAACGGCTTCACGCCCGAGGGGATGCCGGGGTTCGACGTGCTCAACCCGGAGTCGCCGTGGATGCCCGAGACGGCGGACCTCGAGCAGGCGAAGGAGCTGATGGAGCAGGTTGAGAATCCGAAGACCACGATCAACCTGCTCTTGAACGACTCGCCGGGCCACCGCGAGATCGCCGTGGCGGTCCAGGCGGCCTGGAAGGAGCTCGGGCTGGAGGTCGACATCCGGCAGCAGGAGTGGGCGCAGTTCCTCGAGTTCATCGGGCCGCCGCCGGACAACTCGATCGACGCGTTCCGGCTCGGCTGGATCGGCGACTACGTCGACGCGATGAACTTCCTCGAGCTCTGGACGAGTGAGTCGGGGAACAACAGCACGAACTTCGCCAACGAGGAGTTCGACTCGGTCATCGAGGAAGCGCGCCAGACGCCCGACAACGACGCTCGCTACGAGCTGTACGCCCAGGCCGAGGAGATCCTCGGCGGCGAGGACGGCGAGATGCCGATCATGCCGATCTACTGGTACACGTACACGCAGCTCGAGCGCCCGTCGGTGCAGGACACGTACAACCTCGACCTCCTGACGCAGGTCGACCTAACCAAGGTCGTGGTCGAGGAGTCGTAACAGCAGTACACCTCGGTTTAGGGTGGGGCGCTCTCGCGCCCCACCCTCACCCGTGGTGCTCCACCGGTTGGCCAGTCCTCGGAACGGGTAGGTCTCGCGTCACGTGACCAAGTTCATCGTTCGCCGCATCGTCTGGACGATCCCCGTGATCCTCCTCGTCGTCTTCATGACGTTCATGTTGATGCGGCAGATCGCGGGCAACCCCTTCCGCACCTCGGAGCGGGCGATACCGGAGCAGATCCAGGCGAACCTGGAGCGCAAGTTCGGGCTCAATGCCCCCTGGTACGAGCAGTACTACCGCTACGTCAAGGGGGTCGCCACCTTCGACTTCGGGCCGTCGCTCGTGCTGCGCAACCGCGATGTCAACGACATCGTCAAGGAGCACTTCCCGGCTTCGCTCGAGCTCGGCGGGCTCGCGTTCCTGTTCGCCTTCGTCTTCGGGGTGTTGCTCGGCGCCCTCTCGGCGCTGAAGGCGAACACGAGCTTCGACTACGCGGCGATGTTCTTCTCGAACGTCGGCTTCGCCATACCGAGCTTCCTGCTCGCGACCCTGTTCATCTACTTCTTCGCGCTCCAATGGGACCTCTTCCCGACCAGCGGCTGGACGACGTGGCAGAGCAAGGTGCTGCCGGTCGTGGCGCTGGGGATCGGCCCGATGGCCGCCTTCGCGCGCCTCGTGCGCGGCACCATGCTCGAGACGATGCAGCAGGACTACATCCGCACCGCGAAGGCGAAGGGCCTGCGCTGGCGGCGCGTCGTCGGGCTGCACGTGCTCCGTAACTCGCTGATCCCGGTCGTGACGGCGGCCGGCCCGACCCTGGGCTTCCTGATCACGGGCTCGTTCGTGATCGAGCAGATCTTCGCCATCCCGGGCATCGGCCGGTACTACGTCACGGCCGTTCAGGCTCGCGACTACTCTGTGGTGATGGGGCTGACGGTGCTGCTCTCGCTGATCGTCATCATCGCGAACCTCGTCGTCGACATCCTGTACGGCTTCCTCGATCCGCGGACGAGAGACGCGAGGGCCTGACGTGGCCATCAACCCGCCCGAGGCGACCCGCGCGCCGCTCGTCGAGGGCGAGCGGACGCTGCAGTCCGGTGCCGCCGGTGCGCCGCTGCGGCAGTCGAACCTCTGGATGGACGCGTGGCGCCGCTACGTGCGGAACAAGGCGGCGGTGTTCGCCGGCTCGGTCTTCATCCTCCTCGTCCTCTACTGCGTCCTCTGGCCCATCTTCTCGCCCTACGACCCCTACGCGGTCGACTTCGCGCAGAAGAGCCAGAGCCCGAGCTTCGCGCATCCGTTCGGCACCGACCAGTTCGGGCGCGACCTGTTCACGCGCGCGGCGCTCGGCGGCCGGGTCTCGATGCTGATCGGCTTCGGCGCAACGCTTGCGATCCTGCTCATCGGCGTCGCCTACGGCTCGATCTCCGGCTTCGTGGGCGGGCGCCTCGACAACGCGATGATGCGCGTGCTCGACACGCTCTACGGCCTGCCGTACCTGCCGTTCGCGATCATCATCCTCGCCATCTTCGGCGACGCGAGCCTGTGGACGCTGATGGTCGCGCTCTCGGTCGCGAGCTGGTTCACGAGCGCTCGCATCGTCCGTGGCCAGATCATCACCCTGAAGGAGAACGACTACATCCGCGCTGCCAAGGCGGTGGGCGCGCGCTGGTTCAGGGTGCTCGGCCGCCACCTCCTGCCCAACACGCTCGGCGTCCTCATCATCGCGATCTTCCTCGAGCTCCCCGGCGTGATCCTCGGCGAGGCGTTCCTCTCGTTCATCGGGCTCGGCATCAGCCCGCCGGAGGCCTCGTGGGGGCAGATGGCGAACGACGGCCGGACCGTCTACCGCACGTCGCCACACATCATCGCCGTGCCGTCGATCCTGATCGCGACGCTGATCCTCTGCGCGAACTTCATCGCCGACGGCCTGCGCGACGCCCTCGACCCGCGCACCCGCGAGACGTAGGGGAGACGATGGCGCTGCTCGAAGTCACCGATCTGCGCACGCACTTCTTCACGCGCGAGGGGGTCGTGCACGCGGTCGACGGCGTCAGCTTCGCCGTGGAGCGCGGCAAGACGCTGGGCATCGTGGGCGAGTCGGGCTGCGGCAAGTCGGTGCTGGCGCTCTCGATCATGGGCCTGATCCCGAGGCCGCCCGCGAAGATCGTCTCGGGGAGTGTCGTCTTCGACGGCAGCGACCTCGTCCGGTTGCGCGAGAAGGAGCTCGAGGACCTGCGCGGCCGCGAGATCGCGATGATCTTCCAGGACCCGATGACGTCGCTCAACCCGACGCTGACGATCGGCACGCAGATCACCGAGACCATCCGCCGCCACTACGACGTCTCGAAGCAGGACGCACGGAAGAAGGCGATCGAGCTGATGGAGGAGGTGCAGATCCCGCGCGCCGCCGAGCGGCTCGACGACTATCCGCACCGCTTCTCCGGCGGCATGCGCCAGCGCGTCATGATCGCGATCGCGCTCTCGTGCGACCCGAAGCTCCTGATCGCGGACGAGCCGACGACCGCGCTCGACGTCACGGTGCAGGCCGCCGTGCTCGACCTGCTCGACGACCTTCGCCACCAGCACGACATGGCGATGATCATCATCACCCACGACATGGGCGTCGTGGCCGAGGCCGCGGACGACATCCTCGTCATGTACGCGGGCCAGGTGGTCGAGCAGGCCCAGGTGCTCGAGCTGTTCGACCACCCCGAGCACCCGTACACGGAGGCTCTGCTCTCGGCGCTGCCGCAGATCGAGGGCGAGGGGATCCGCTCCGGCCGGCTCACCGCGATCCCGGGCCGGCCGCCGGACCTGATCCACCCGCCCGAGGCGTGCCGCTTCGCCTCCCGCTGCCCCTACGCGAACGCGAACGACACCTGCGCGACGGTGATGCCGGAGCTGCGCGAGGTGCGCCCGGGTCACCAGGTGCGCTCCGCGCATCCGGCGAGCGAGCGGGCGGGCAGCGTCGTCGGCTCCGAGGTGCCCGCGTGAGCAGCAACGGCTCGAGTGACGCGCTGCTGCAGGTGCGGGACCTGCACAAGCACTTCCCGATCCGCTCGGGGATCCTCGTCGAGCGCACCGTCGACGTCTTCCGGGCCGTGGACGGCGTCAGCTTCGACATCGAGGAGGGGGAGACGCTCGGCCTCGTCGGCGAGTCCGGCTCGGGCAAGTCGACGACGGGCTACTGCATCATGCAGCTCCTGAAGCCGACCTCGGGCTCGATCCGGTTCATGGACACGGAGCTGACGGAGCTCGGCCGCGAGGACATGCGGCGGATGCGTCGTGAGGTCCAGATCGTCTTCCAGGATCCCTACGCCTCGCTCGACCCGCGCATGACCGTCGGCGACATCGTGGCCGAGCCGCTCGTCGTCCACTCGATCGGGACGCGCCGGGACCGCCGCTCGCGCGTCCGCGAGCTGCTCGACGTCGTCGGCTTCAACCCCGGTTTCACGAATCGCTACCCGCACGAGTTCTCCGGCGGCCAGCGGCAGCGCATCGGGATCGCGCGCGCGCTCGCGCTCAGCCCGAAGCTGATCGTCTGCGACGAGCCCGTCTCGGCGCTCGACGTCTCGATCCAGGCCCAGATCCTCAACCTGCTCAAGGACCTGCAGCGCGATTTCTCGCTGACCTATCTCTTCATCGCCCACGACCTCGCCGTCGTCCGTTCGATGAGCGACCGGATCGCCGTCATGAACCGCGGCAAGCTGGTCGAGATCGGGCCGGCCGAGGAGGTCTACACGCACCCGCAGGACGAGTACACCCAGGCGCTCCTGACCGCTGTGCCGATTCCGGATCCGCGCGCGATGAAGGAGCGCAAGGCCGCTCGGCGCAAGCTCCGGCACGCGCTCGCCGAGGGGTAGCAGGGGCGTGCGGCTCGCGCTCGGCGCCGCGCTCGCGGCCGTCGGCGCCTTCGGCCTCTTCTTCGTCCTCGCCGCCGGCGGCGGCGACGGGAACGAGGCCACGTGGGAGCGCGTGGCGTCGATGCCGCAGCGGCGGAGCTACGTGGCGGCGGCGCAGATCGACGAGGCGATCTACACGGCGGGCGGCATGGTGGGGGACACCGGGCGTCCGCTCGCCACCTTCACCCGTTACGACCCTGCCGCCGACCGCTGGGAGACGCTGCGGCAGCTGCCGGAGCCGACGCGCGCCGCGGCCGCCGCTGCGGTCGGTGGGACGTTGTACGTCTTCGGCGGCACGACCGCCGACGGGAACACGGCGGCGGTGTGGGCGTGGGACGGCGAGCGCTGGTCGGCGCGGGCACCCCTGCCCTCGCCGCGTTTCAACCATGCCGCCATCGCGGTCGGCGAGGAGATCTTCGTGCTCGGCGGCTTCCGGGAGGGCCGCGAGCTGCGCGACGTGCTCGTTTACGACACGCGTGCCGACACGTGGCGCCGCTCGACGCCGCTGCCGAGCCCGATGCACGCGTTCGCGGTCGTCACGTTCGAGGGCGAGCTCTGGGCGATCGGCGGCCGCCGGGGGGAGGAGGTGCTCCGCGAGGTGCACGTCCTCGACCCGCGGACCGGCCGCTGGCGCGAGGGGCCGGCGATGCCGAGGCCGATGGAGCTCCTCGGCGCGGCCGTGGCCGGCGACGAGATCCACGCGGTGTGGGAGTCGACGTACCAGGTCTACGACGCCGGCTCGGGCGAGTGGCGCGACGGGCCGCCGACGGGCGTGACGCGCCACGCGCTGTCGGCGTTCGTCTCCGAAGGTGCCCTGTATGCGGTGGCGGGCTGCACGACTGCGCTCCGCGACACGCCCGTCGTCGAGCGGCTCGAGCTCCAGCCGGGGGTCTGACCCCCACTCGCGCGCCGGAACGGCTTGTTCATACGGTCGCCGCGGCGCGCGAGGGGTCAGACCCGTTCACGGGAGGCTGGCGGAAGCGTGCCGATTGTCGAACGCTTGCGGCTGAAGGGTCGGCTGCGCGGTAGCGTCGGCGACATGCCGCGCCCGCTCCGACCGCAGATCCCCGGCGCGTCTCACCACGTCACCGCGCGCGGTGTCGACGGCTGCAGGATCTACCGCGACGACCGCGACCGCCTCGCCTTCCTCGAGCGTCTCGAGGACGTCGTCGCGCGCTTCGGGTGGCGGCTACTCGCCTACTGCCTGATGACGAACCACTACCACCTCGTCGTCCGAACTCCGTGGCCGACCCTCTCGCGCGGCGTCCAACGGCTGAACGGCATGCACGCGCAGCGGTTCAACACGCGTCACCGTCGAACGGGACACCTCTTCGGCGCCCGCTTCGACTCGCCGCGCCTGGAGACGGACGCGCACCTCCTGCTCGCTTGCCGCTACGTCGTGCGCAACCCGGTCCGCGCCGGCCTCTGTGCGGCACCGGTCGGCTGGCGCTGGAGCAGCTTCCGCGCGACCGCCGGCCAGGCGGCCGCGCCCGCCTTCCTCGCGATCGCTGACCTGCTGCCGCACTTCGGCCCGGCGGAGGAGGCGGCGCGGGCCGCCTACCGCACGTTCGTGGAGGAGCCGCTCGGCGTCGAGCGGATCGCGGCCTAGAGCCCGAGCTGCCGGGCGATCACCATGCGCTGAACCTCGTTCGTCCCCTCGCCGATCTCGAGGATCTTCTGGTCGCGGTAGAGGCGCGAGATCGGGTATTCGTCCATGTAGCCGTACCCGCCGTGGATCTGGAGCGACCAGTTGACGGCGCGGTTCGAGAGCTCGCCCGTGTAGAGCTTCGCCATCGCCGCCTCGCGGGCGAACGGCCGTCCCTGGTCCTTGAGCCACGCCGCCCGCACGACGAGCCCGCGTCCGGCCTCGATCTCCGTCGCCAGGTCGGCGAGCTTGAACCGGATCGCCTGGAAGCGCGAGATCGGCTTGCCGAACTGCTCCCGCTCCTGGGCGTACGCGAACGCGAGGTCGTAGGCGCCCTGGGCGAGGCCGACGCCCATCGCCGCCACCGAGATACGCCCGCCGTCGAGGATCTCCAGGAACTGGTGGAAGCCCTGCCCGCGCGGACCGAGCAGGTTGCCCTCCGGGACGGCGCAGTCGTGGAAGGACAGCTCGCGCGTGTCGGACGCCTTCCAGCCGAGCTTCTTCATCGGCGCCGAAATCTCGTAGCCGGGCGTGCCGTTCGGCACGACGAGGTTGGAGATCTCGTCCTCGCCCGTCCGGGCGGTGATCGTCACGCAGGCGGTGATGTCCGTGCCGGCGTTCGTGATGAAGATCTTCGAGCCGTTCACGACCCACTCGCCGTCGCGGAGCTCGGCGGTCGTCCGGGTGGCACCGGCGTCGGAGCCGGCGCCCGGCTCGGTCAGGCCGAAAGCGGCCAGGCGCCGCCCGGAGGCCAGGTCGGGCAGCCACTCTCGTCGCTGCTCCTCGCTGCCGAAGAGGAAGATCGGCATCGTCCCGAGCGAGGTGTGGGCGGCGACGGTGATCGCGACGGAGGAGTCGATCCGGGTCAGCTCCTCGATCGCCAGGGCGTACGAGACGGTGTCGCCGCCGGCGCCGCCGTACTCCTCGGGGATGGGCAGGCCCATCAGCCCCAGCTCGGCGAGCTCGGCGACGAGCTCGTACGGGAAGCGCGCCTCGCGGTCGAGCTCCTCCGCCACGGGCGCGACGCGGTCGCGCGCGAACGCGCGCACGGTGTCGCGCACGAGCTCCTGCTCGGCGGTGAGGTCGAGATCCACGGGCGTCGCGATGCTATCCGGTAGGCTCGCGCGGTCGTACGTTGAACCACCATTCAAGGAGCGGAGATGGCCGAGAGCGTGCAGGAGTTCTTCGACAACCTCCCCGGCAGCGTGGACGAGACCAAGACCGCGGGGATGACCAACTCGTACCTGTTCGACATCGAGGGCGCAGGCCAGTGGGTCGTCGCCGTCGACGACGGCACCGTGAACGTGACCGAGGGGACCGGCGAGGCCGAGACGACGATCACCACGTCGGAGGAGAGCTTCCTCGCCATCTCCCGCGGCGAGCTGAACCCGACGACGGCCTACATGACGGGGAAGCTCAAGATCAAGGGTGACATGGGCGCCGCGATGAAGCTGCAGAAGCTGTTCTAGCCTTGAAATCGCGGCCGTGGGCCGTTAGAGAGAGCGCATGTCCTACTACGAGATCCTCCTCTTCCTCCACATCGCGACCGCGGTCGTGTGGCTCGGGGGTGGTGCCATGGTGCAGGCGCTCGTCATGCGGGCCGACCGTGTCACCGACCTCGTGCTGCTGCGCAAGCTCGCCGACAACTCGAAATGGTTTGCCCAGCGCATCTTCATCCCGTCGTCGCTCGCCGTGCTCGTCCTCGGCATCCTGCTCACGATCGAAGGCCCGTGGGCGTTCGACCAGCTCTGGATCGTGCTCGGCCTCGCCGGCTACGCGGCGTCGTTCCTCACCGGCATCCTGTTCCTCGAGCCCGAGGGCAAGCGCATCGCCGGCGCGATGGCCGAGCACGGGCCGGACTCGCCGCAGGCGAGCCACCACGTGCGGCGGATCAACGTCGTCCAGCGCGTCGAGCTGGTGATCCTCTTCCTCGTCGTCGCCGTGATGGCGGTGAAGCCGAGCGGCGACGACACCGGCACCCTGTTGATCGGCGCCGCGATCCTGCTCGCCGCAGTCGCGATCGGCGCTCGAGCCCTCTCGCGCCCGCTCGAGCCCGAGCAAGCGGCGGCGGCGACGGACTAGTCCGTCTCGAGCTCGACGAGGAGGGCGCCGCCGGCGACGCGGTCGCCCTCCTCGACGTGCACCGCCTTCACCAGCGCGTCGTACGGCGCGGCGAGCGGCGTCTCCATCTTCATCGCTTCGAGGACGAGCAGCGGCTGCCGCACGGTGACGTGGTCCCCGGCCGCAACGTGGACACGGATGACGGTGCCCGGCATCGGTGCGGTGAGCGAGCTCTCGGCCCCGGCGGCCGAGTGCGCGTGGGCCGCGTCGTCGACGTCGGGCGCAGGCGCGGCGGTCGCCGCCGGGAGGTTCAGTCGCCACGGGCCGCGCCAGGGGCCCGAGGGGAGGCGCAGCGGCGGGTCCGAGAGCGGCGGGTGCTCGGTCAGGAAGGCCGTGGTCGCCTCGCCCGCCTGCACGACCGGATGCGCCACGAGCCAGCGCAGGAAGGGCAGGTTCGTCGTCACACCGGCGACCTCGGTCTCGGCGAG
>DASUOK010000208.1:0-25696 GCA_036276675.1 Gaiellaceae bacterium | reverse complement strand
TGGTGGACAGTTCGCCCCGCATAGAAGCCTACGCGCTCCAGTCGGTCCGGCAACGGGACCGCCGCCGCGGCGACGAGCGGCGACGAGGCGACCACGGTGCCGCGGTCGAGCACCTGCACCGTGCCGAGCCGCTGGCCGGCGCGCACGGGGAGGGCGACCTCCACCGGCGCAACCACACGCTCGACGAGCGCACGGTCGACGCGCACGACGCGGAGCGCCGGCTCGCTCGCGACGAGCCGCACCGGCCGCTCGCCGTAGGCGGTCCGCGCCGCCGCGTACACGCGATCGTCGTCGATCACCCAGGCGGTGCGGTAGAGCGAGAGGCCCCAGGACAGCAGCGCCGCGAGATCCTCGTTGCGGCCGTCCCGCGTCTGGGCGCCGAGCAGCGTGGCGTAGATCGTGACGCCGCCGCCCCGGACCGCGGCCACCTGCGACCAGCCGGCGCCGCTCGTGTGACCGGTCTTCACGCCGAACACGCGCGGGTGGCTCGTGAGCAGGTCGTTCCAGGTACTCAGCGTGCGGCCGGCCGCCGTCGCCGACACGAGCTTGACGGTGTCGCGGATGAACGGCTTGCGCATCGCCACGCGGGCGAGCCGGGTCACGTCGCGGGCACTCGACACGTGTCCGGGCGCGTCGAGGCCGTTCGGGTTCACGAAGTGCGTGTCCGTGAGGCCGAGCTCCCGCGCGCGTGCGTTCATCAGCTCGACGAAGCGCGGGATCGTGCCCGCCACGTGCTCGGCGAGCGCGTTCGCGGCGTCGTTGGCGCTCTGGACGAGTGCGGCGCTGAGCAGGTCGCGCACGGCGATCCGCTCGCCGGGGCGGAGGTGGATCGTCGACTCCCCGACCGCCGCGGTGCGGCGCGAGACGGTGACGACCTCGTCGAGGCCGACCCGGTCGAGCGCGACGAGGGCGGTCATCAGCTTCGTGATCGAGGCGATCGGCAGCCGCTCGCGCGCGTCGCTGGCGGCGAGCACCTCACCCGTCGTCGCGTTCTCGACGACGTACGCCTCGCCGCGGACGACGGGGGGCGCGGCGGTGGCGACGACGGTGAGCAGGCACGCGAGCGCCGCGGCCGCGAGGAGGAGGCAGAGCCGCTTCACGCGGCGGCCATGCTACTCGACATGCGCGCTAGCCGACCCGGATGCGCTGCCCGATCGACAGCGCGACCGGGTCGACGTCGGGATTGAGCACGAGCAGCTGCTCGACCGTCGTCCCGTGCGCGGCGGCGATCGTCTCGAGCGTGTCGCCGGACTGGATCACGTAGAACTCGCCGGCCGCGGTGGTCGTGGTCGCCGGTCGCTGCGTCGTCGTCGGCTGCGTGGTGGTGGCCGCCGTCGTCGTCGCCTGCTGGCGCGCCGGGGTCGTCTGCTCGTCCGAGAGCGCCGAGCGCACGAGGAGCACGGCGATCGTGGCCGCGGCGAGGAAGGCGACGGGCGCGGCGAAGCGCGCTGCTCGGCGGCGGGCGTCCATCACCAGCCGGACACGGACCACACCTCGGCGCGGAGGCGGGCGGCCTCGGCACCGGCGGCGGCGCGCCAGTCCGAGCTGCCGCCGCGGTAGGCGTAGATGACGGAGCGCGAGGCGGTCACGAGCGCGCTCGCGGGGCCGCTCGTGAACGCGCGCGCGACGTCCGCGGGCGTCGCGCCCTGCGCACCGACCCCCGGCAGCAGGAGCACGGAGCGCGGCAGCAGCCGCCGCGCGATCCCCACCGCCCGCGGCGCGGTCGCGCCGACGACCGCGCCCACGCTCGAGAGCCCGCGCTCGCCGACCAGCTCGGCTCCCCACTCGGCCACGAGCTCCGCCACCTGCTGCCACACCGGCCGCCCGTCCGACAGCGTCAGCTCCTGCACGTCCGCGGCACCGGCGTTCGACGTCCGCACGAGGCAGAAGATGCCGGCGCCGTGCAGGCGGCACGCCTGCAGGAACGGCTCGAGCGAGTCGTGCCCGAGGTACGTGTTGACGGTGAGGGCGTCGGCGAGTGGCGGCGCGTCTTCCCGCGGCTCGAGGTACGCCGCCGCATACGCGCGCGCCGTCGAGCCGATGTCGCCGCGCTTCGCGTCCGCGATCACGAGCAGGCCGGCGTCCCGCGCGTACCCGCAGACGCGCTCCAGGGCGGCCGTGCCGTCGGAGCCGAGCGTCTCGAAGAAGGCGACCTGGGGCTTCACCGCGACGACGTAGGGCGCGACGGCGTCCACGAGCCCGCAGCAGAAGCGCGCGTACGCCGCGGCCGCGGCCTCGCGGCCGAGCACCGACTCGCCACGCAACTCCACCGGGAGCAGGTCGAGCCGCGGGTCGAGGCCGACGACGAGCTGGCTGCGCTTCCGCTCGACCGCGACGGCGAGGCGGTCCGCGAACGCGGCCGTGGTCACGCGCGGCCCGGCCTCGACGTCCTGTGCCATCGGGAACAGGCTACTCAGTCCGACGGCGGACTACGCGGCGAGGATCTGCTCCCGGTCGAGCGGGACGATCGTCAGCTCGGGCGGCGGCCGGCGCAGGAAGGAGCCGACGAGGAGCAGCTCGTCCGCGTCCTCGGCGCCGACCGACGGCGCTGCGCGCCGGGCCGCCGCGAGCCCCGCCTCCACCTCGACCTGCCCGGCGCCGCCGGGCAGGAGGGTGCGCGCGTCGACGACGCGACCGCCGGAGACGAAGACGGCGCGCCGGAAGCCGGGCTCGAGAGCCGGCACGAGCAGGCAGACCTCGAGCGCGCGCAGCCGGTCGAGCTCGGCGAGCGCCGCGGCGACCTCCTCGAGCGCGGCGACGCGGTCGCGCAGGCGGGCGGCGTCCTCGAACCGGAGGTCGGCGGCGAGCCGCCGCAGCTTCGCGCGCAGCCGCGGCAGCGCGTCCCTCGGCTCGCCCTCCCAGCCGTCGAGGGCGCGCGCGGCGCCGCGTGCGCGCCGCCGGCTCCGCAGCGGCCCGTACGGGCCGGGAGCCTCGGTCACGCACCAGCCGGTGCCGCGCCGGCGCAGGTAGACGTGGCGGTCGGGGCGGACGCCGCGCGCGTTGGCCGGCGGCCGCAGCTCACGCAGCAGCCGCAGCTCCTCCAGGGCGGCCTCGAGCTCGGAGCCGAGCACCCGCCACTCCACGCGCTCGAGCGCGGCGAGGGCCGCCTCGACCGCCGGTCGTTGCCGCTCGGTGCGGAAGTACGAGCGGAGCCGACTCCGCAGGTCGCGCGCCCGGCCGACGTAGAGCACCTGGTCGAAGCGGTCGCGAAAGAGGTAGACGCCGGGGTGCGGCGGCGCTCCCGCGACGAGCGAGCGCTTCGTCGCGAGCCGCCTCGCGCGCGGGGCCGCCAGCTCGACGACGTCCGCGACCGTCCGGGCGCCGCGCTCCTGCGCGAGGCCGAGCAGCGCGAGGAGGATCTCGGCCGTCGCCTCCGCGTCCGGCAGCGCCCGGTGACACGGGCGCGTGGCCGTGCCGAAGAAGAACGCGAGCGACGCGAGCCCCACGCGTGAGATCCGCCCCGCCAGGAGGCGCCGCGCCAGCCAGACGGTGTCGACGACCGGCGCCGCGAGCCTGCGTCCGGTGAGGCGCTCGACCTCCACGTCGAGGAAGCCGACATCGAAGCGTGCGTTGTGGGCGACGAGCACCGCGTCGCCGGCGAAGTCGAGGAAGCGCCGCACCGCGAGCTCGGCCGGGGGCGCGCCTCGCAGCGACCGTGGCTCGATCCCGGTGAGCGCGGCGATGGGAGCCGGCAACGGCTGCCGCGGGTTGACGAGCGTCTCGAAGGTGCCCGCGAGCTCGAGCGACCGGACGCGGACGGCGCCGATCTCGCAGATCGCCGAGCTGCCGGGCCGCAACCCGGTCGTCTCGAGATCGACGACGACGTAGGTCGCCTCCTCGAGGGCGAGCCCGGCGCCGGCCGGGCGCGCGAGCCCGACCGCGGCTCCGCGCCAGGCGAGGCGCGAGTCCCCCTCCACGACGTCGGCGAGCAGCTCGCGTGCGAGCCCGGTGGGAACGTGGCGGAGTGCGTACAAGGCCCGTGCCGCCTCCTCCGCGGCGACGGGGCCCCGCCGGGCCTCGACCAGCTCCACGAGCCGGTCCGCGGCGTCGAAGGCCAGCTGCATCGCCCCAGCGTATGCGAACATACGTTCGTGTTCAAGGCGAAAAAGAGGGCCGCAGGTGTCGCCTGACGCCTACGGCCCTCAGATCCTCGGAGGAGCGGCCCCGGGAGCTAGCCGCCCTTGACGGCGGACTTGAGCTGGCTGCCGGCCGAGAACTTCGGCACGGTCGCCGCGGGGATGTGCACCTTCTGCCCCGGGTTGCGCGGGTTGACGCCCTCGCGGGCGGCACGCTCGGCGGTGGAGAACTTGCCGAACCCGGTGAACGTGATCGTGTCGCGGTTCTTCAGTGCGTCGGTCACGCTGTCGAGAAAGGCGTCGACGGCGGCGCTGGCGTCGCGGCGCGACAGGTTGGCCCTCGACGCGACGGTGTCCACGAATTCCTGCTTCGTCACTTGCCACTCCTCCTGGTCGTAGGATGGTCGGAAACCCGCGGGGACCCTACCAGGGGTGTCGGATTGGCTCAACGATGCGGGTTTCCGGCGACTTTCACCGCAGGCACGAGTTCGCTCGCCCGGTAGAGGGGCCGCAGGCGCACGCCGGCCCGCGCGAGCGCGTCCGCGCCGCCCTCCTCGCGGTCGACGACGCAGACCGCGTTCCGCACCACGAGGCCCGCCTCGCGGAGCGCCGTCACGGCCTCCGTCAGGGCGCCGCCGGAGGTGACGACGTCCTCGAGCAGGCAGACGAGCTCGCCGGGCTCGAACGGTCCCTCGAGACGGTTGGCGGTGCCGTACTCCTTCGCCTCGCCGCGCACGATCACGAACGGGAGCCGGCCCGCGAGGGAGGCGGCCGCGGCCAGGGCGACCGCTCCGAGCGCAGGCGCCGCCAGCCGCACCGCGTCGGGCTCGAAGGAGCGCACGGCCGCCGACAGCCGCTCGCCGAGCGGGCCGAGCAGCTCGGGACGCGTCTCGAAGCGGTACTTGTCGAGGTAGTACGACGAGCGCCGCCCCGAGCGGAGCACGAAGTCGCCCTCGAGCAGAGCGTGCTCGCGCAGGCGCTCGCCGAGCTCGTCCACGCCTATCGCCTCACAGGGCGCGGCGCGCGAGCTCGAGGAGCCGCTCGCTGCCGGGTGCGCGGCGCTCTAGCGTCACGGTCGAGCCGTCGCCGTAGTACAGGCTGACGCGCTCCCGGCGCTCCCGGCGGCGGCGCGCCAGCAGCAGGAGCGGCCCGCCCACGAGCAGGACGAGCGCCGCGAGCCTACGCATCGGCGGTCTTCCGGGCGCGGCGCTTCTTGGCCGGCGGCTCGGGGGGCGCCAGCGCCCGCAGACACGTGCGGAGGTCGTAGAGGACGAGCCCGGCGGTGGGGCGGGCCGAGGTCGTCGCGGCGATCGCGAGCTCGCCGTCGCGGACGACGAAGACGCTTCCCTCGTGCAGGCCCACCTCGAGCTGCGTCAGCTCGCGGCCGGCGCCGGTGGGCAGCTCCCCGGCCGCGGCGAGGAGCTCCTGCGCGGCGCCGACGAGCCGCTCCGCACCCGCGTCGTCGGCGAAGGTCGAGGCGAGCGTCGAGCCGTCGCTGCCGAACACGACCGCCGTCTCGACCTGCGACGAGATCTCCGTCAGATCGGCGAGGGCGGCGGCGGCGTCCACGGTGTCGAGCCTAACACCCCTCCATACTGGTCTCCGTGCGCAGGCCCTTCGCCCAGCCGCTCGCGAAGTTCTTCGCCGACCGGGGCACGCACCTGGCGGCGATGATCGCGTACTTCGGCCTGCTCTCCTCCGTCTCGTTGATCTTCCTCGCGCTCGCGCTGCTCGGCTTCACCGGCCGGGCCGAGGAGTCGAGCTACCTCGTCGAGGAGCTGCGGCGCCTGTTCCCCTCCAGCTCGATCGAGGACATCGTCCGCGTGGTCGAGGCGATCACGTCCAACGCGACCACGCTCGGGGTGATCGGCGCCGCCTTCCTGCTCTGGACCTCGCTGTCGCTCTTCAGCGTGCTCGAGTCGGCGTTCAACATCGTGTACGGCCTGCCCAACCGCTCCTTCCTGCACGGGAAGTGGCTCGCGTCCCTCTTCATGGCGGGCTCGATCATCGCCCTGTCGATGTCGCTCGTGCTCGGCTCGATCGGCTTCGACCTGCTGCGGCGCTTCGCGCCCGGATTCGTCTCCAACGGCGTCGTCGCCTACCTGTTCTCGATGACGCTCTCGACCGTGGCCGTGTTCATCTTCCTCGTCGTCGCCTACGAGCGGCTGACGAACACGAGGCTGACGCTGCGATCGGTGTGGCCGGGAGCCGCGCTCGCGGCCGTGCTGATGCAGCTCACGTTCCAGGTGCTGCCGCTCTTCGTCCGCATCTCGCGCGAGGTGATCGCGGTCCAGGCGCTCGGCACCTCGGCGCTGCTCCTCGTCTGGATCTACGTGATGGCGAACGTGATCGTCTTCGGCGCCGAGGTGAACTGGTGGCTGACCCGCGGCCGCTACGACGACGAGATCAGCGGCCTCGCGTGAGGCGGCCCGTCGCGCCGACGCCGATCGTGGTCGTCAGCGGGCCGCCCGCGAGCGGCAAGACGCACGTCGCCTAGCAACAGTCTGTTACTAGGTCCCGAGCGCGGCGCGGAGGGCACGCGCCGCGCGCGCGCGATGCGAGTACTGCGCCTTCCAGGCGTCGCCGAGCTCGGCGACCGTGCGCGACTCGCCCTTCGGGACGAAGACCGGGTCGTAGCCGAACCCTTCGCTGCCCCGGCGCGCCGTCGCGATCGAGCCGCCGAGGACGCCGGTGCCGCGCAGCTCGAGGCCGTCCGGTGCGAGCGCGACGAGCTCGCAGACGAAGCGCGCACGGCGGTCCTCGACTCCCTCGAGCTCGGCCAGCAGGCGTGCGACCCCATCGTCGGCCCAGCGCGCCGACGCGATCCCCGGTGCCCCGCCGAGGGCCGCGACCTCGATCCCGGAGTCCTCCCCCAGAGCCCACTCGTCCGCCGGGCCGGCGTCGCGCCCGAACACGGCCTTGGCGCGCGCGTTCTCGTAGTAGTCGGGCCCGTCCTCCGGCGGAAAGGGTCGGTCGGCGTCGAGGAGCCGCAACTCCCAGCCCGGCAGGGCGGTGCGCAGCTCGCCGAGCTTGTGCGCGTTCCCCGAGGCGAGTCGGGCCCGCACTACTCGGAGACGGTCGCCGAGCGGACGCCCTCGAGCGCGCCGAGATCGTCGAGCAGAATGCCAACGCTCGCCTCCGCCGCCGTCTTGATCACCACGTCGAGGCGCCGCGCGTCCTGCTCCTCGCCGACCTCGACCGACTCCATCGCGAAGCCGCTCTCCTCGATCGTCGCGAGCGCGGACGCGACGCTCGCGTCCTTCGCGAGCGTGACGGCGAGCCGCCGCGACTCGTCCGACTTGCCCTCGAGCAGCCGCTTCACCTGCGAGAGCGGCCAGAGGGCGAGGAGCACGAGCGCGGTCGTGGCAATTGCGAGGACGTACATCCCCGCGCCCACCGAGACGCCGATCGCGGCGACCACCCAGAGCGACGCGGCGGTGGTCAGGCCGCGGACGTTGATGCCGTGGCGGATGATCGCGCCGGCGCCGAGGAAGCCGATCCCGGAGACGACGTAGGACGCGACGCGGGAGGGATCGACGACGACGCCGATGTCGTTCCCGAGCCGGTAGTCGCTCCAGCCGTAGACGCCGACGAGCATGAACATCGTCGCGCCGACGCACACGAGCATGTGCGTGCGCAGCCCGGCCTCCTGCTCGCGCAGCTCCCGCTCGATCCCGATCACGCCGGCGAGCACAGCGGCGAGCCCCAGCCGGAGCAGCCCTTCCCAGAGCTCGAGCTCAGGCGCCACGGCTCGCGACGGCCGCGCGCTCCTGCGCCGAGCCGATCTCGTCGATGCCGCCGGCCGCGAGATCGAGCAGGTCGTCGAGCAGCTCCCGCGAGAAGGGATCGCGCTCCGCCGTCGCCTGCACCTCGACGAGGCGGCCGTCGGCGGTCATGACCACGTTCATGTCCGTCTCCGCGCTCGAGTCCTCGGCGTAGTCGAGGTCGAGCAGCGCGCGACCGTCGACGATGCCGACCGACACCGCCGCGACCGAGCCGGTGAGCGCCTTCGACAGGCCCATGTGGTCGAGCGCGCGCCGGGCGGCCACGTACGCGCCGGAGATGGCGGCGCAGCGGGTGCCCCCGTCGGCCTGGAGGACGTCGCAGTCGAGCCACAGCGTCCTTTCGCCGAGCGCCTCGAAGTCGCAGACGGAGCGCAGCGCACGCCCGATCAGACGTTGGATCTCGATCGTGCGGCCGCCCTGCTTGCCGCGCGAGGCCTCGCGCTCGGTGCGCTCGCCGGTCGACGCCGGCAGCAGCGAGTACTCCGCGGTCATCCACCCGCGGCCCGACCGCTGCAGCCAGCGCGGCACACGCTCCTCGACGCTCGCCGTGCAGAGCACCCGCGTCTTGCCCTGGGAGAAGAGGACCGAGCCGTGCGCCTGCTCGATGAAGTCGGGCAGGAGCTCGAGCACGCGCAGCTCGTCGTCGCGAGCCCGTCCGTCGTTTCTCACGCCCCTGGCCGCCTTTCGCTCCCGCCCGGCGAAGCCGGGCTCCGCGACCGGCGCCCCAGGAACGTGAGCGAGCTCATGCCGCCGCTTCGAGCGTCGCGATCTCCACGTGCTCCACGTCCCCGATCGGCAGCTGCAGGAATCGTCGCCCCATCTCCCGGAACGACGCCGGGTCGCCGGTCGTCAGGAAGCGGTAGGCGCCCTCCCGGGCCGGGTCGTTCTCGATCCGCTTGCGCGCGAGCGTCTCGGCCACCTCGCGGGCCGTCTCCTCGGCCGAGAAGACGAGGGTGACGTCGCGTCCGAAGACGCGCTGCAGGATCGGCCGGATCAGCGGATAGTGCGTGCAGCCGAGGATGACGGTGTCGACGCCCGCCGCTTTCAGCGGCGCGGCGTACTCGCGGACGGCGGCGGCCGTCTCCTCGCCGAACGGATCGGCGCCCTCGATCAACGGCACGAGCCTCGGGCACGCGACCGGAACGACCTCCGCGCCCGCGTCGAGCGCGCGCACGAGCTCCGAGTAGCGGCCGGCGCCGACGGTTGCCTGCGTCGCCAGCAGGCCGATGCGGCGGTTCCGTGTCGCCTGCACGGCGGCGTGCGCCTCGGGCGTGATCACGCCGACGACGGGCACGCGCAGAGCAGTCTGGAGGTCCGGGAGCGCGGCGGCCGTGGCGGAGTTGCACGCGACGACGATCAGCTTCACGTCACGCGACTCGAGGTAGGCGCCGATCTCCCGCGCGAAGCGGCGTAGCTCGCCCAGCGGCCGCGGCCCGTACGGCAGGCGCGCCCCGTCACCGAGGTAGAGGAAGTCCTCGTGCGGGAGCGTGACGAGGCACTCGTGCAGCACCGTCAGGCCGCCCACGCCGGAGTCGAAGACGCCGATCGGTCGTGGATCCATCGGCCGATTATGCTCGACCGCGTGAAGGTGCTGGCGCTCACCCACGGCCCGAGCGTCGGGCCGGGCGTGTTCGGGCCGGAGGTGATCGCGGCCGGCCACGAGCTCGACGTGCGCTCGGTGCCCGACGGCCTCGACGGAGCGGCGGCGCCGGACGCGCTGCTCGTCTTCGGCGGCGGCATGCACGCCGACCAGGAGGAGCGGCACCCGTGGCTGCGCGACGAGCACCGCTTCCTCGTGCGTGCGCTCGAGCAGGACGTGCCCGTGCTCGGCGTCTGCCTCGGCGCCCAGCTGCTGGCGAAGGCCGCGGACGCGTCGGTGCACCGGGCGGCGGAGCCGGAGATCGGCTGGCTCCCGGTGGAGCTCTCGGCGGCGGGCGGCGCCGATCCGGTCTTCGCGGGCACGCCAGCGCGGTTCGACGCCTTCCAGTGGCACCACTACACCTACGACGTGCCGCCCGCGGCGGTGGAGCTCGCCCGCAGCGCGGTCTGCTCGCAGGCCTTCCGGCTCGGCCGCTCCGTCGGCATCCAGTTCCACGCGGAGATCACGGAGAGCCAGGTGAGCGCGTGGCTGCGGGAGGAGCCGCACGACGTCGCCGACCCGGAGGGCCTCCGCGACGCGACGCGGCGCCGGATCGGCGCCTGGAACACGTTCGGCCGGGGTCTCTGCCGGCGCTTCCTCGACTCGCTCTAGCCGGCGTCGATCGGGAGCGACTCGTCGCGCGACCACTCGTGCCAGGAGCCGACGTAGTTGCGGGCGTCGTAGCCGGCCGCGCGGAGGACGCGGACAGCCAGGGCGGAGCGGGAGCCGGAGTGGCAGTAGGCGGCGATCTCGGCCCCCGGAGCGACGCCGAGGCGCGCCTCGAGCTCGGCCGCCGTGAGCGTCATCAGCTCCTGCAGGTCCAGGTTGCGCGCCCCGGCGATGTGCCCCTGGCGCGGATCGCAGTGCGCGCCCCGTTCGCCCGTGAACTCGGCGGCCGAGCGGACGTCGAGGATCGTCAGCTCCGGGTCGTCGAGCCGCCGCGCGAGCTCCGTGCCGTCGACGTCGCTCACCGCTCGATCCGGATCGAGCCGGGCAGGTCGGGCGCGTCGCTCCAGCCGTGCTCCGTGCCCTCGAGTCCCATCGCGGCGGCGATGCCCGCGAGCACCTCCTCGGGCGGCGGCAGCTCCTGCGGCGTGGCGGCATGGACGGCGGCTGCACGGACGGCGCCGGGGTCGGCCCCGGTGAGGCGCGAGACGACGCGCGGGTTGGCGGCGAGCGCGATCACGTCACCCGGCGGCAGCGGCCCGTAGAACTCCTGCACGGAGAGGTACTCGTCGACGACGCTCCCGCGCTCGAAGAGGACGAAGCGGACGACGGCGCCACGCTCGACTCCGATCGCGAGGACGATGCCGCCGGTGCGATCGCCGAGCTCCTTCGCGAGCCGCCGCAGCTGCTGTGGATCGCGCTCGCAGACGTCGTCGTAGACGGCGATCCAGCCGTGCCGCGGCGCACTCACGATGCTGCCGCGCGAGCCGCCGGGCAGCCGCGGCACGAACTGCCGCACCGCCCGCTCGATCGCCGCCTGGTCGTCGGTCTGGATGTGCACGGAGCCGAACGTACGGCCCGTGTGATCGTCGCGGAGGCGCTCGGCCAGCGTCTCCAGCGGGACGACGAGCTCGAGCAGGTCCTCGCGGAAGCCCCACCGCGCGTAGATCGCGCGGGCCGGCTCGTTCGACGCCCCCACCTCGAGCGAGACGAACTCCACACCCTGCCCCGCGAACGCAGCGGCCACCTCGCGCACAAGGGCGCGGGCCGCGCCGTCGCGGCGTGCGTCGGGCCGGACGTAGAGGTCGCTGAGGAAGCCGAGCCGTGGGTGCTTGCGGCGGGCGAGCGCGAAGCCGGCCGGCGCACCGGACTCGTCGAGCGCGACGAACGCGAGCTCTTCGCGGACGATCTGCTCGATCTCGCGCAGCTCTTGCTGGTGGTCGACCTCCACGTGCTCGGGCGGCGGCACCTCCTGCTCGAAGTCTCGCCAGAGCGCCTGGATCGCGGGGAGATCGTGCTCCGTCGCCGCCCGGACGTTCACGCCGCGACCTCCGGCGGCGCGAGGCGCAGACCCGTCAGCAGGTAGTGGGCGGCGAGGTTCTGGAAGGGATGCAAGCGGGATCCGAGGCTGCGGACGTCCTCGGCCTCACCATAGAAAATCGCCGCCGCCTTGCGCAGCCCGAGGTCGCCGGCCGGCCACGCGTGCGGGCGGCCGAGATGGCGGGCGAGGTACCAGTCGGCGGTCCACTCACCGAGGCCGCGCACCGCGACGATGCGCTCCTTGACCTCGTCGTCGGAGAGGCCGGCGAGTGCGTCGAGGTCGAGGTCGCCGCGGGCGAGGCCGAGCACGTACTCGGCCTTGCGGCCGGAGAAGCCGAGACCGACGAGCTCCTGCTCGCTCGCAGCGGCGACGCGCTCCCGGGTCGGGAAGGCGACGGCATGGACGCCGCGTGCGCCGAGCCGCTCGACGAAGCGGCTGCGGATCGCGAACGCGGACTGGAGCGACACCTGCTGCGCGGTGATCGAGGTGACGAGTGCCTCGAAGGGATCCGGCTGGAGCGGCGGCCGGAAGCCGGAGAGCCTCGCCGTCAGCCGCGCGAGCACCGGGTCGTCCGCCGCCCAGGCGTAGAACGCGTCGAGATCGAAGCCGAGGCCGAGGAGGACGTGCACCTCCGCCGCGACGACGTCGTCGAGCGGCTCGACGTCGACGCCACCTGCCGCGGCCTCGAGCCGCACCTCGCGACCGCCGACGACCCGGTGCAGCCCGCCCTCGTGCCACAGGTTCGCCCGGTCGACCCCGAAGGCGCGGAAGCGCTCGGTCGAGACGGCGAAGCTGTACGGCTGCGGGACGGCGAACCGGGCCACTCCGGCAAGCGTGTCAGACGCGTCTCCGTCAAGCCGGATCGCGTGGCTGCCGATAGAGAGGCCGTGCGACTTGCGGCCGCCCTCCTCACGCTCTGCGCGCTCGCGCTCGGCTCCGCCGCGAGCGGCGGCGCCGCGGCCGCGAAGCGCTCCTGGGCGCAGCCGCAGATCAAGGCCGTCGTCGCCGCCGGCCTGCTGGCCGACAGCGTCGCGGCCTTCGCGCCCGAGCAGCCGCTGACGCAGGCGGCGCTCGGCGACGCGCTCGCCCTGCTCGCGCTGCAGTCGGAGGACGGCGTGCTCTCGCGCTACCGCGTCGTGGCACCCGCACGGGCGGTGACGATCCGGGAGCTCGACGCCGCACTCGTGGCGTTCCTGGGCCTGGGCGACGCCGCGCGTGCGATCACCGCCCAGCTGAAGGCCGCCGGGCTCGCCCCGAAGGCGGGCACCGGGACCGAGACCGTCGCGCGGCTCCTGGGCCTGCGCATCAACCACCCTGCCGCAGAGGACGCGATCGAGCTCGGGCTGAACGATCCGGCGACACGGGCAGAGGCGGCGTACTCGCTCGCCCGCCTGCTCGACCTCTCCGATTGGCACCGGGAGCGCGTGCGCACGAGCGCCGAGTCGTTCGTCCTGCCGCAGCTCTCCGAGTGGCAGCGGCGCGTGCTCGCGCGGGCCACCTCGTTCGTCGGCTACCCCTACATCTGGGGCGGCACCTCGGAGCGGCCGCAGCAGCTGTTCGGGAAGACGCTTCCGGGCGGCTTCGACTGCTCGGGCCTCGTCTGGCGCGTCTTCAAGACCGAGCCGTTCGACGGCGCCTCCGCGCTCGCGTCGGTGCTGCGCGGCCGCACGACGTACGAGATGTCGGGCGAGGTCGGCACGGCGCGGCGGATCCGGAAGGCCGAGAGCCTCCAGCCAGGGGACGTCATCTTCCAGGGAGCGGCGGGCACGAAGTCGAAGCCTGGTCAGGTCGACCACGCCGGCATCTACCTCGGCGGCGGCTGGATCGTCCACTCCTCCGGGAGCGGGACGACGCTGCACCCGTTCGAGGGGTGGTACCGCGACCGGTTCGCGTGGGCACGCCGGCCGCTGCGCGAAGCCGGCCTGGTCTAGCCACCACCACGGGGCGAACGTTCGCGGCTCGCAGCCGGCGGATACCTGTGCCTGATGCACAGCGTCGTCGCCGCGGGTGCCGGCTTCTCGGCTCCCGACCTCTACACGATCGGGCTCCTCTTCCTCGGCGTCGCGCTCGCGGCGGCCGTGGCGGCGCTGTCGCACGAGCACGACCGCGCGTTCTCCGCCACGCTCATCTACCTCGGCTTCGGCCTCGCCGCCGCGCTCGCGATCGGCGTCTTCGACCTGCGCTGGGTCGATCCCGTCGACGACGCGCGCGTGGTCGAGCGGCTGGCGGAGTTCGCCGTCATCGTCGCGCTCTTCTCCACCGGGCTCAAGCTCGACCGCGACCTCAGCTGGTCGGGCTGGGCCTCGGTGACCCGGCTGCTGGCGATCGCGATGCCGCTGACGATCGTCGCCGTCGCCACCTTCGGGGCGGTCGCGATGGGCCTCTCCGTCGCGGCGGCGATCGTGCTGGCGGCGGCGCTCGCCCCGACGGATCCGGTGCTCGCGGGCGACATCGGCGTCGGGCCGCCCGGAGAGGAGGACGAGCGGGAGCCCAACTTCGCCGTCACCGCCGAGGCCGGGCTGAACGACGGGCTCGCGTTCCCGTTCGTGATCCTCGGCCTGCTCGTGGCGGGGCACGCCGACCGCAGCTGGGTGGTGGAGTGGGTGCTCGCCGACCTGCTCTGGGCGGTCGTCGTCGGCGTCGGGCTCGGCGCTGCGATCGGCTACGGCTTCGCCGCCGGCGCGGTGCGGCTGCGCCGGCACGACCTGCTGGCGCCGGAGTACGACGGCTGGCTCGCCATCCCCGCGGTCCTCCTGATCTACGGCGTGGCGGAGGTCGCGAACGGCTACGGCTTCCTGGCGGCGTTCGCCGGCGGCCTGGCGTTCCGGCGCTACGAACGCGACAGCGAGCTGAACTCGCGCGTGCACGACGGCGCCGAGGTGGCGGAGAAGTTCGCCGAGCTCTCGATCGTCCTGCTGCTCGGCAGCATGGTCACGCTCTCGGGGCTCGGGCAGCCCGGCTGGACGGGATGGCTGCTCGTACCGCTCCTGCTCCTCGTCGTGCGGCCGCTGGCAGTGCTCACCGCCATGCTCGGTTCGGGCCGGCCCCGGGGGGAGCGGCTGTTCCTCGCCTGGTTCGGCGTGCGCGGCATCGGCTCGCTCTACTACGTCGGCTTCGCGGTCGCGGCCGGGACGCTCGGCGCCGAGAACGACGTCGACGTCGTGTGGACGGCGATCGTCTGCGTGCTCTGCTCGATCGCGCTGCACGGCGTCACCGGCGCGCCGTTCACGCGACGGCTGCTCCGTTCGGCGCCGCGCTAGACGGCCTGGAGATCGCGCTGGGGCGGCACGGTCAGGCTCGCGCCGCTGTCGGCGAGATCAGGACGCCCCCGCACGCGCTACAGGTGCGAGGTGAGGCCGGCCTCCGTCGCCTCGCCCTCGCCCGTCTCGTACCAGGACAGCGCGTACTTGCCGTCGTCGAGCTCGCGGGCGAGCGTCGTCAGCCGGAGCGGGTGGAAGGTGTCGCACATGACCGCGAGCTCGGCCGTCTCGTGCAGGCCGATCGACTTCTCCGCCAGCCCCGGCTGGGGGCCGTGCGGCAGGCCCGAGGGATGCAGCGTGATCGAGCCGACGTCCACGCCCTTGCGCGAGCCGAAGTTGCCGGAGACGTAATAGATCATCTCCTCGCTCTGCAGGTTCGAGTGGTGGTACGGGATCGGCACCGCGAGCGGGTCGAAGTCGAGCTTGCGCGGGCAGAACGAGCAGATCACGAAGTTGCGCCCCGCGAACGTCTGGTGGGCGGGCGGCGGCTGGTGGATTCGGCCGGTGAGCGGCTCGAAGTCATGGATGGAGAACGTCCACGGGTAGAGGTAGCCGTCCCAGCCGACCACGTCGAAGGGGTGGTAGTCGAGCAGGTACGTCTGGTAGCCGTTACGGACACGCACCTTGACCGGGAACTCGCCCTTCTCGCGATGCGTGTTCAGCGTCGCGGGCGGGTGGATGTCGCGGTGGTAGTACGGCGCTCCCTCCATGATCTGGCCGTACTGGTTCCGGTAGCGCCGCGGGATCTCGATCAGCCCTGGCGTCTCGAAGACGAGGTAGCGCTGCGGCCCCTCCGGCACGAAGCGGTACGTCGTGCCGCGCGGCACGACGACGTAGTCGCCGTCGCGGTACGGCAGGTCGCCGAAGATCGTCTCGAGTGTGCCCGAGCCCTCGTGGACGAAGATCACCTCGTCGCGCTCGCCGTTGCGGAAGAACGTCTCCATCCGCTCGGCCGGCCGGCAGATCGAGATCTCGACGTCGTCGTTCCACATCAGCAGGCGGCGGCCGCCGATCTCGTCCCCCTCGGCCTCCAGCTCCTTCGTGTTCATGAGCCGGTGCTGGTGGGTGTCCGGCACCCACTCGTCGCGCTCGATCGGCTCGAAGTCGCCGATCTCCATCACGCGGCAGGGCGACTGCAGGTGGTAGAGGATCGACTCGTTGCCCGTGAAGCCCTCGAGCCCCATGACCTCCTCGGTCAGGAGCGTCCCGTTCTCCCGGAACTGGATGTGCCGCTTGCGCGGGAGGTCGCCCAGGCGCTGGTAGAAGGGCATGGCGGCAGGATAGCGCCGCGCCGCCCAGCGCCCGGCCTAATCGACCTCCACCGGGTCGCCGAAGTCCGAGAGCTCGTAGACGCCGGTGATCGACCGTGCCGGGAGCACCGGCGTGTCCTCGGCCTCGAGCGGCTTCAGACGGAAGACGTACTCGATCCGGCGCGGCAGCCCGCCGGCGTCGAGCCACACGTCGAGCGGGAGCCTCGGCTCGGCGAGGAGGCCCTCGAGGCCGAGGCCGAACTCCGCCGGCACGGTGCCGTCTCCGGCGCGCCGTGGGTCGACGTGGCCGGCGAAGCGGATCGTCGAGACGCCGTCGAGCCGCTCCGCGCCGACGCGGCCCATCCCCTCGGCCTGGCCGAGCAGCTCGAGGACGCCCAGGGGCTCGTCCGGCAGGCGCCCGATCAGCCCGGCGCCCTCGCGCGCCTCTCCGCGCCGGAGCGACTGCTCGCGGCCGTCCACGACCGCCGTCAGCCGCTCGGGCGTCCAGCGCAGCGCGATCGGCTCCGCGAGCTCGTCGGTGGACTCCAGCCCCTCGAGCAGCCGCGAGAGGTCCGCCTCCATCCTCCCGCTGCCGTCGCGGACGTCGACCGCGCCGCTCAGCAGCAGGTACTCCTCCTCCGGCTCGTCCGGGACCCGGCGGACGTACGACGCCTCGTAGGCGAACGATCCTTCGGCCCGGACGCGCTCCGGCGCCTCGCGCACCGCGGCCGCCGTCAGCTCGGGCTCGGCCGCGGCGTCGCCTCCTTCGCCGCCGCAGCCGGCGAGCAGCGCCGCGAGCAGCGCGAAAGCCGCGTATCTCATCCGCGCGGGCCGATGCGGTTGCGCAGAACCCCGATCCCCTCGACCTCGAGCTCGACCTCGTCGCCCGGCTGCAGCCAGCGACCGTCCCAGTCGGGCGAGCTGCTCAGCTCGAGGATGCACCCCGTGCCGACCGTCCCCGATCCGAGCACGTCGCCCGCGCGCAGGTGCGTGTTGCGCGCGGCCTGCCTCCGGATCTCGTCCCACGTGAAGTAGAGGTCGCGCAGGTTCCCCCGCGAGCGCTCCTCCCCGTTCACGCGCGCGACCATCTCCGCCTCGTCGCCTTCGAACTCGTCGGCCGTGACGACGATCGGGCCGAGCGAGGTGGCGAAGTCCTTGCCCTTGGCCGGCCCGAGCCCGACCTTCAGCTCGCGCCGCTGCAGGTCGCGCGCCGACCAGTCGTTCAGCACCGTGAAGCCGCCGATCCGCCCTTCGGCCCCGATGATCGCCGCCACCTCGAGCTCGTAGTCGAGCTCCTGGGCCCCGCCGGGATAGGGGATCTCCGCCTCCGGGCCGTAGATCGCCGCCGGGTTCGAGAAGTAGAAGACGGGCTGCTCGTACCACTCGGGCGGCACCGGCAGCCCCCGCGCGGCCCGCGCCGTCGCCACGTGCTGCTCGAACGCGTAGAAGTCGCGCACGGCGGGCGGGTTCAGCACGGGCGGCAGCAGCTTGACCTCGTCGAGCCGGTACTCGGCATGCTCGCGCGCCTGCGAGCCGCCGGTGAAGAACGACTGCAGCGTCTGCGCGGCGAGGTGGATCACGCGGTCGCCCTCGATCCGCCCCGGCCAGCCGCGCTCGAGGTGGCGCTCGACCGGCGTGAACATGCAGAGCCGCACCGGCGGAACCTACCTACGGCCCCGCACTACGGCTCCGTGTGGACGATCACGTCGGCGATCTCGGGATGGTCGGCGCGCAGCCGCTCCTCCACCTCGCTCGCCCGCGCGTGGGCGTCGGCGAGCGTGCTGGCCGGGTCGAGCCCGAGCGTGAGGAAGGCGACGAGGCCCTCGTCCGTCCGCAGCACGCGCACCGCGCGGGGCGGAGCCCCGGCCACCTCGCGAACGATCCGCTCGACCTCGCCCGGCGCCAGCTCGACGGCGGCGCTCGCCTCCGCCAGCGGCTCGATGTGCGTCTGCACGGCGCCGATCTCCGGCACCGCCTCCATGATCGTCAGCTCGACGCGCTCGGCGACCTCGTGCGCCTCTTCCAGTGAGAGCTCGCCCGGCAGCTTCAGGTGCAGCGAGAGCTCGGTCGTGCCGTCGACCTCCATCAGGCTGAGGTTGTGGATCTCGCGGACGCGCGGCACCAGGAACGCCGCGGCGAGCGCCCGCTCGCGGACACCTGCCGTCTCGTCCGCATGCGGCTCGACGTGGACGACGACGTCGCTGTCGGGCAAGGCCCGCTCGACCGCCTCCTCGATCCGATCGGCGACCGCGTGGCCCTGCCCGACGGCCGCCCCCGGCGCCACCGCGATGACGATGTCGACGAAGTGCCGGTTCGCGGCCTGGCGCAGCCGCAGGCGCGAGACCTCGACCGCCGGCCGCACGCCTGCGATGGCGCGGCGCGCGGCCGCCTCGGCGGCAGCGGGCGAGCGGTCCATCAGCACGTCGACGTTCCGGCTGATCAACCGCGACGCCGCCAGCAGGACGAGCCCGGCGACGAAGAGGGCCGCGAGCGAGTCGCCCTCCGGGAAGCCGTAGGCAGCGGCGACGAGGCCGCCGAGGACGGCGAGGGTGCCGGCGAGGTCGCTGCCGAAGTGGAGCGCGTTCGAGAGCAGCGCTGCGCTCGCATAGCGGCGAGCCGTGCGGTACGAGGCGACCGTGCGCGAGACGTCGATGGCGATGACGACGGCGACGACGGCGAAGACCCACCACGCGGTCTCCACCTCCTGCTCGATCGCGCCGGTGAGCCGCGCGACCGCGAGCGCGGCGACGGCCACGCTGACGAGCGCCAGCACGCTCGCCTCCGCGAGGGCCGCGAGGTGCTCCGCCTTGCCGTGCCCGAACGGATGGCCACGGTCGGCGGGCCGGCCTGCGACGCCGATGGCGAAGAAGGTGAGCGCCGCCGCGACGAGGTCGGTGCCGGAGTGCAGCGCCTCCGAGACGAGGCCGAGGCTGCCGCTCGCGAGGCCGGTGCCGAGCTTGAGGGCGACCAGGACCGTCGCTGCGGCGACCGAGGCGAGCGCCGTTCGCCGCTGCGGGCTCATCGTCCGCAGGCTAGACGGACTCCAGCTCCCAGATCAGCACGTCCTGCCGCTCGGCGTAGTGGAGGAGCGGCTCGCCGGTCGGCACGAGACCGTCCGGCGGCATCGTGTTCAGCTCGATCTGCGCCGCGGCCTGCCGCAGCGGCCAGGGAGGATGGTGGATCTCGCCGCGGTGGAGCGCGCCGGTCTCGTCGGTCGTGTAGAGGCAGTAGCGCTCTGTGAGGAAGTGCTCGAGCGAGCCGGGCTCGGCGTTGAAGACCGGCCCCGACGGGCCGAAGGTCGACTCCCAGACGTGCGGGCGCTCGGCGCCGGAGCGCGAGCAACGGTAGCGTGGCAGGCCCTCCAGGCGTGCCTCGAAGTACGGGAGCTTGTAGAGGCGCCGCGCCGCCGCCACGGCGAGCCGGCTCGACGCGTCGAGGCTGAAGAACCAGATCCCGGGCCGCTCGCCGCGGTGGCTCACGTAGGTCCGGCAGTTGAGCTCGAGGAACGACGAGAGGTACGGCAGCGGCGGCAGGCCGCGAAAGCGGAGGTTCGTGACGCGAAACGGCGTCACGCCGAGCCAGGCCTCGCCCTCGTGGGTGTCCACGTCGAGCTCGGGCGGCAGGTGCTCGCGCAGGCGCTCGACCGGCACGCGCCAGTGCGCGAACAGGAGCTGCTCCCACGTCTGCGCCAGCAGCCACGCGCCGGCGGGGAGCGGCCAGGGCCGGTGCTCGGTGACCCGCAGCGTCGCCCCCTGACGTGCAGGCGCCTCGACCAGCTCCAGCAGGCCGTTCACAGGGAGAGGATCGCCGCCGGAGCGCAGCCGGAAACCGGCCGGAGCCTCAGAGGTTGCCGCGGAGGGCCTGCTCGCGCTCGATCGACTCGAAGAGCGCCTTGAAGTTGCCCTCGCCGAAGGTCGTCGCGCCGTGGCGCTCGATCACCTCGAAGAAGAGCGTCGGCCGGTCCTGCGCCGTCTTCGTGAAGATCTGCAGCAGGTAGCCGTCGTCGTCGCGGTCGGCGAGGATGCGCAGCCGCTTCAGGTCGCCGTAGTCCTCCGAGATCTCGCCGACCCGGCTCTGGACGTCGTCGTAGTACGTCTCGGGCGTGTCCAGGAAGGCGATGCCGCGCCCCTTCATCGCCTCGACCGTGCGGACGACGTCGTCCGTCTGGAGCGCGATGTGCTGGACGCCGGGACCCTCGTAGAACTCGAGGTATTCGTCGATCTGGCTCTTCCGCTTGCCCTCGGCGGGCTCGTTGATCGGGAACTTGATCTTGCCGTCGCCGCCGGCCATCACCTTCGACATCAGCGCCGAGTACTCCGTCTGGATCTGGTCGTCCCCGAAGTGGATGATGTTGACCATCCCGAAGACGCGCTCGTAGAACTCGACCCAGTGGTCCATGCGCCCGAGCTCGACGTTGCCGACCACGTGGTCGATGGCGACGAGGCCGACCCCCGCCGCGGTGTCGCCGTTCGGCGCGAGCGAGACGTAGCCCGGGAGGTAGGGGCCCTCGTAGCCGCCACGGGAGACGAAGGTGTGGACGTTCTCGCCGTAGGTCGCGATCGTCGCGAGCTCGACGCTCCCGTGCTCGTCCTCGACCCGGTGCGGCTCGACGACGCTCGTCGCGCCCCGCGCCACCGCCTCGCGATGGGCCGTCGCGGCGTCCGGCACCTGCAGGGCCACGTCCCTCGCGCCGTCGCCGTGGCGTGCGACGAACCGGACGATCTCGCTGTCGGAGCGAAGGCCGCTCGTCAGCACGAGCCGGATCTCCCCCTGCTCGAGCACGTAGGAGGCGCGGTCGCGCATCCCGGTCTCGGGGCCGCCGTAAGCGACTCGCGTGAACCCGAGCGCCTGCTCGTAGAAGTACGCGGCCTGCTTCGCGTTCCCGACCCAGAGCTCGAGGTGGTCCCACCCGTCGAGCGGCATGAAGTCCTGCGCGGCCATGGGACGAAATCCTACTCGGCGGCGGGCGACGGCGACACCCGGGCCGGGCGCCGGGCGAGCAGGATGCCGCCGCCGATCAGCAGGCCGCCCACGACCTGGAGCGACGTCATCCGCTCGGAGAGCAGGACGAGCGCGATCAGCGCGGCGGCGAACGGCTGCAGGTTGGCGATCAGCGTCGCGCGCGCCGGGCCGATGCCGCCGAGCGCGCGGAACCAGAGCACGTTCGTGAGCACGAGCGGGCCGAGCGTGGCGAAGAGCAGCAGCGCCCAGACCCAGGCCGAGACGGCGCCGAAGTCCTGCTCGGCCGTGGCCGGTGCGCCGGTCGCCGCGATCGCGACCCACCCGAGCGAGAGCACGACCGCGCTGATGCGCGAGGCGCTGTAGCGCGCCATCAGCGGGGCGATCGCCACGGAGTAGCCCGCCCACGTGGCGGCCGTCGCGATGCCCAGCAGGATCCCGCGGGCACTCGCGTCGACGCCGCTGCCGCCCGAGCCGACCGCGACGAGGCCGACTCCCGCGAACGAGACGACGGAGGCGGCCCAGAAGCGCCGCGACATCCGCTCCAGCCCGAGCGCGAGCCCGATCAGGGCGGCGAACGCCGGCGTCGCGCCGAGGAGCAGCGCGATCGTGGAGGCGCTCGTCGTGTCGAGCGCGAAGACGAACGCGAGCTGGTTCAGCCAGAGCAGGAGCGCCGCGAGCGCGACGAGACCGAGATCGCGCCGCTCCAGCCGCAGCGTCCGCTCCGCCACGAGGGCGATGGCGAGGAAGATCGCGGACGCGAGCCCATACCGGACGAGGGCGTACGGGAGCGGGCCGAAGCCGTGCTGGAGGATGTAGCGCGTGACGGTCAGGTTGAGCGCCCACAGCACGACGGTGACGAGCAGCATCAGGTGCACCGGGCGCAGCACGGCGGGACACTACTCGCGGGCGGCGGTAACCTTCGGCCGATGGCCGAGCCCACGACCCGCGACGTCGACGCCCTGATCGGGCCGGCGACACCCCACTTCGCCTACCAGCTCCGCGCGCGCGTCCGCGAGCTGATCCAGGACCTGCCGCCCGACCACGAGGTGCGCCGCTACGGGGAGCAGAAGATGGAGCTGCTCGACCGGCTCGCGCACGCCTCGACGAAGGCGGACGACGGTCCGGCCGAGCCACGGTCGCGGCCCGGCTGGGAGACGCTGCCGAGCTCGGCACCGGCGTCGGCCCCGCTCCCGCGCCGCGGATGAGCCACCCCGGCTCGTCGGTCCTCGTGACCGGCGGCTCGCGGGGGATCGGCAAGGCGATCGCGCTCGAGTTCGCCGGCCTCGGCGCCTCGCGGGTGGCGATCGGCTACCTCCGCTCCGACACGGCGGCCGAGGAGACGGCGGAGGAGCTGCGCGCCCTCGGCGCCGAGCCGATCCTCGTGCGTGGCAACGTGTCCTCAGCGCGCGTGCTGGAGCAGGTCGGCGCGCTCGGCCCGCTCGACGTCCTCGTCCACAACGCCGCGAGCGGCGTGATCCGGCCGGCCCTCGAGACAGAGGACAAGCACTGGGACTGGACGCTCGGGGCCAACGCGCGGGCGCTGCTCGCGCTCGCACGCGTGGCGGCGCCGGCCATGCCCGCCGGCAGCTCGATCGTCGGCATCTCGAGCCTGGGCTCGCAGCGGGTGCTCGAGAACTACACGCTCGTGGGCACGTCGAAGGCGGCGCTCGAGGCGCTCGTCCGCTACCTCGCGGTCGAGCTCGCGCCGCGCGGCATCCGCGTCAACGCCGTCTCGGCCGGGGTCGTCGAGACCGGCGCCCTCGACCACTTCCCCAACCGCGAGCAGATGCTCGAGGAAGGCGCGCGCAACCCCGCCGGTCGGCTGGTGACGCCGGAGGACGTCGCGGCGACCGTCGCGTTCCTCTGCTCGCCGGGCGCGGAGATGATCCGCGGCCAGACCGTCGTCGTGGACGGCGGCTACTCGCTGCCGGCCTGACCGTCAGCTGCGGCGGCGCGGGTCGCGGTGGAAGCGGCCGCGGCTCGCACCCGAGAGCCACTCGCCGCCGGCGCCCGCGCCGAAGGAGATCGCGCCGGCGATGGCGGCGAGGAAGAGATAGACGAGGAGCGCGCCGAGACCCCAGGCGACGCCGATGGCCACGCCGACGACGACGAGCACGACGAGCACGATCTTGGCGGCCACGCGGGCCACGCTAGTGCGGGGCCGGTCAAGATGCAAGCATCGAGCCGACCGATCACAACCGTCGCGCCTTCGACGAGGCCCATCGCACCTCCGAGAACGTCCTCGCGACGCCAGGGGTACCGCCGCGGATCCGCGAGCGGCTGGCCGGGATCGGCGGCAGCCGCGTCCTCCACCACCTCTGCGGCAGCGGGCGCGAGACGCTCGAGCTCGTCGAGCTGGGCGCGCTCGTGACGGGGGTGGACGAGGACGCCGCCGCGCTCGAGGCGGCGCGGCGGCGCGCCCCCGAGGTGCCGTGGATGCACGCCGACGTGCACGCGCTGCCTCCGGAGCTCCTGCTCGGCCGCTGGGACCTCGTCTATCTCGGCTCCGGCTCGCTGCGGCGGCTGCGCGACCCGCGGGCGTGGGCGGCCGGCGTCGCGGCGGCGCTGCGCGGCGGCGGGGTGCTCCTCCTCCACGACGACCACCCCTCCGCGCTCTGCCTCGACGCCTTCGGCCGCTGGCGCGGCGACTACTTCGCCTCGCTCGGCCTCGGGCCGCTCGTCAACGCCGTCGTGGAGGCGGGCCTGCGGCTGCGCGGCCTCGAGGAGTGGCCGGGTCAGGACGCGCGGATCCCCGCGCAGGTCGTGCTCGCCGCCGAGAAGGAAGCGTAGGGAACGGGCCGAAAGGGCACACAGGAGCCATGGGAGTCGCAGTCAGCCTCGTCCTGATCGCCGCCGGTGCGATCCTCACGTGGGCCGTCACAGCCGAGGCGGAGGGCATCGACGTGAACACCGTCGGCGTGATCCTGCTCGTCGTCGGGCTCGTCGGCCTCGTGCTCTCGCTGATCTTCTGGTCGAGCTGGGGCGGCTTCCACCGGCGCGCGACCTACGTCGAGGGCGGGCCCGTGCGCCGCGCCGCGCCGCCACGCCGGACGACCGTCGTCGAGGAAGACGACGTCGAGCCCGGCCCGCCGCCGCCGTAGCCCTCACCGGCCCGGCACGAGCCGGTTCAGCGTGTCGGCCGCGATGTAGCCGGCCACCTTCGGGTTCTCCTGCAGCCGCCGCAGCGAGTACTCGTACCACTTGCTCCCGAACGGCACGTAGACGCGCAGGCGGTGCCCCTCGGCGACGAGGCGGTCGGCCAGCCGCGTCTGCACCCCGAGCAGCATCTGGAACTCGTACTCGTCCGGGCCGAGGCCGCGCGCCGACACCGCGCGCAGAGCCTGCTCCACGAGCCACTCGTCGTGCGTCGCGATCCCCACGTAGCAGCCGCCGTCGAGCAGCGTGTCGAGCGTGCGGACGAAGTTGACCCGCACCGCCTCGTAGTCACGGAACGCGAGCTCCGGTGGCTCCAGGTAGATGCCCTTGCAGAGCCGGACGTTCGCGCCTGCGAGGCCTTCCGCGTCGCCGACGGTGCGCTTCAGCGCCGCCTGCAGGACGACGCCGAGGTTGTCGCGGCCGCGCTCCCGGAGGTCGCGGTAGAGCGCGAGCGTCGCATCCGTCGTCGACGAGTCCTCCATGTCGATGCGGACGAAGGTGCCGCGTGCGGCGATCGCCTCGACGTTGGCGCGGGCGAGCGCCGGGTCGAGCTTCAGGCCGAGGGCGGTCAGCTTCACGCTGACGTTCGCCCGGAGCCCGCCGGCGTCGATGGCGTCGAGCACGTCGAGGTACGCCTTCGCGATCGCACGCGCCTCGTCGGGCCGCCCCACCTCCTCGCCCAGGACGTCCACGGTCGCGAGCATTCCCTTCGCGTTCAGCTCGGCGACGACGCGCCGCGCGTCCGCCAGTGTGGGCCCGGCGATGTAGCGGGCCGACAGGCGCCGCACGACCGGCCTCGGCACGGCCGGCAGCACCCGCACGATCGTCTTGTCCAGCAGCCCCATGCGGGGCGAGACTACCCCTCCCGCATGAAGCCCTGGCGCGCTGCCGACACGAGCGCCACCGCCTCGGGGAAGAGCACGCGCATGGCGTCGCGGAGCGCGATCGACTGCTCGTCCGGCCCACCGCTGACCTGGATCTGCTTGAGCGCCGCGGCGGTCAGCTCGACGGCGGTGTTGAGGGTGAGCGTCGCGAACTGCTCGCGCTGCGCCTCCTGCACCGTCTCGGCCTGCTTCGCGGCGAACTCCTGGATGCCGCGGAGCAGATCCTCCGGATCGCCGCCGAACGGGAAGCCGAAGCCGCCTTCCATGCCCGGAGGGTAGCGACTCGTCAGCCGAGCGGGCCGCGGTAGCCACGCTCGACGTCGCCCACGAGCGCCTCGACCACGGCGGTCGCACCGGCCAGCGCCTCCGCGAAGGGCGAGGGGCGGAGCGCGCCCCCGAGCGCGAGCTCGAGCTCCCGCACCGCGGTGCCGATCGCGTCGAGCCGCGCCGGGCTCGCGACGGCGGGGGGCGAACCCAGCACCCGCTGCAGCTCGTCGAGCGCGGCCTCCGCCTCCTCAATGCCCTCCGGCTGCTCGCCGATGCGCACGGCGACGAGCTGGGCCCGCAGCTCGTCGAGGTCGCCGCCGCCGGCCGTCTCCTCGGCCAGCTCGCAGAGCGCGGCGATGGAGACGGCCTCCCTGACGGCGGCGCGGTCGGCGAGCGGCGTCCCGCTCCCGTCGAGCGCCAGCCACGACTG
>DASUOK010000207.1:0-7340 GCA_036276675.1 Gaiellaceae bacterium | reverse complement strand
GCGCACCGAGTTGTTCGCGTTCTGGTACTGGATCGAGGCCCAGTCGGCCGAGTCGAGCGACATGTCGTAGCCCGCCTGCTCGAGGACGCGCGCCTTCCGCTCCTCCTTGGCCTTGCACCAGATGAACTCCTCGACGTCGGGGTGGTCGACGTCCAGCACCACCATCTTGGCCGCGCGCCGGGTCTTGCCGCCCGACTTGATCGTGCCGGCGGAGGCGTCGGCGCCGCGCATGAACGAGACCGGCCCGGAGGCGTGGCCGCCCTTCGAGAGCTGCTCCTTCGAGCTGCGCAGCTTCGAGAGGTTGAGGCCGGAGCCCGAGCCGCCGCGGAAGATCACGCCCTCGCGGCGGATCCAGTCGAGGATCGACTCCATCGAGTCCTCGATCGAGAGGATGAAGCAGGCGGAGCACTGGGGCTTCTCCTCGAAGCCGACGTTGAACCAGACCGGGGAGTTGAAGGAGGCGTACTGGTTGACGAGGATCGCCTTCAGCTCGGCCTCGAACGTCTCCGCCTCCTCGTCGGTGGCGAAGTAGCCGCCCTCGCGGCCCCAGCCGCCGATCGTGTCGACGATGCGGCCGATCATCTGCTTCACGCTGCGCTCGCGCTCCGGAGAGCTGAGCCGCCCGCGGAAGTACTTCTGGGCGACGATGTTCGTCGCCGTCTGCGACCAGAACTTCGGGAACTCGACGTTGCGCTGCTCGAACGCCGGGCCGTCCTTGCCGGGGATGAGCGCGTCGCGCAGCTCCCACTCGATCTCGTCGAACGGATCGCGCCCCGGGATCGTGAAGTAGCGCCGTGGCGCGACGCTCGCATCCGCCGCGACGACGACGTTCACGACCTCCTCCACGGCCGTCTCCGGTGCCTGCGATACCTGCTTGGCGGTTGCCATTCGTCCTCCTCGAGCGTCGACTGAAGCCTGGTTGCGCCCCGGCGATCCTCGGCGCGTCGCGAGAGCGGACCGGCCACTTTAGGCCGCGGGTCGGACGGTACCTTCGCCGACGGAAAATCCCTGCAAATTGCCTTGAACCACGCCGTCGTGCCCATTCTACCGACAGGCGGCGGGCGGCGGCACTCCCGGGACGGCATTGTGTGCGGCGCGCCGGGCTCGTACCCTCGTTGGGGAATGCGCCCCGCCGGGGAACGCATCGTGCTCGCCGCCTTCCTCGCCGGCGCCGTGCTGGCGGGCGGCAACGGCGTGGCGATCCGGTTCAGCAACCGGGAGCTCGAGCCACTCTGGGGAGCCTCCCTGCGCTTCGCGCTCGCGGGCGGCCTCATGCTCGCGGCGACGGCGCTCCTGCGGCGGCCGCTGCCGCGCGGACCGGCCCTGGTCGGCACGCTCCTGTACGGCGGGCTCACCTTCGGCGCGGCGTTCGCGCTCGCGTACTACGCCCTCGTGCGTGTCCACGCCGGGCTCGGCCAGGTCCTGCTCGGCCTGGTGCCGCTGGCGACGCTCCTGCTCGCCTCGCTGCAGCGGCAGGAGCGGTTGCACCGTGCCGGAGCCGTCGGTGCGATCCTCGCCGTCGCGGGGATCGCGGTGATGTCGCGGGAGCCGCTGCGGGAGGGCGTGCCGCTCGTCTCCCTCCTCGCGGCGGTGGGCAGCGCGCTGTGCTTCGCTCAGGGCGCTCTCGTCGTCCGCCGTTTCCCGCCTGCTCATCCGGTGGCGATGAACGGCGTCGCGATGACGGCGGGCGCAGCGCTCCTGCTGGCCGGGTCCCTCGTCGCGGGCGAGCGCCTCGAGCTGCCGCGGGAAGGCGAGACGTGGGCCGCCCTCGCCTATCTCGTCGCCGTGGGCTCGGTGGTCGTGTTCGGGCTCTACCTGTTCGTGCTCCGTCACTGGAGCGCGGGACGGACCGCCTACCAGTTCGCCGTCATCCCCGTCGTGACGGTGGCGCTCTCGGCGTGGCTGGACGCCGAGCCCGTCACGTCCGGGCTCGTGATCGGCGGGCTGCTCATCCTCGGTGGTGTCTACCTCGGCGCGTTCCGGCCGCCGCCGACGGAGCGACGGCGTGAGGCGCGCCCGGGCCGGCTGAGCGTCCGGGCTAGACGGTCGGCGGCGCGCGGCGCGCCTGGAGGCGGCGCGTGAGGTAGCCGACCGAGCCGGCCGCGATCAGCAGGAGCGCGAGGCCGGCGAGCACGAGCAGCGGAATCGGCACGGAATCGGAGGCGGCGGTGTCGACCGCGCCGGCGCCTGCCTCGGGGACGCCGCCCTCGTCGCCGGGACCCGACGCGCCGGTGCCGCCGCTCCCGTCGTCGTCGGGCTCGTCGTCCCCGCCGCTCGGCTCGTCGTCCGAGCCGCTGTCACCGGGCTCGCTCGAGCCCGTCGTCTCGGGCGACGGATCGTTGCTCGAGGGTGGTGCCGGCCTGCCCTGCATCCGGTTCTGGAGCGCGCGCTCGATGTCCTCCTTGGCGCTGGAGTAGTCGCGCACGTCGCGCGGCAGCGCGTCGATCGCGTCGTCGTAGCAGTGCAGGTCGTAGGTGCCGTCGACGCGCCCGTTGTCGTACCAGTCGTCGATCACCTTCTTGCCGCAGGACGCCGCGGCGGCCGCGGGGCCGGCCACGGCCAGGGCGACGGTGAGCGCGAGTGCCGCCGTCAGGAGCGCGCGCAGCGGGACTCGGCGGGGGCGATGTGGCGGCGTCGTGATCACGTGTGGCGGACTGCTGGGGGTGGCGCTGGCCAAGCCTCGGGCGGCTCGAGCCGGACGAGTCTGATCAGTCTCCCGGACGTCGTTGAGGCGTGGGTGTGCACCACGTAAACGGTTTGTAAGGCTGCGGCGGTACGTGCGGCGGGCCGGAGCCGGTGTGTCTCGGCCGACATGCTAGCTTCCCGCCGATGCGGCGAGCCCCCGTACGCGCGGTTGTCGTGCGGGCGGGCCTCGGCTACGCACCGGCCCTCGCCGCGGCGGCGCTCCTGGTCGGAGCGCTCTTCGCCGGGGAGTCGACCTGGCTCGCGACGTTCGCTCTCGCCCTCGCTGGCGTCCTCGCCTGCCTCGCGCTGCTCGGGCGCGTGCCGCTCGCGCGGGGTGCCGCGCCGCTCGTCGGCTCGCTGCTCGCGATCGCAGCCTGGAGCGGCCTCTCCGCGTTCTGGTCGGTCGCGCCCGATCGCTCCTGGGACGAGCTCAACCGCGGCCTGCTCTACGCCGCGTTCGCGGTCGTCGGAGCCGTCCTCGGCTCCCTCGGGCCGCAGGCCCTCCGCGTCACCGGCTGGGCCATCACCGCCGCCTTCGGGCTGGCCGTCGCGTGGGCGCTCGCCGGCAAGGCGATCCCGGCGCTCTTCCCGGACGGCGGTCGCGCGGCGCGGCTGCGCGATCCGATCGGCTACTGGAACGCGCTGGCGCTCGCCGGCGACGCGCTCCTCGTGCTCGGGCTCTGGGTCGCGTCTTCGCGGGGTGTGCCGCGCGCCCCGCGGGTGCTCGGGGTGGTGTTCGCCTACCTGGCGGTCGTCGCGATCCTGCTCGCGGCGTCGCGCACCGGCGTCCTCGGCGGCGCCGTGGCGCTCGCGCTCTGGCTCGCACTCGAGCGGGAGCGGGTCGAGCGGGCGCTCCTCGCCCTCGCCGCCGTCGCACCCGCGGCCGCCGTGGCCGGCTGGGCGTTCACGAGGCCCGCGCTGGTGGACGACGGTCAGGCGCACGCCGACCGCGTCGCCGACGGCGCGCTCTTCGGGCTGTTGCTCGTGCTCGGCGGGGCGATCGCGGTCGGTGCTGCGCTCGCGCTCGAGCGACTCGAGCTCGGCGGCGAGTCACGCCTGCGCCTGAGCCGTGCTCTCACCGCGGGCGCGCTCGTCGCTGCGGTGGCGATCGCGATCGGCGTCGCAGCCGCCGGTGACCCGCTGGGCGACGGCCGCAGCGTCGAGCAGGGGCCGCGGCGGCTCGCCGAGACCGGTCTGAACAACCGGCGCGAGTTTTGGGGCGAAGCGTGGCAGATCTTTCGCGCCGACCCGGCCACCGGCGCGGGGGCGGGGACGTTCGAGATCGCGCGCAAGCGGTATCGAGACGATGCCGTCTCGACGGTGGAGCCGCACAGCCTGCCGCTCCAGTTCCTCGCCGGCACCGGGATCGTCGGCTTCGCCCTCCTCGCCGCGCTCGTGGCGGCCGTCGCCTGGGCGGCCGTCGGCGCCCTGCGGCGGCTCGGCGGCGAGGAGCGCCGCGCGGCCGCGGCGCTCGCCGTCCTGCCCGCCGTCTACCTCCTGCACGCGCTCGTCGACTACGACTGGAGCTTCGCGGCCGTCACCGGCCCGACGCTGCTCGCCGCCGGCGCCCTGGCGACGGCGGGGCGGGAGCGCGCACTGACGACCGCCCAGCCCCTCCTCGCGGGCGGAGTGGCGGTGGTGGTCGCCGCGGCGCTCGTCTCGGTGGCGACTCCGTGGCTGGCGGAGCGGGAGCTGCGCCACGCGACCCGCGAGCTCGAGTCCGGAGACGTCGACGCCGCCATCGCCGCGGCCGAGCGGGCACGGCGGCTCGACCCGCTCTCGGTCGAGCCGCTGCACCGGCTCGCCGGGATTCACGCGCAGCGACGGCACGTGCGCACCGCCCGCGAGGCGTACGCCGAGGCGGTGCGGCTGCAGCCGGAGAACCCCGACACCTGGTTCGCGCTCGGCTCCTACGAGCACAGCCGCCGCTTCCTCTGCCAGGCCTACATCCACCTGAACGAGTCGTACACGCTCGATCCGAGCTCGGCGCGCTGGTCGCCGGGCGGGCCGCTGGACGAGGCGCGCGACTTCGTGAACGCCGGGAACTGCGGCTAGTCGCCGACGACGAGCGCGACGTGGGCGCCGAGCAGCTCGGCGGGTCGCATGCCGTCGAGGGGGCCGACGACCTTCACCTTGAGGTCGCGTGCGAGCCGCTTCGCCTCCGCCTCGTGCCCGGCTCGGTACATGACGAGGCTGCGCGTGTGGTCGGTGCGCTTCGCGTTGCCGACGCTGCCGATCGTGTAGCCGATCCCGCGCACGCGCTCGGCAGTGTCCGCTGCGGCCCCGGGGCGGCCGTTGCCGTTGAGGACGAGCACGGAGGTCTGAGCGCGGGTGAGCGTCGGTGCCCCGGCCTTGGGCTTGGCGCGCGGCTTCTCGACGACCGGCGCGAGCGCCTGCCGCTCCGCCGCCTTCGTCACCTGCCGGGCCACGGGATCCGCGAGCAGCATGGCGCCGACGGCCACGAGTGCCACGAGCTCGACGAGGGCGACCGCGGCGGCGACGAGCGTGGCCGTGCGCCAAGGGGTGCGCATCTGGTCGAGGGTGTGCTCCACGGCCCGTCGTGATTCGCGGCCACGGGTTCCGCTCCTTCTAGCCCAGCGACTCCCACGTCGTCCGGAGGCCGTCGGCGAGCGACGTCCGCGCCCGCCAGCCGAGCTCACGCTCCGCCGCGGCGGTGTCGAGGACGCTCCGGCGAGCGTCGCCGGCGCGCGCGGCGACGTGTCGCGGCTCCCGTTCGACGCCGGCGGTCGCGGCGCAGAGCCGGTGCAGCTCGTTCACCGTCGTCTCGACGCCGGTGCCGACGTTGAAGACGCCGCCGCGCCCGACCGCGGCGAGCACCGCCTCGACGACGTCGCCGACGTAGACGTAGTCGCGGGTCTGCGCGCCGTCGCCGAAGACGAGTGTCTCGACTCCGCTGCGCAGCCGCTCCATGAAGATGGAGACGACGCCCCCCTCGAGCGACGCGGACTGTCGCGGCCCGTAGACGTTCGCGAAGCGGAGGACGCTGTGGCGCGTGCCGTGGATCCGGTTCCAGCCCTCGACGTACGCCTCGGCCGCGAGCTTCGCGATCCCGTACGCGGAGACGGGCCGGCGCGGCGTCGCCTCCGTCGCGGGAGCGTCGACCTCGCCGTAGATCGCGCCGCCCGTGGAGGAGAAGACGACCTCGGCGCCGCAGCCCCGCGCAGCCTCGAGGGTGTTCACGGTGCCGACGACGTTCACCTCGGCGTCGAAGCCCGGTCGCTGCATCGAGGTGCCGACGTCCGCCTGCGCGGCGAGATGGAAGACGACGTCCACCTCGAGCTCGTACGGCGTCCGGATGTCGTGGACGCGCAGCTCGGCCGCGGCGTTCACCCACTCGCGCCTGCCCGTGGAGAGGTCGTCGACCACGAGGACCTCGTCACCGCGCGCGACGAGCGCGTCGACGACGTGCGAGCCGATGAACCCGGCTCCTCCCGTGACGGCGGCCCGCATCGCCGTATCCTAGGCAGCCGGATGTTCGTGAGCTTCGAGGGACTCGACGGGTCGGGGAAGACGACGCAGGTGCGGCTGTTGCAGGCCCGGCTCGAGTCCGACGGGCGCGAGGTCGTGACGGCGCGCGAGCCCGGGGGCACCGAGCTCGGCGAGAGGATCCGCGCCCTCCTGCTGCATGGCGAGGAGATGACACCCTGGGCCGAGGCGCTCCTCTACGCGGCCGCGCGGGCCGAGCTCGTGGCCGAGGTCGTCGCGCCCGCGCTCGCGCGCGGCGCCGACGTGCTCCTCGACCGCTACCTCGACAGCTCCGTCGTCTACCAGGGGATCGGACGCGGGCTCGGCCTGGAGGAGGTCTGGGAGCTGAACCTCGCGACGGTCGGCGGCCTCCTGCCCGAGCGGACGTTTGTCCTCGCCGTTGATCCCGCGACCGCCGGCGGCCGGGTCGGGACGGCCCCGGACCGGATCGAGCGCGCCGGTGTGGACTTCCACGGGCGGGTGGCCGACGCGTACGCACAGCTCGCTGCGCTCCACCCCGAGCGCATCGTCGTCCTCGACGGCGCGCTCCCCGCCGAGACGATCGCCGAGCAGGTTCACGATGAGCTTCGACGACCTGCCTGAACAGGCTGAGGCGAAGCGGCTGCTCGGCGCCGCGCTCGCCGAGGGAGCGGCGCACGCGTACCTCCTGCACGGGCCGCCCGGCACCGGTAAGCGCCGGGCGGCGCTCGCGTTCGCAGGCGCCGCCCTCGGCGACGTCGCGCGTGTGGAGCACGGCACCCACCCGGACCTCTACCTGCTCGAGCCGCTCGGCGAGATGATCCGGATCGACGAGATCCGCGCCCTGCGGCACGACCTGCACATGCGGCCGTTCGAGGCCGCCCGGCGCGTCTACGTGATCCTCTCCGCCCACCTGCTGAACGAGGACGCCGCCGACGCGCTGTTGAAGGACCTCGAGGAGCCGCCGCCCTACGCGCTGATCCTGCTCGTCGCCGACGAGCTCGGGCCGCTGCCGGCGACGATCCGCTCGCGCTGCCAGCTCGTGCCCTTCCGGCGGCTCTCGGAGCGGGATGAGCTCGAGCCCGCGGTCCGGATCGGGCGCTACCAGCTGGTTTCGGCCATCGGTGCGGGCGGTATGGGCAAGGTCTGGGTGGCGCTGGATACGGCAGCGCCCGCCCAGCGCCTGGTAG